>CALUUY010000015.1 GCA_944324095.1 uncultured Elusimicrobiales bacterium
AAAATTTAACAAAAAAAAAAAACAAATCAAGCCCTTTTAGATTAGCGGAAGGGAAACGGCTTTTTACAAAATCAATTTTCTGTTCACTGGAATTACATTTCTGCTTTGGCCTCTTTGTTTTGTCTGCTTTCTAACGTAGAATCAAATAACGCATTAAATAATTCGGCAAAGAATATTTTTCCCCCAGCCGGATTTTAAGACAATGAATATTCCCCGGCAAATACGCGAAAACTAAATGAAAAAAATACGGACGTTTTTTAAACGTCCGTATTTTTCTATCTAAAATGAGGCTGCAATTAACGCAAGTAAAGCTCTATGGAATCTATTTGCTTGTCCGTATGGTCAAATACTTTTAACGTAAGCTTACGGTCAACAATTTCACCCAAGGCGTAGTGATAAGCCGCCACATAACGCGCAGTGGATTTATCACCCGATGCACGCTTCTGCGGCGCCGCACCCGCCGCGCCTAAGGTAACATAAGTTACCCCCCGCGCATTGGGTTCCCCGCGGTACATCGGGAAAGTACGCTCATAGTTGGGAGAGTTGCCTTGCAGCACCAAATTAACCTTATAATATTCAAACAAGTTGATTAATTTAGAAGCCGCCTCATTATTAGCTTCTACCGGCCCCGTGGAGTACATCGGTGCGTTTATAACCACCACTTTCCATTTACCTTCCACATTGCTGGAAAGCGCCGTTTTTAACCATTTCAGTTCTGCGGAATCTTCCTCTAGTGACGGGGCCCAAACAGCACCGTAAGCGGTGTTGGCGTCTAAAAAGATAAAACGCGCATTGGCCGTATCAAAGCTGTAATACTTGGGAGTACCAGTACCCCAGCTCATATTATGAAAGTTAGAATAATTGGTACGCAAGAAAGATTTGCTTTCTTTTTCAGTTCGGTTAGGGCCATATTCGTTGGGGCCCAAGGCAACCAAAAGCGGGTTGTTGGCCAACACTTTTTTGAAGGGGGTAAAAAATTCTCGGTTGGCATCGGCATTTAAACCGCTGTGGGTAATATTGCCGGTATGAATAAGAAAATCCGCTTGGCGGCGGGTCATATTGTCGGCCAATATACGGCGTGCCTCAGCAGCTACATCAGGCGGCAAGATGCCGTCCTCCCCCACCACCGGTTCCGGCGCGCCGGTATTGCCTAAAGCCAAAAATTTTACCTCTTTGCGTTCGGCCGAAAACAAGGTGCGAAAACTCCCCTCCACCGGTACTTGCACGCCGTCTTTAGCGTCATTATACACGTACAAGCGGTAACAATAGTCCTGATTTGGCACCAAGCCGTATAAAATGGCTTTGTGTTCGGTGGATGAAGGGGTAACGGTCATCAGTTGATTACAGCGCGGCGTGGGGCCGTATTCCAGCCAAGACGGAGTATCTTTATCCGTCTGCCAACGCAAAACCATCGTGGTTTGGGTGGGGTCTTCTATATACGGGCCGCGCACCAGCTGGGCAGCCGCGGCAGGCCATACGGCCGCACACACGGCCAAAAAGATAAAAACGGTTTTTCTCATATTATTTTTATTTTACTAAAAATATCCGGCTTGCCGCTTATTAATACAGTTACATTAAAAAACCTGCGCGGCCTAACTTAAATTTTGCTAAATTAATAGTATGAGAAAATTATTTTTATTTTTAACCTTACTTAGCCTGCCCTTTTCTTTATTGCAGGCAAAAACGTTGGACACCCGGGCCGCTTATTTGTGGTCTTCTTCCAAAAATCAGGCGACGGCGTCTCTCTTGGTGGCCCCTACCTATAATACTCAAACAGGATTAGTGTTTAGGTACGTCAAAGACATGCAGGATTATTCCTTCGGCCGGCTGAAAGACCCTATTTTCTCCGTCTATTTGCCGATGCTGTTTCAGTTTGAACTGATGGATTTTGAATTTACGCCCTTCTATTACTTCAAACACAATTCCCAGAACCCGGCCTATCAAGACGCGTACGCTTACGGCGCTACCGCCGCCTTAACCGTGCTTATGGAAAATGACCAGGTAAACGACATCTATACCCGTGCCCGTTTAGGCGCCAGCTACGCACGCCAACAAGGCACCCTTTTTACCAAAAACGCCGCGCCGGAAAATACAGATTATGACCAAGTTGCTTATTTCTTACAATTAAGCCACAGTATGTTTCAGGCTTACCGCTTGGAAGCCACAGGCGCCGCCTTTCAATATCCCGACGGGATTACAGACGTAACCGCCTGGCGCGGGGTATTAAACCAACAGGATTTGGTAGCCCTGCAAACGCTGGACATTACGCGTGATTTGCGCAAATATGCCCTGGGCGGACGTTTTGTACGTATGTGGGCGGAATCGGGCTCTTCTTTATATGTAGGCTATTCTTTTACCGAGAACTACACCGCCGATCCTGACCATTCTTTTATTATTGGCAATTCTTTCCCGCTAGTTAGAAATGTATTTCTTGACATAGCATACAACCATATAGAAACCACCAGCCACAAAAATAAAAGAGACATTTTTTATGTAGGCTTGGGGGCCGCACTGTAGGAGCGTTTATGACTGAAATGGATTTAAAGGAAAAAGATCCTTCCAATAAAATTTTATCCTTGGTTTCTCATAAATTAAAAACGCCGCTTTCTATTATTAACGGCTATTCGGAAGCGATATTGTCACAAGCCGGGAAAGAAAAATTTTCTCCCTTTTCCTCCAAAGCCTTGGAAGAGATAAACAAACAAGGCCTAAAAATGGCCGAATTGGTGGACAAACTGCTTACTTACAACAAAATTTCCGGTATGAAACCGGTGGATTTAAAAAAGACGGACATCAACTTAAAAACATTGGTTAAAGAATGCGCTTCCCGCGCGATTGCCAAAGATGATGATTCCACCCCTGCCCCGGCCACGCAGGAACCTGCCGCCAAACGCGGGACGTATATAGAAATTGACTGTTCGGAAAAATTAAGCGTCCACGCAGATAAAGAAATCCTGCGCGCTATGTTGGAAGAAATGCTGGATAATGCCATTAAGTTTAACAACAAAATGGAAAAAATTATTAAACTGCAATGCGCCAACCACGGCAACACGGTTTCCATTTCCGTGCGTGATTACGGCGCCGGCATACGCCCGCAGGACGTAAACCGCATTTTTGAGCCTTTTTACCAGGTAGATGATTATTTTACCGGCCAAATAAACGGCTGGGGGTTGGGGCTGCCTATGCTTAAAAACGGGGCAGAACTGCACGGAGGCTCGGTGAATGTAGTGTCCGACCGGGGCTTAGGCTCCATATTCACAGTTACGCTGCCAATACAATGAACTCTTTAGACTGTATTCAACAAGCTACGGCTCTTTGTGAAGCCTTGCGCGGCCAGTTAACGGCAGACGCCCACATCTTGGCTGAATTTTACCGCCGGCTGGAACAAATATCGGCCCAAATCCATAAAAATATGGAAGTACGGGACGTGGCCTTTGCACAGGAATTTAATGATTTCTGCCAAACAATGCGCCAAGATACAGACAAGCAAGAAACCGCTTGGGCTCAAATACGGGCGGAAGTACGCTCCTGGCATAAAGACGCCTACGGGGCCGATACGGCCCTGCCGGCCAAAGGGTTTAACAACAAAGCAAAAACCCTTTCCCGTATATGTGATGAATTCCTTACCGAATACCACCGTTTCTACCGCCTGTACCAAGGATACACCGCCCAAAAATTAAATGTTTGGCTGCTTACTTCCTGTGCTGAAACGCTAAACAACCTGACGGATAAAATTTTGTTTTTAGCGCGTGAAATTGCAAAAAATGCAGAACGTTACCGGGGGGCATAAATGTTTAATAAAGAAAAACCATTGTATTATTATCAAAAAACCAGCACCATCTGCTTAACCATCATAGCAGCCGGTATTGTTACCGCGATGCTGGTTTATACAAAAGCGGTGCTGATTCCGTTGGTTATTTCCATTTTTCTATACACCATTTTGGTGCAGATGACCAACCTGCTGCGGCATAAATTGTCTTTCCCCAAGTGGCTGGCAATTAGCTTTTCCATTTTGGTTTTTTTGGCTTTTTTTGCCGCCATTATTTTCTTTACCATAAACTCCGTAGGCGGGTTTTTAAAAGGGGCAGAAGTATATAAAGAAAACATTCTGGCTTCTGCACAAGATGTGTTAACCCGCGTGCAAAATTACGGGATAGAAGTAGATGAAAGTTCTGTATTAACGGCATTAAAAGACCTGCCCTTATTTAACTGGCTTAAAAACTTTGGCGGGAAGTTGTTTTCCGTAGTGTCTAATGCTACGCTCATTTTGTTGTTTATGATTTTCTTCCTGCTAGGCAGCAAAAAAGCACCGCCAATCACTAACCAAACCATTAAAGAAATGCTGTCTAATGTGTCGGTATATCTATCTGTCAAATTGATTACCTCGCTTTCTACCGGCATTATTATTGCCATTATTCTATTTGTCTTTAATGTGCAGCTGGCGTTATTGTTTGCGCTGTTTGCCTTTTTGCTCAATTTTATCCCCAGCGTGGGTTCCATTATAGGGGTATTGTTGCCGGCACCGGTATTGTTTTTACAATTTGGCTTCGGCGGGAAATTTTTCTTAATTCTCGGGCTACTGACGGCGACGGAATTCATCATCGGCAATTTAATAGAACCCCGCTTTTTGGGGGAAGGGATGGACTTACACCCGGCAGTGGTTATTGCTTCTTTAATTTTTTGGAGCTTGGTATGGGGTGTACCGGGAGCCTTTTTATCGGTGCCGATTACCGCTTCCATCAAAATTATATTAGGCAAAATAAAACACACCCGCCCCGTGGCGGAACTGCTGGCCGGCAGGCTGCCGCATTAAGGCGCTAGCGTTTTATATAAACGGATTTATCGTTTTTAACACCCTGGCACTAGCCGGGGTGTTTTTTATCATCTGCCCCAATAACCACCTGCCTGTTTGTGCACCCGTATCACCCCCAACGCCGCCTACCCACCGTTACGCCAAAGAGCTCTTCTTCAGCCACTAGCTCTTCTTAACCACCCCCACTTTGGCTTACATAAAACACACCCCAACAAGCTAAAAACTGTTTGTAACACTTTCCCCCATACAAATACTCCATACACAAAGGCTTTCTGAACCTTGGTTTACATTTAGCCTGCACGATGAACCCCCTTTGTACAGCGGGCATACTCACACCTGGCCGGTATTTGAATCCCCCCGCCAACTGCCGGAAGATTGTTTTTGTACAATAAAAACCCGCCTTATTAGACGGGTTTTTAAATAAAGCTTTGTTAACATCTGTTACTGGGGCATTTCTTCACGCACTTTATTAAACAAATTAGCGGCAGTAGCCCGGGTTAAAAACGCTTCCCATTCTTCGGGTGACATTTCAAAATCATCCATCACAATATAAGAAATTTCACGCGAAGCGTCTTTCCCTAAATTTTTATTTTCTTTTATGTACTCCCGCTCCAGCTCCACATAGCGGCTGGCTACGGCATAATCTATGTCTTCCTGCGAGTAAGGAGACTGCTCTTCCGCCGGGGTTTGCTGTTGTTTAGCTTCTGCTTCCTGCGGGGTGGAAATAGCAGCTTCCTCTTCCTGCGCCTGGACAGCAGGGGCGGCATCTTGCGGGGTTTCTTCTTGCTGCGGAGCGGTAATTACTTCTTGTGCAGAGGGAATGTCTTGGGCGTTTTGATCTCCCACCGGCACCAACACCTCATTTTGAGCAGGCGGCATAGACGGGTTAATTTGCGGGTTTTCTTCCCGCGGGGTATTTACCACCCGCCCCGCCAATAAGTTGGAGCACGCACTGGGATTAACAATAAAATAAATACTTAAAATAATACAAACCAATATGGCCGATTTAAGAAAAATTTTTAGCACAGTATCTCCCTCCTATGCAAATAGAATACAATATTTTGGCCCCGCTTAGAAATTATTCTTTAGCCGCTTCATCCAATACAGCCGGCTGGCCTTGCAGCACTTCCACGCTTTGCACATATTGCGGATTGGCAAAAATTTGCCCCACTAAAAACGCAAATTCCGGGTTTTGTAAATGCTTTTTAATCAGCTCCCCCACCTGCGGATACTGCTGCATAAGTACCCCTAAACGCGGGCCGCTTAAATCCTGCAAGCCGGTGGCTTGGCCTTGGGTTAATTGGCTAAGTTCTTGGTTAAAAGCCTGTAAGGCAGGCTCGTTTTTATAGTCAGCTAAAATAGATTCCAAAGTTAAACCCGCTTGTTGGGCCTCTTGGGCAGGAGAGAGGGGCTTCTCTCCAAAAAAAACTTCATCTTGAGCCAGCGGTATATAAAGCACCGGTTTAGAAGCCGCCTGCGCCACAGGCGCACCTAATGTAACCGGTACGTTTTGAAAGGTAAAATCGGACTGTTGTTCTTCTTGTTGGCGGGCTTTGTATTCTTTATAAGCGCGATAGCCATTAATCGCCCCCGTAGAGACGATTATGGCTATCATCGCACAAACATAAAACCAACTGGTTTTAGACATTATAAAACTTCTATAAGTTCCACATTAAACACCAACGTAGAGTTGGGAGCAATCGGCCCCAGCGGGCGGTTGCCGTAAGCCGTATCGGCCGGGCAGACGATTTTGGCCTTAGAGCCGGGCTTCATATATTGAATGGCCTTTGTCCAGCAGGGTACCACATCGGTCAGTTTAAACGTGGCGGCTTCGCCGCGGTCGTAAGAGCTGTCAAACTTGGTGCCATCTATCAGGGTGCCTTCATAATTTACTTTTACGGTAGAATCAGCCTTGGGGGATTTGCCCTTCCCTTTGCGAGACAGCTTAATCATCGCCCCGTTATCCAAGGTTTTTACACCTTTTTCTTTCTTAAAATTATCCATATATTCCTGCTGGGCAGCTTGGCGTTTTTGGTTGATGATTTCGGCATCTTTTTGATACTTCTCTATGATTTGGGGTTTATACGCCTCCAATTCCGTTTGGGATTTTTTATTAAGCAAGCTGTCGCGCATCCCTTGGGAAAGCGCTTTATAATCATCTTCATTATCCAAAATAAGCTGTTTTTTTAGGTTGTCCCCCAACAAAAAACCTAAAGAATACAACATTTTGTTGCGCTCGGCCGGGTCTTGCACGGTTGCGGCCTGAGGCTGAGCCTCCCCCTCTGCCGGTGGCACAGCAACCGGCTGGGCAGCTTCCTGCGCCATCAACAAGGCAGGTGCTGCCAACACTGCTAAAGCGATTAATTTTTTCATTGATTTTTCTCCTATCTTATTTTTAAATACGCATACATACGCTGCGAAATCTGTTCGGCGGCTTTTTCACCCACGCCCTGCATACTCAGCCGGAGCGAATCCACCCGGCGGGATGTCCCGGCCCGGTCGTGCACGTCAAAACGGGCAAAAGTCACCCCCAAAGTTTCGTCCACCATACTGACAGATGCCATACTGGAGCACCACTCCAACCCCTTTACTTTTTCCGATTCGTACCCGTCCACATCCGTCTGCACCACTACGCTTAAGGGCGCCTTTGCCTCTCTATCTAAAGCAACACCTAAGCCCATTTGGTTTAAAGCATCGGTAATTTTGCTAAGCAACACCGTATGCTGCGGGCCTTTGGTTTTAATGGATACTTTTACCGCACCCATAGCGTTTTTTAAAGCGGCTTTATATTGGTCAAACTCTTGCGTACGGTAGCCTTCCTGCCCGGCATTAATAAACGCGTATGCATCTTGATACACATTGCGCTGGGCCACCAACGGCTGCATATTAAAGGCCAGTTTTAAAGCAGCAAAAGGCTCTTCAACGGAAGACAAACTTTGTGCAAAGCCTGCCAGCTTGGCGTCCAGCACGTCCATAGGCGCAGCCAGCATATTTTGGGCTACATTCCGGTCTAACACGGCTAAAGCAAAATAATTTTTAGGGCGGGAGTTGGGCTCCTTCCACACTTTTTGCACTTTGGCATTAGCCATAATGTCTTTTAACTGCTGTGTGGAAGCAAGCTGCGCGGCCCCCTCAAAAGCCCGCTGCATATTTTTTAACGCATCGGCACCGGCCGCTTCTTTATCTGCCCCTTCGCCAGCGACCACATAATAACGGCTCTGGTCAAACAAAGACATCTGGTAATTGACCGTTTTCTTATTTACCTGTCCACAAGCAGCCAACACACAAACAGCCGCCAACAAAAACCATTTCTTCATAATATTCCCCTTTTATTTAGCCGTACGATAATGCAGGAAAATTCTTTCCCCTGCACGCACCTCAACCGGGCCAAAGCTATGCCCACCTACTATATTACCATATCCGTCTTTAAACCAGAGCTTGATTTCGTGCGTGCCGGCCGGCACAAACACCCGCGCCAAGCGTACTTCGGCCGGCAAGGTAAACCACTGGCGGGTGTCGGCCGTTTCGGTAAGGGCACCTAAAAAACTTACAAACATACCGGCTAATTCCCCCACTGTGTCATCGCTGGAGGCCTGCGCAGCCGCGTGGCGCGCCTGCACGGCCGCCACTTGTTTTAATACCGCGCGGGTAGCCAACCTAAACAAAAGCGTAGGCAGGCGCTCTTCTAAATATTGTTTAGTAAGGGCCGCATTATCCTGCACCTTTTGCGTAGGCTGCATAAAAACTCCGTCCGAAGTAATAAACGAGCCGCGTATAACATAAGGCTGTTCTTCCAGCACCGGGTATGCTACCGTAACCGCCCGGCCGGACAGACCCGCCATTATGGCATTTTGAACTTGCGGGTTAACACTTTCCCCTTCCCCCGGGCTGGACGCCCATATCAACAACCTATCCCAAGCTACTTGAAAGGTTTGGCTTTTAAGAAGAGGCAGTAAACCATTGTAATGAAAAATTAAAATCTCACCCATTTTACCCGCATTAGCCGGAACCGGAAAATCCGGCACAGGCCAGCCGTTTTTTTGATATGCGTTTAAAGCGTTGGTGCGGGAAATGCGGGCATCATCTCGCCGTCCGCCGCTTTCAAAAACCAAACTGGCAAAATATTGCACAAAAGCATCATCGGTATAACCGCTGGCTTTAGAGCCGCGCAAATGGTCTAAATAAAACACTGCTTTGCGCGCCTCTACCAGAGCGCCTTGTAAATCTTTTTGTTGTAAAAAATTCATACCGCGGTAAAAAAACGTGAGGGCGTTTTCATAAGGGGCGGCATAATAGGGGGTGGTTAAGTCATTAATAAGCAGGGTGCCCAAAGCGCCGGTAACACTCTTGGCGTAAAGTTGGTTGATTACCTGTTGGGCAGAGGAAAAGGCCGCATCACTTTGGGCAGGTTGCTGGGCATCGTGCAAAAGCGCCGCTTTGTCCAACAAGAACAAAGCGGCGTCTTTCTCTTTATAAAACTTTTTTTGTTTTTCTTCCAGCTGGTTGACCGCAGCGTTAAACTCTTCCGCCGCCACCAAGCGGTTAATCTCTTTTTTATAGCGCAAAGAAGGCGCGGCACACGCCGAACACAACAACGCCAATACCATCAAAATGGCGTGCGCCTTGGTCATACAACACCTACCAGCTTACTTTGCTGCGTTTGACGTATTTTTTAATTTGTTTTTGGCCGTTCCAAACAATTTGGTTGGTTTCCAAATTAATCAGTTTCATATTTACTTGATAAAAAACCAACGCTTTTTTACCGGCCTGATCTACCACCGAGTTAAGCGTACCGCTTAACATAAAATCCGCTCCGATTTCTTTGCCAAATGCTTTGCGGGTTTCTTCAGAAGCAAACTCATCCTGCTCCAGCCGTTCGGTCCGTATTTCTCCGCGTTCGTTTTTGGAGGCCACAAATTCCACCTTGCCGGAATTAATAAGCGCACGCTGTATTTCTTCCACAAAAACATCCGTATTGATGTGCTCCATACTGTTATTGGTTACCGTGCCGACAATCACCACCGGTTCTTTGCCTAGTTTAAGCAAGGTTTTATTGTACCAGCCGGCATTTAAACAGTCGTCAATCATCTCGGCCGCTACCATTTGTGCGTCCGTATCGTTCCAGCCGCCGCTTACGTCTTTTACCAGGTTGGTTTCCACCCGCTCAACGCTAGTTCCACAACCAACCCCTAATAAACATACTGTTAAAATACAAAGCCATTTTTTCATGGTCATCCTCCGTTTAATGGTGTTTTACAGACCTAATTTTTCACAAATTTTAGCCCCGGCGACGGACTTCGTCTCGTGGGAACAATCCGCCTTGCCCGTAGCAATGTCCACCGTCAGCCATTTGGCAATATTGTTATGGCGTGCGTAAACCTGCCCGTCCTGCGTATAAAAGCTGTAATACTCACATTCCAAAACATTCACGCCCTCTTTGGTTACTTCCGGGCAGGTGAGCGGAAGGCCAAAATCCGTCCAGCTGGAAGCATATTGTCCTTCGTGCTGCGGGGCATAGTCTTTTTGGGCCTGGGCTAATTTTTGCGCCATAGCCAAGGCCTCTTTGGCGTGGGAAATTTCTTTATGTTTGGCATACTGCGGCCAGCCTAACGCAAAGCCAAAACCAACAATAATGACCAACACAAAAACTATTCCGTGCACCATTCCTTTCTGATTCATTAAATTCTCCTTTTTTCTATATTGTACCAACAAATTTAATCATACGGAAACAAGTTGCGGTGTACCCCCCGTAAACGGGTGATATAAAAGAACTTGCCGCGCCGCCAGCCCGTAGTAAGAACAGGCGCCAAAATAATCAGGCTGACCGCCAAAATAATCAACGCCAACCCCCACGCCAAAGAGCGCGTAAACGGCTCAGAAAACACCAACACTCCAATAGCCATAGCCGTTACCGGTTCAAACGCCCCCAACACAGAGGCAAAAGTGGAGCCTATATTCTTAATAGCATACACTAATGACAAGTTAGACAGCACCGTTGGCACCAAAGCCAACAATACCAAATTTAACTGCCCGCTCCCGCTAGGGATAGGCTGCAGCCCCCCTTTCCATACGGCAAACAATAAAAAAGTAACCGCATCAAATAAAAACACATAAAACGTTAATTTTAATGCCCCCATATGCTTTACGCTGGATTGGTTCACCCCCACAATATACAACCCGTAAGACAAGGCGGACATTATTTCTATCAACACCCCTTTTAGCTGTATGCCTTCGGCCGACCCAACCCCGGACAATAACCCCACCCCTATCAAAGCCAGCACAATAGCGCAATAAGTAAACCCGGAGGGTTTTTCTCCAAAAAACACGGCCATAATAACCGCAACAAATACCGGGTACAAAAAAATGATGGTGGTGGCTACCCCGCTGGGTAAATAATCGTATCCCCAAAACAAAAACAAGGCTGACCCCGTGTACAATAAACTTAACCAGCCCAGCGTAAACAACTCTTCCGGCGTTACCCGGAAGGATTTGCGGGCCAAAAACAACACCCCGCCCAACATAACAGCTGCCACAAAAAAACGGTAAAAAAGAATGGAAGAATGCGTCATTCCCCCCGCCAAAAGCGGCAAGGTAAAAAGAGGGATCATCCCAAAAGTGGAAGAGGTTAAAATGCCACAAAACAGGCCTTTCCAGTAATGCATATATGTATATTGTATCTAAATAAAAGGAGGCAATAAAGGCCGCCTCTTTAACCTCAATGCTTGTACCGAACAAAGGCCCGGTTTTTATACCGGGCCTTTGTAAAGTGGGAAACATCCCTTTGAAACAGGTGCAAGAAGATTATTTAACCTTATCTTCCCCCACGCGGAACTTTTTAGACTTATAGTGCGTATGCAGCAGTTTGTGCGCCACAGGCCCGCCTATCTTGTCCAAAATACGCCCATATAAAGCGGTTACGCCGCTGTTATCCTGGGATTTATAGGCCAGTTCCGTGTCTTCTTGATACAGGCCTTCGGCGCGCACTTTGCGCGGCGTCCAGCCGTCAAACTGAGGCTGCCCCGCACCGGCCACACAACCGCCCTGGCAAGACATCACTTCAATAAAATCATAATGGTCTTTGCCGGCTTTTATGTCATCAAGCAACTTGCGGGCATTTTTTAACCCGCTTACCACGGCTGTGCGTATTTTTACGTCACCAATCGTAACCGTTTTTTCTTTAAATACTTTCGGCTCGCGCAAGCTGGTAAATTTAACGCTGCGGGCGTTACCGGGGTCTAATTCCGCCACCGCATAACGAAGCGCCGCTTCCATTACCCCGCCCGATGCGCCAAAAATAACGCCGGCACCTGTTTTGGTTCCAAACGGCATATCAAACCATTCGTTTTCCAGGTTCACAAAGTCTATACCGGCTTCTTTAATCATACGCGCTAATCCGACCGTGGTCACCACATAATCCGTATCCGGGTTGCCATCTACATAAAACTCCCCGCGCTTGGCTTCAGATTTCTTGGCCGAGCACGGCATAACGGCCACCACCACTAAATCTTCCCGTTTGCCGCCGCGTTCTTCAAAATCCGCCTTAAGAACGGGGCCCATCATTTGCATAGGAGAGCGCGCCGTGGAAAGGTTTGGAATAAATTCCGGTGCAAATTTTTCCACATAATTTACCCAAGCCGGGCAGCAGCTGGTAAACTGCGGCAAATTGGTGCCTTTTTTAAAGCGTTCCAAAAATTCGGTAGCTTCTTCCAAAATCGTCAAATCTGCCGCAAAGGCGGTATCGTACACGTAATCAAACCCCAGCATACGAAGAGCCGCCGCGATTTTACCGTCCACATTCTGCCCCTGAGGCAGGCCAAATATCTCGCCCAACCCCACACGCACAGCCGGCGCGATGTGTACGGCTACTTTTTTGGCCGGGTTGTTAATGGCTTTAAATACTTCTTCAATCTCCGAAGAGTTGGGCATTAACGCCCCCGTGGGGCACACACGGGCGCACTGCCCGCAGGAAACACATTCGTGGCTTTGCCCCAGCTCCTTATTAAAAGCAGTGGCAATTTTGGAGCGGAACCCGCGAAATGCAAAATCAATGGCGCCAATACCTTGTACCTCATTGCAGATACGCACACAGTTGCCGCAAAGGATACATTTGCTGTGGTCTCTTACCAAAGCGGGGGAAGTGGCGTCTTTGTGGCTGTCCAGCTTTTTGGATTTAAAGCGTATTTCCGTTACGTCTAAATCTTTGGCCAGTTTCTGCAATTTACAGTTGTTAGACTTGCTGCACAGGGTACAGTCGTGATTGCCGGAAGACAAAAGCAACTCCAAATTAATACGGCGAAGTTTGCGGATTTCATCGCTGTTTACGCGCACTTTCATACCGTCTTTAGGCGGGA
This sequence comes from uncultured Elusimicrobiales bacterium, assembly GCA_944324095.1. Lineage (GTDB taxonomy): Bacteria > Elusimicrobiota > Elusimicrobia > Elusimicrobiales > Elusimicrobiaceae > Avelusimicrobium. The sequence goes on from CALUUY010000015.1 coordinate 13,165, forward strand.
CTGTACAAGAAGCCACAATGCCCATTCCTTCCACCTCCACCAAACACAACCGGCACGCGCCATAGGCGGCCAGCTCCGGGTGATAGCAGAAGGTAACGATGTTAAAATGAGCCTTGCGGATGAGCTCCAGCAGGTTTTTTTCGCCTTCAATGGGCACTCTTTTGCCTTCAATAGTAACAAATTGTTCTTTTTCCATATATACGCTCCGTGGGTTATGCGCCTACAATGACTGCGCCAAATTTACAAGTGGCTTTGCAGCCGCCGCATTTAATGCATTTTTTAGGGTCAATCTGATGGGGCTTGCCCACCGTGCCCGATATGGCCTGCACGGGGCACGCCCGTTTGCACATACCGCAGCCTTTGCATTTGTCGGCCACAATTTCAAACCGGGCCAACGCCTTGCACACGCCGGCCGGGCAGCGTTTTTCAACCACGTGGGCTAAGTATTCGTCTTTAAAATGCTTAAGCGTAGAAAGCACCGGGTTCGGAGCGGTTTTTCCAAGCGCGCATAAAGAAGATTTTTGTACCGCTTTTGCCAAATCTTCCAAATTCTCCAATGTTTTTAAAGTAGCACGCCCTTCCACAATGTCGTTTAACATCGTAAGCATCTGTTCCGTGCCTTCCCGGCAAGGGACGCATTTACCGCAAGATTCCCGTTGCGTAAATTCCAAGAAAAACCGCGCCACATTTACCATACAGGTTTTGTCGTTCATGACTACTAACCCGCCGGAACCCACCATAGCACCGGCCGATTTAAGCGAGTCAAAATCAAGCGGCAAGTCCAAATGTTCCCGCGTTAAACAACCGCCCGAAGGCCCACCTATTTGGGCCGCTTTAAAGGCTTCTTTGTTTACGGTGCCGTCGTCATTTGTAGTGCCTCCGGCCACGTCATCAATTACTTGGCGCAACGTAGTTCCCATAGGAACTTCCACCAACCCCGTATTGGCAATATGCCCCGTAACAGCAAACGTTTTGGTGCCCGGGCTTCCCAAAGTACCTATTTTGCGGAATTTTTCCGAACCCATTTCCAACACTTTGGGTACAGTGGCTAATGTTTCCACATTGTTAATTACTGTCGGCTTACCAAATAAACCGCATTGGCTGGGGAAAGGCGGTTTGATTTTGGGCATACCGCGCTTGCCTTCCACAGACGCAATAAGCGCTGTTTCTTCCCCACATACAAACGCACCGGCGCCTTCCATCACGTTTATTTTAAAATCCTTACCGGAACCAAAAATATCTTTGCCCAACAGGCCCAATTTTTCGGCCTGTTCAATCGCTTTGCGAATACGCGCAATGGCCAGCGGGTATTCCATACGCACGTAAACATACCCTTCGTCCGCCCCAATGGCGCGCGCTGCTATCATCATACCTTCCAGCACGGCGTTGGGGTTGCCTTCCATTACGCTGCGATCCATAAAAGCACCGGGGTCGCCCTCGTCGGCATTACAAATGACGTATTTTTTAGGGCCGGGTTCTATGCGGGTTAAATCCCACTTTTTCCCGGTAGGAAAACCACCGCCGCCACGGCCGCGCAAACCGGAGGCTATCATTTCTTTGCAAACTTCTTCATCCGTCATTTGAGTATAGGCGCGTTTTGCCTGGGCATAACCGCCGTGGGCGATGTATTCGTTAATGTCCTCGGGGTTGATGCGGCCACAGTCGTGCAATAAAATGCGCTCTTGCTTGGAATAAAACGGAATTTCCGCCACGGTTTTGGCTTTCTGGTTATTGGCCGGGTTGTGGTAGAGCAGACGGTCAATCACTTCCCCTTTCAAAAGGGTTTTTTCCACAATTTCGGGCACGTCTTCTTCTTTTACTTTCGTATAAAAAACGTCCCCCACGCTGACTAACGGCCCCTGCGCACAGAAACCGCGGCAGCCGCTCATACTTAAATAATTTTCGTGGCAGTCTTTGGTAATTTGCAGGCAAAAACCAATTTTACGCTTTTCCATTTCCTTTTGAAAGGCTTCATAAATCTTTAAGGAACCCCCGGCAATACAACCCGTACCCCCGCAAATAACTACACGGCCGGTAATTTTTTTGTAAGCGGCGTTGTATTCTTTGGCAATTTGTTCAATGGTTTTATTTGACATACTGCGCCTCCTGTTTGATTACGGCGTCCAACAATTCCACCGCTTTGGCCGGGGTCACTTGGCCGTGTACTACATCGTCAATGACCATCACCGGGGCCAAACCGCAGGCACCCAGGCAGGAAACGCATTCCAAGGTAAACAACATGTCTTCGGTAGTGTCTTGCCCTTCTTTTAGTTTCAACTTGTCTTTTACCGTATTAATTAAAAACGAAGAACCTTTTACGTGGCAGGCTGTACCGTTACAAACTTTTATAATGTGTTTGCCTTTGGGAGTAATGGCAAAGTGGGCAAAAAAAGTGGCTACGCCGAATACTTTGGCAGGAGAAATTTCCAGCTCGTCGGCAATATAACGCATAACGTCTTCGGGCAGATAACGGTAAACGTCTTGCACTTTTTGCAAAATAGGAATTAATTTAGACGGGTCATACTCATATTCTTTGAGTATGTTTGCAACGGGTGTAAAGTTGTCTGTCATACTTAGTCTCCTTAAAACAACTGACATACTGCGTTTGCTTCCGGTACAAAAAGAAAAGAACATACAAAAATCCGCCCGCGGGCAGCGCGCGGACACTGCAACAAAGCCTAAAAAGGGGCTTATTTTTAATTATAACCAGTTCTCGCCGGGCTGTCAACGAAAGCCCGACGGAAACCCTAAACCCCTTTAACGCTTCCAACCATTTAGTTTTTTAAGGAGGAAATAATTACGAAGAGATTCTATAAAAGGAAGGTACCCTTCAGGCCCCATAATAGAAAACATACTCGCCCGGGCCGGAATCATACCATCAAAGCCAAAATTGTATAATTCCTGGGCTAGTTGATCTCTCTCGGCAAAACCCGTCCAAGTAATTACCGGAGTAGAAACATCCTGCTGGCGCAGTTTAAATATTAACGAATAACCGCCACCGTTAGGCATCACCAAATCCGTAATAATAAGATCAAACCGCGCCCCGCCGGCATAAGCCTGTTCAAATTCAGGCACTCCAAGAAAAGAAATAATTTGAGTGCCCGGAGGAAAAAACCCTTTTTTATTCCAGCTGTGTACGGCTTCGTGCTGCAAAGGCTGGTCGTTTACCAGGGCAATACGCATACCAGGCGGAATCTCTCGGCCCAGTTCGCGCGCTTTTTGGCTATGTTTCCAAGCACCCAGCCAGCTGCGTTTAAATATGGGGGCAGAGCCGTCCGGATGATGCAGGAAAAATTCCGCCGCCACCAGTTTTCTATCCGTACGGTGCAAAAAACCTGGTACCACCGGTATGGTGGCTTTGCTGTAAGGGTTTAAAGCCAAGCGGGCTTTGGTCAAATAACGGCGGGCGGCTGCAAGAGGCTCATCCCCATTAAAAAAAAGGCCTATATGAACAAACTCTTCTTCCAGTTTTAAAATACGTTGGTTAAAATAAGCTTTCTCCGCTGAAGGCAGCACATCCCTTTGTGTTTGCATATAAAACAACCGGGGGGCAAAATCCTTCTTAAACGCGGCAAAGTGTTCCATCGCTTGATAATATTGGGCAAACAATTCTTTTGCCTGCTTCTCATGAAAACAGAAAGTAACCGGCAACAAATCCCTAGATGCAGTGGGAATAATAACCGGATTCGCCGCCGCACGCGCGGCGCGGCTTTCGACCGCTTTTTTAAACAAAGCCTGCCGAAACGCCACATCCGCCATTTGCTTGGAAGAAGTTTGTTGGACTATCTTTTTAACACTGGGAATCAATTTTTGCTGGGCCAGCGCATTAAGAGGCATAAACCCAACTGCGCATAATAAAACGCACGTTTTTTTATAACCATTCATATAAATATTTCCTGACTAATAAGGCCAATGATGTAAATTACGATAATAAAAATAATTTTTGATTTTATGAGCCAACAACAACATATCCTTAGAGCTGGAACCAAAGGAATCTTTTATACCAATCATTCCATCCATTCCGTAAGAATATAGTTTTTGAGCAATAGAGGGACAAGGCACATATTGGGTAAGTGCAATTAACGGGGTGGGCACATTACTTTGCCTTAATTCAGACGCGATGAAAGCACCCCCTCCGCCGGGCACTACCACATCCGTTAAAATCAAATCAAACGGCTCCCCTCTTTGCAAAGCATTTTGCAAAGCCTGAGCGTGAGAATAAAAAGACCATTTTGCCTGACTGCCAAAACCACCGCGTTGATACCATTTTTTCAACGCGCCAAGAATTTGCTCATTATCATTTAACACAGCCACGCGGCGAAGCGGAAGTTTTTCCATCATACTTTTGGTGCGGCTATACACAAAAACAGGCATATCCCCCACATTAATAGCCGGCAACCACGAAGAAGTGGGCGGATTTTTTAAAAAAAACTCATTCACATCAAATACCCGGTTAGCACGGGGCCACTCTTTACCGCCAAACATATTTTTGACCGTAGGATCCACCCTCCCCGCGGCCTCGTTTAAATACTCTAAAGAGGCTTCCAATGCCGGGTCTGTACGAAAAGCCACTACTTTTAAACCCCTGATTCGGGCGTATAAATCACCCATCTTCTGGAATATATCCCGCTTTTCATATACGGAAAAAGGACGGCTCTCCCCCGGCAGGGTTTGATAAAAAAGCCGTATGTCCAGTTCGCGCTTAAAAGATGCAAAGTCCTTCATTACCGAATAATAACGGGCGGCTAAATCCTGGCGTTGGATGTCTTCCAACCCTTCAAAAAACACCCACAGTTCTTGCTTTTTGGTGGGGACAATCTGGTTAAACATCGGGCTTTCACGCAAGGCGTGCATACGACGCGCACCGGGAGACAACACGGCCGCTTTCTTAACCCCCGGCACCGCTTTTTGGACGGCGCGCACCGTTGGCGTTAATTTGCCTTGCGCCCATACCGGGGCGGCAAAAACCAAAGCGGCCGTCCAGACACTTAAACAGAAGACTGAATGTTTTGTCATTTTTTTGATATTAACGCGCCCACTTATTCAACGCGCGGTAATAAAAATAATTCTTTAATGCGTTAGGAGCATTACGATAGCCATACTCATCGGAACGGACATACCCGTCAAAGCCTATTTCAAACAAATCCTGCCCTTTGACCTGCTCTTCTTTGTATCCGCTCAGGCCGATGACGGGAACATTGATGTTATTTTCCCGTAATTTATTTACAAACAACATCCCGCTGCCGTTAGGCATAGAAATATCGGTAAAAATAATGTCGTATTTGGTGCCTTCTTTAATCGTAGCACCCAGTTTATAGATACTGTCAAAAGTAGATACCTGGGCACCGGCGCCAAAGCTGCCCCAGCGGCCATAGTTGCTCATAGCGGAAAGGATGTCCGGGTCGTCATTTACAACCGCAATTTTTAATCCGTCCGGCAAAGGCTGAACCTGTGCGGGAGAGGGCGGGTCTTGAAGCATAAATTCACTGCGCAGGTATTGCCGGTCTTGCCGAACAAACGAAGGCATTTTATCCAATACGCCGGCTAAAGCAGGCTGAAGCTCAATCATACGTTGGGTTAAATATTTGCCAGCCAAATACAGCGGCATATCTTCCGGAAAATAGTACAAAGCTAAAAATTTTAAATGCAGGCGCATATCAGATACGGCTTGCGTCATTCTAAAACGCTCGTGAGAGGGAATATTCTGCGCGCTGACACCGTCTGCCTTAAAATAAAACATCTTAATATCCACGTATTTTTTTAATTCCGCAAACTCCCGCATGCGCTGGTAATAGGTTTGGATGGCATACTCGGGCGACATAATATTAAATTTAGCCCCGCCGCCGTTTTCAGCCACGCGTTGGGCGGTCTGTTCGGAAGAGAGCATAGCAGCTGAGAGTTGTTTGCGCAAAGTGGGTTTTATGTCCCCGGGCATCACCTCGTAGGTTTTTTCCAATATCACGGCTTCCAAGGCTTCTTTTCTAAGAGGAACCCTTCCCAGAAGAATGTCTTCCGTTTCGGTACGGTCTTTATGCATCATTTGATCAAGCTGTTCTTTGGGGTAGGCCAGTTTATGATCATTAATTACCCGCGCGCTAAATTGGGTTGCTTTAGAAGGCAAAGTGCTCTGCGTTGTTTTTTTAATAATACGCAGCATAGAGCCCTTGGTTCCCTGCGCCCAGCCTGACGCCGATAACACTAAACTGCCAGCTAACAACAAACAGATTTTTTTATTCATACGTTTCTCCGCTCAACCAAGATGCATCCAGCCACTTCCAACTAAAAAAGGCATAAGAAACATTGCTTCCTTTATTAGATAAGGATAACTGCCTGCAATTATTCTATATGCCTTTTAACAAACAGGTATTGTCCTTTTAAATTTTTATGACCGGCTTTTGTTTTTAACGGCTCCATCCGTATAAGTTTTTATAGTAATAATAGTTTTTAATATAACCAACCCAAGTTACCGAACCGGAAACCTCTTCAAACATATCATCACCATAGATGTAACCGTCAAACCCCTGTTCAAACATCTTTTCGGCATTCAATTTATCAAACGTGTACATACTGCACCCAATTACTGGTACGTCCAAACGCATATTGCGTACTTGATCCACCAAGAAATAGCCGCCGCCACCGGGAACAGTTAAGTCCGTAATAATCAAATCATAAGAGAGACCGGATTCCAAATCTCTAATCAATTCGCGGGTATCTGTATAAGTGCTTACCTTCCAGCCCTCGCCCAAGCGGCCTTGGCGCTCCCAGATTTTATACATGTCCAAAATGTCTTCTTGGTCATTAAGCACGGCTACGCGCAAATTGGCAGGCAGTACACGCTCAGGGGCTTTGACGCCTTCAGGCAAATCGCTAGATTTAGGATATTTTAAAAAGAATTCATCCGATTTAAATACGCGATTATCCGTGCGCATATAAGACCGAGAATTTGGCACGTGAAACGGATTGATAACCTGCAACGCTTTATCCGTCCAAGCAATTATTTCAGCCAAAGGTTCATCTTTAGATAAAACCACCCGGTGCAAACGCACGGCACGCCCGTGCAGAGAAGAAAGCTGCAAAATCATCTCCCGGCGCTCCTGCGGTAACAGGGATGACCATTTATCATTGGGCAAAGTTTTATAAAGCAGCTTGGTTGTTACTTCTTTGCGAACCGGCTCAAAATCCCGCATTAAATTACGGTATTCATTTACCACTTGCTGAACCTGATCGCTGGTGGGATGAATCAAATTAATACGTAAATCCCGCAGAGGGGTAGGAATAATCGGGTTAAAAAAGCCACTGTTTCTAAAAGCGTGATCCCGGCTGTCCATCGGGTGGGGAATTCTTTTAAAGGATTTATTTAACGCTTCACCCACGCCGGAATTTTTTAATGCAGCACCGGCATTGTGCCAACTCTCCAACGCTTTTAAAGCAGAACCTTCCGCGGCAACCGTCTTTTTGCTTAATGCCTTAGCGCTTGATTTAATAACCTGCTTTCCTGCCTGGGCATACGCACAAGAAGTTGCCGCCACCGCTAACATACAAACCAGCCATTTGATTGGTAAACGATTCATAGCTTCCTCTCTTAAAAAGATTTTCTTTTACTACTAGTATAAATTTACTTTTACTTTTGTGCCAGGGCCTTTGGGCCCATTTTTATCTAGGTCTCTCAGTCCCCACCTGCCCAAGGTATTTGTTGTTTTTCATAAATTAAATTTTTACTCTGAAACCAATAGATACACCTATCCTTCTCGTCTCCTCCAGCATTGAAAGCTAACATCAAAAAACCCGGCTTATCAACCGGGTTCTTTAAATTTCTATTAAAGGTTTTCATTATAAGGCAATAGACAGCAAAATAAAGTATCCCCCCATCAGCCAAAGCCCGGTAGGAACCGCTATTTTGGCCCACTCGCGGCTTTTAATGCCTAATTTTTCAGCCGCCACAATATTGGGCAAATTTCCCTGCACGAGCATACTTCCACAAGCCGTAAACCCTATCACCATATACAACAAATCTTTAATGGGAATATCCGGCACAATTTCTATGGCGGCCAGGGTAGAATTATCTATAATAACCGACACGGAATTAGCCAGAAACAACACTTTCCCGCCCAAATGGGTAATAGTGCTTTGCGCCAACGGACGCAGGCCGGTACTAATTAAATTTAATGCCGCCACAAACATATACACGTGCATTGTGCGCTTAAGCATAGAAACATACGTTTCTTTGTCTTCCCGTATGTGCATTTGCATAGTGGTGCCCGCCTCGCGCACACAATAACCGGCAGCCGCCGCCAGGGCCGCCAAGGCAGGCACTATCCACCAAAAAAAGTTCCGGGTAAGAAAGAAAAAATCTGCATAATGCGGCGGGCCGGAAAGCGCATTATTAATAATTAAACTTAAAGGTTCCGCCAGCGGAGTAAGCACCGCCCCCAACCCAATGGCATAACAAGCAAAAACAGTTACTTTAACGGTAGTTGTCCGCTCCAATGCTACCACTTTTAACACTTCCGCCAGCACCAGGGCCGCCACCGTAACGCTAATCAAGCTGGAGCATAACCCCAAAACAAACACAAGCGCGGCAAAACTAAACTGTGGCTCCACCCGTTTAAAAAAAGCAAAAAGCACCCTAAAAATGTACCGGGAATAATTGCCAAAAATAACACTAACCACCAATACAATAAAAGCCACATTTACCGGTGCGTTTAACGTTTCATACACAAAACTAACGCTCCAGCCCCCGCTAATAGTCACCGCGGCCGCCCCTACGCTTAGCAAAAAAATTTCCAAATGGCTCTCCACCCATTTAGAGGCCAACGGCCATACTAACAGGTTTATTACCACTATAGCTAATAGAATGTTTGTTAAAAGGGAGGTCTCCATATTTATATTTTACTAAAATAGCCAATAGCTTTTCAGCCTAAAGGGATTTGCGGACATGTGTAACTGTGCAAAAGGGGATATGCCCTGTGCCAGCGCTTGCTCCCGCGCTAAAGTAACCGCCGCCAAACAAAACGCCAAGAACAAAATGCAAGCCGTTAAGAAGCCGCCAATGCTTGGAAGTCATTAAGCAAATAAGCAAGCTTATCTTGTATAACATACAACCCGCCAACAAATGCTGACGGGTTTTTATGAATTTGTACGGTAACACGGCCCCGCCAAACCGTCTTTCCCCTTGCTGCTATAAAAACGGGGACGTACACATGAACTTTTTCTATCTTTTAAGTCCTTGCCGGCAACAGTTCCCTCTTACAAAAAACCCGGGATTTGCCCGGGTTTAATAATCCGTTTAAATAGGGATCTACTCCATATAACACCCGCCGGATACACACAACACGGACTCCATTTTATCAAATCCCACCTTTTTACATATTTTCTCCGCTCCACCACAGCGAAACCCTCTGCCTTGACAATAGATTAAAGAGTACTCATTTGGACTGTTTGTGCGCTCAGCCACAGCCCCCGGGCCGGTATAAGCAGTGGCTGTAAAAACATTCTTACAAGAATAAAGGCGAAACGTCCAATTTTTGGTGGAAAAACTCGGCCCAGTAGCAGGTTTGCCCGTTTCATCTGTAAAAAGGACATTTAGTTGAGAAAAATCCTCGGGTTCTTTTCCTGTTTGTTTGTAATAATTTTGAGAAGCAGTTTGAATGGACTGCATCATTTTTTTTGCATCAGCTATATAAATTCTTTCCACTACCTTTTCACCCAAGGGCCATAAAATCACCACCCATATACCGGTAATTATTATAAGCGCCAATTTTTCTATCCACGTAAAACGGTGTTTTAGTTTAGGCATTGGAACTCCTTGTGTATTTCCATTTTAGTTATTATATCAAACGAATTTTTTTCTTCACAACTATTCCCTCAAAAAAACGGCCCTGTCTAAAAACAGGGCCGCCATTTAATCCGTTAACAGTTAACTTAAATAATAATCAACCGCAAAGCCATAATAACCAGCAACAAGCCGGAAATAAATTCAAAACGTTTGCTGGTAATTACCTTATTATTGCGTTCCCCCAAGTGAAACCCCAACAAGGTAAACCCAAAAGTAATAACCATTAAAATCAAAATTTGAGGAAACCACCCCTTTTGCATTGTATTAGAGGCAAACCCCACCAGCAAAGCATTCAACCCAAACAAAGCCGATACTTTTACCAACTTACGGTTGTTATTTACTTCATCTTCATTAAAACTGGGGGATTTTTCCACCGATTCCAACATAAATTTAATCCCCAACAACAGCACAAATGCAAAAGCCACCCAATTTTGAGCCAAATAAATCCAGTCATTAAACAACACTTCTCCAAACAAATACCCAAAACCAAACAACAACGCATTAAATACGGTAAAGAATATGGCTAATTTAATGGAAAACAGGTTTTTTACCTCTTTTTTCATTTTCATAGAGGACATATTGGCCGAAACCATATTATCCACACAAATACACAAAAAGATAATCGTAACCGCAATAATACCCATATACTCTCCTTAAACTGAAGTAAGTTGCCAAATTCTACCAAATGCCCAAGCCTTCCAGCAAGAGCTTTACTCCAATAAACACCAAGGCGCCTCCGCCCAGTGCTTCCATTACTTTGCCAAAGCGCCGCCCCAACAAAGCCCCCAACCAAAACCCGCTGCAGCTGGTTACCAATACACATACGGCCAAAGCCCCGGCAGTAAGCCCAAAGGGAGCAGGCGTAAACGAAATCCCCACCCCGGCTAACAAGGCATCTAAACTGGTGGCTATGGCTAAAGCTACAATCGTTTTAGGGGTATTTAGGTGGCATAATTCGGCGGACTCGTCTTTCTGCGGGGGCTCAAACGCCCCTTTTATCATACGCCCGCCGATGAAAGCCAACACGGCAAAAGCAATCCAATGGTCAAACCTGTCTATATGCTTGCCCAACTGCGCTCCGCACAGCCACCCGGCTGAAAACATCACAAAATGCGCCAACGCAAAAGACAAGCTAACCGCTAATACCGTGCGGATACGCAAACGGCAATGCTCCGCACAACCGGCAGCAATGGTTACTGCAAAATTATCCATAGAAAGGCTCATCGCCACCAACAAACTTGACCATATTTGCATACACATTATCATAACATTTTTTATAAGATAGAATATATCAGCGGAGTTTATCATTCTATGGAAACTTTAAAAGAACTATATAAAATAGGAAACGGCCCTTCCAGCAGCCACACTATGGGCCCCCACAAAGCGGCTGCCGCTTTTAACCGTGCCCACCCGCAAGCCAGTTCCTTCCGGGCGACGTTGTACGGCTCCCTTGCCGCTACCGGCAAAGGACACTTGACCGATTTTACCGTTAAAGAAGCCCTCTACCCCAAACCCGTAGAAATTGTATGGGAAGAAAAAACTTTTCTTCCCCGCCACCCCAATGCTATGAAATTAGCCGCCTTAGACCAAGCCGGCCACGTAACGGCTGAACAAGTTGTTTACAGCATAGGCGGGGGTGCCATCCGCACCGATGAAGACTTTGATAAAGAACCCAAGCAGATTTATCCGCATAAATCTATGAATGAAATTTTGGAATATACCTCCGAAAAACGTATGCTTTTATGGGAATATGTGGAAGAGTTTGAAGGAACTGAAATTTGGGATTATTTGGGCACAGTTTGGAAAGCCATGCAAGACACAATGAACCGCGGCCTCTCTAAACGCGGGGTGTTGCCTGGGTCGTTAAATTTGGAACGAAAAGCCCGCCGCTACTTGTATAAGGCGGAAAACTCCCCCCAATATTTAAGAAGAATGAATAATTTGTTTTCATACGCGCTGGCCTGCTCGGAAGAGAACGCTGCCGGCGGCATTGTGGTAACGGCCCCCACCTGCGGTTCCTGCGGGGTATTACCTTCCGTTTTGAGGCTGGTAAAAGAAATTTGTGAATTTGAAGACATTACCATCCTGCACGCTTTGGCTACTGCCAGCTTGTTTGGCAATATGGCTAAAATGAACGCCTCTATTTCCGGCGCGGAAGTAGGCTGCCAAGGCGAAGTGGGTGTGGCCTGTGCTATGGCTGCAGCCGCCACCTGCCAATTGGAAGGGGGCGATAACAAGCGTATTGAATACGCCGCTGAAATGGGGTTGGAACATCACCTGGGCCTCACTTGTGACCCGGTGGAAGGGTTAGTGCAAATTCCGTGTATTGAACGCAATGCACTGGCGGCGTCCCGCGCGCTGGACTGTGCAACCTATTCGCTAATGTCCGACGGGCACAACCGCGTGTCTTACGATGACATCTTGGCCACTATGATGCAAACCGGTTTGGATATGAAAACCGATTACCGCGAAACGGCTCACGGCGGTCTAGCCAAATTTTTTAAACGCTTTAAACCCACTAAAGGAGAATAAAAGCCTTCTTAAACGCTGTTAATACAAATTCCCCGCTTGAAAGCGGGGAATTTGTATTATAAAAACTGCAATTTATCCGATTAAAACTAGGACTCTCTGAACTATCAACCAACTAGCTCTTTTATCTGATAGAAACATTCTATTTATCCATCCATCCCAACAAGTCTATTCAGTTAACTGACGCAAATGGTCAATCAACGCCTGCGGCTGCACCAAATAGTTAGCAGGATGTGTCTTTCCATCAGCACTTTGAACGAATGAACGCACGGCTGTTTTCTTAGCAAGCCGCCAAAAAAGATCCGGCGTTAGAGCAGGATACACTTGCACAGCTAATGCATATAAACCAGCGGCGTAAGGAACGGCCCAACTCAATCCTCCGTTTTGATAGAAAACATAGGCTGTATCTGCGGCAGGGGATGCCGTCACCCGATAATCTATTGGGAACAACACCTCCTGCATATGCTCATAAAAGCCCGTCTCCCGTGCAGAGAACCAAGACGCAGCACGGGTATATTCTGTTATATCATCCGCCGGGGAAGACGCATGCCGGCGGCTGAGGGCAAAAATAGGATCTCCCTCCGATGTAGTAAATACCGCCACGCCGGATTTTTCTAATTTTTGACGCATTTTAATAAACTCTTTAGCTCCCAAGTCTGTCGGCCCAAAACCACGGGAAATGGATACCACGCGGATTTTATCTTTGGGTTCCAGACGGCGGTTAATATTATAGATTTCCTTCAAAGCCCGGGTAATGGGGCGTGCGTCAAAAATACCATCTTCTTCTCTAAACTCAGCAGCAATATAATAAAACAATGCCTTGGGAGCCACGCCTACTGTATTACCCAAAGCGATAGAGGCTACCGCTGAGCCGTGCATAGAAGCTTCATTGTCCGCCGGATTTTGTTGTTCATAAGCAATCAGCCTGTCAGCATATTCTTGGTGAGTGGTTAAAAGAGGTTGGTCTATAATAGCGATTGTTACACCGCGGCCATCAATACCCCAGCTATGCAGGGTGCGTACACCCAAACCCGGATTGGCCCCCTCTTGCATAATACGCTCTATATTCACATTCACCGGCATCTTTGAATGATCCGGCCAGCGGGTTTTGCTGTCAAAACTAATAACATCCTCAAAATCAGGGGGCAAGGAGCTTAAATCCATAGCAGATAAATCACAGGAACGCAAATCAATTTCCAGCGGCTGGACGGATTTTTTAGCAAAAGCTGTTTCCAAATTAGTTTGTCGAGTATAAGCACAAAAAAAGCTGTAATCCGCCGCTTGGGGCTGTATAAAAGTCATCTTATTACCAGAACAAGCAATTAAAAACAATAAAAGAAAGCCTATATATTTCTTGCTCTGCATTATTTTACTTATCATTGGAACACCTTTACTTGTTGCTTGCTTTGTTGTATCCTGTAAACAAGGCTTTACTCTAAAGATACGCCATTGTAACATAAGGCTTAAAACAAAGTCAAAGATTGACCTTGTGCGTGTATCTGAAAAAACAGCAAACCGCCCAACGAACTGAAGGAAAGAATATTTAGTGACTTGGTAGAGAACTTTTTGACGTTTCTCACACCAATTTAAGGGGGAAATAAATGAATACACTGGAAGCTATTGCTAAACGGCGCAGCATACGCCAATACAAACCCGGTGAAATCAGCCGAGAAAACATAGAGATTTTATTAAAGGCAGCTATGTCCGCCCCTACAGCCCGCAACTGCCAAGAATGGGAGTTTGTAGTGGTACGGGATAAAAATATGTTTAAAAAAATGATGGAAATACACCCGTATGCCCGCATGCTGGAACACGCAGATTGTGCCATCGTCGTCTGCGGCAACACCCAGCGTGAACACGCCCCGGGCTATTGGATAGCCGATTGCGGAGCCGCCACACAAAACATTCTGCTGGCTGCTACGGAGCTGGGAATTGGAAGCGTGTGGCTTGGAGTGTATCCCAATCAAGAAAGAATGGACGGCTTAAGCCGCCTGTTTAAATTGCCAGCACACATTAAACCTTTAAACATTATTTCTTTTGGCATACCAGCGGAACAACCGACGGAAGTCAATCGGTTTGACCCGGCAAAAATACATTACGAATTATGGTAAATAAAACAAATTGCGCACTTGTAGTCTTACTGTTGTTAACATTGTCCGTACAGGGTTGCGCTAAGCAAGCCAGTAATTCTCCGGCTAACGAAGACAAAAAAGCCCCTATGTGTGAGGCTTTTGCTCAAGAGTTTGACAAAGAAGAATTCCGTGCCGCTTATAAACCATTGTTGGACAAACAGGAATTGTTAGCTTTAGTGGATAAAGAACATTCCCTCCCGGCCGATTATATACCGCAAGATTTGGTAGGAAGCGGCAAAAGCATCCTGCGCCAAGAAGCCCGCAGCTGGATGCTTAAAATGCAAAAAGCGGCTGAAAAAGATGGCATAAACCTGTTTCCCGTATCGGCTTATCGCTCGTATGCCTATCAACAAATGCTAACGCGCCGTACGCGTAACCCGGATTATGTGGCCGCGCCGGGCCATTCGCAACATCAATTAGGCACGGCGGTGGATTTTAACACCGTAGAACCGGAAGATGAAAATATTCCCGCTTTAAAATGGTTGCGCAAACACGCAGGGGAGTATGGATTTAGTTTGTCTTTCCCAAAAGGGGAAGAGCAAGAAACCGGTTACCCTTACGAAGCCTGGCACTACCGGTATATTACACCGCAAGGAGTATTCTTGCAGGACAATTTTTTTGGTGGCAGCCAACATAAAATGCTCACTTTTTTACATATGTGTTTATGGTACCCAGAGACTATTAACACCACCCAACAAACTGTAAAAGAGAACTTACTTTCCTTAACAACAGCAACATTGGGTAACAAAAAGAGTGAAAATGTGAGCCAAAAGAAATAGTCTGCCGCCCCTTTAACCACTAAATCTAGGGGAAAAGCTAGACTTTCAGGCTATTAAAATAGTAAAATAAACATATAGCTGGGGAATTACCCAACTATGCCGTTTTATGGTGGATGTAGCTCAGCTGGTTAGAGCGCCGGTCTGTGGAACCGGAGGTCGCGGGTTCAAATCTCGTCATC
>CALUUY010000016.1 GCA_944324095.1 uncultured Elusimicrobiales bacterium
GGCCTAAAGATTATCAAGCTTTCTTAGCTATGCCGTATCATCTGGACCGCAGTATAGAATTCGGCTTTTTTGGTTCTTTGGGCAAAATAGCCCGCAAAGTGTTGGAGACCTTCTATGGGTGGACGGGCAATTACGGTGTGGCTATTATATTGCTGACCGTATGTGTACAGGTGTTGATGTTCCCGCTTACGCGGATGTCGCTTAAATCCACGGCGCAAATGCGTAAAGTGGCGCCGGAAATGAAACGCCTGCAGGAAAAATACAAAGGCAATCCGGAAGCTTTAAACCGCGAAACTTTAAACTTATACCGCAAGTATAACATTAACCCGCTTTCGGGCTGTTTGCCTATGCTTATCCAGTTGCCTATTTTCTTGGCGCTGTTTAATGCGTTGCGTACTTCCTGGGCGCTGCACGGGGCCGGCTTTGTGGGTTGGATTACGGACTTGTCTTCCAAAGACCCCTACTACGTGTTGCCGGTTTTGATGGGGCTGGTGATGTTCTTTCAGCAAAAAGGGAATATGCCTCCCGGTACGGATCCTGCTCAGGCGGCGATGTTTAAATATATGCCGCTGATATTTACCTTGCTGTTTATGAACTTTCCGTCCGGGTTGGTGCTTTATTGGTTAACCAACAGCATTATTAGTTTTGGTATCCAAACGGTTGTTAACAAGCAAGTAGCCAAGCAAAATTAGAGGAGTTTATTGATATGCCTACTAAAGTTAAAGTACAAGCAAAAGATGTATCCTCCGCCATTGCGAAGGGATTAAAAGATTTAGGATTAAGACGTGACCAGGTGGAAGTAACCGTACTGGAACACCCCAAAAAAGGTTTTTTGGGTTTTGGTTCTAAACCGGCGGTGGTGGAAATCCGCCAGAAACGCTGGAGCGGGAGCGATTTAGACGCCCAGATTTATATGGACGTTCCCCGCAAGAAACGCGGCGGCCGCAACCGCGGCGGCAAACGGCGGGATAGAGATTCTTTTGCCTCTTCCGAACGGCGCGAAAACAGACGCCGCGGGCGCAAGTTTGAACGGGACGCGCAGTTTCAGGCTAAAGAGAAAACCCCCAAAGCCAACGAACCCCAGCTCTTGCCTTGCGAACGTATTCAAAATGCCGTCATACCGGATAATTTGAAAGCCCCTATGCAAGAAGCCAAGCAGTATTTAAATGACATTCTTACCAAAATGGGCGTTACGGTGGAAAACTTAAATGTATGGTGGGACGAACAACAACAGCGCATTTTATTGACGTTTGATTGCGATCATCCAGCCATCGTTATCGGCAAAGAAGGTAAAACCTTGGAAGCCATTCAGTATCTGTGCACGTTGTCTATGAGCCGCCATTTTGACAAGCCCATTTCCGTCATTACGGATACGCAAAACTATTGGCGCAAAGCGGAAGATAAAATTAATGCGGAAATTGAGCGCGGTATTTCTTTTATTGAATCCGGCCACTCTATTTACCGCTTCCGCCCGATGAGCGCCCAGCTGCGCCGCTATATCCACCGCGCTTTGGAAGGGCACGCCACTGTGGCTACTTCTTCCGAAGGAGAAGGAAAATGGCGCAAAGTAACCTTGCGCCGCAAACCGCAAGATGAGGCCGCCCAAGCAGCGGCTGAAGCAGCTACGGCTGCTGCCGTGCAGGAAGATTTGCAGCAAGCCCAACAAGAGCAAGAATTGCAATCCTATGCAGAGAGTTCTTCCTGCTGTGCGGGAGAAGAAGAAAACGCTTGTTCCTGCGGGTGTGATTGCGCTTGTGCCCAATCTCAGCAGCCTGTCTGTGCCGAGCAACCCTGCCAGGCCGAACAGCCGGTATCTGCCCAAGCCAGCGTAACCCCGCAAACGGCAGAACCCCAAGCACAGGAAACTGTTCAGCCAGCCCCTTGCACTCCGGCCGTAGAAGCCGTAGAGGTGGTAACGGTGCAAACCACTGTTCACACCGTAGAGGTTGCGCCTGCCCAAACAGAAGAAAAACAACCGGCGGCTCAGCCGCAGGACGCTTCTTGCTGCGGGCCGCTGTTTGCAGCCGTGCAGGAAACGGAAAATCAATCTAAATAATAGATTGCACGCTTTAAACAAAAACCCCGGGAAACCGGGGTTTTTGTTGCCATTAAAGCAGACTCTTTGGGTGTTTATATATAAAATAAGGCCCATCATACTCCTTGCTTTTGTTTTGTGTTATAAGCCAAGTAAACAAAATCTTGAATTGTAAAATACTTGCCTTTTAACTTATCAAACTATCGCGTATTTAACCCTAAGACATTAAGAGGCACATCAACAAATAGAAACCCTTAAAATCAGGCCCTGAGAGGGGGAAAACTATAAGTTTTAAGGACGCGTCGTTTGGGCTATAAAAAACCCCGCCGTGGCGGGGTAAAAACTAATCAATGCTGGAAAAGGTCTTTGTGTTAAATGGTTTTTCCCAGTTCCAGGGCTTGTTTTAAGTAAGGGGTGTTGATGATGGCCCCTTTGCCCTCGCAAGCGCCTGCCAAAATTCTTCCGCGGTCTTGCCAGCCCAAATAATCGCAAATGCTTTTATAGGTGGCTTTTAGGCCGTCGTAATCGCCGTCTTCCTCTTTGCCTTCAGCACAGGCCAGCAAAACAGCTTCCTTAATTTTTAATTTGTGTTTGGCTTTGGGGGACATATAGGCGTACAATTTGTCCACCACGGCTTTTAACTGGGCGGACATATTAAACCAGTATAAAGGCGTGCAGAGGACTAAAACGTCGGCATTTTCCAGCTTGGGGGCCAAGAGTTCCAGCCCGTCTTTAAATACGCAGGGGGCGTCTTTTGTCCAGCATTGGTTGCAAGCTAAACAAGGTTGGACGGGGTGGAAAGGAGTATCAAAAACTTCGGTTTTGTGGCCGGCGGCTTTGGCCCCTTGAATAAAAGCATCTGCCAAAATGGCGGTGTTGCCCAGTTGGCGGGGGCTGCCGGTAATAACTAAAATATTTTTCATTTTGCCTCCAGAGAAATCATTTTAACTTCTTTTTCCAGGCCTTTGGCGGCCTGTTTAATGTCGTTTAGACGGTTTTCATCATAGCCGTCAAAAATTTTAACCAGCCGGTGCTGGGCGTCAAACAAAAACAGCGTGGGCACTCCGTCCACCCGCCAGCTTTTAGCCAAAGGCAAGGCTTGGTAAACGGCGTCCAACCGCAGGTTGTTTTTATTAAGCAGGGCTAAAGGCCGGGTGGGGGTTTCATCTAGAAAAGCCGCAATAACGCGCAGCTGGGGCAACGCCCGCCTGGCTGCTTCTAGTTGGGGCAGCGTACGTTTACAGTACCCGCAGCCGGAGCTGACCACCGCTATAAGCACCGGTGTGCCGGTTAGTTCGGCCGAGGTTAAAAGCGTATCCGTCTTTACCTGCGGAAGAGCAAAGTGGAGCGTTTGTGGCGCTTGGGTGGCAGCGGCGGGGGACGTTTTGCCCGCCTGGGCCGGGGGAGGGGTCATTCCCCAGCAAAAGAACAGTAAAAATAAAAATAATTTTTTCATATAGGCAGTATAGCTTTTTCGCGCGCGTACGGCAAAGGGAAGTTAAATAAGCCTCATTAACAGGCCTAAAAATTGATAAAATATATGTAATTATGCAAACCACTATTTGTGCCCCTGTCACCGGGGAAGGAAAAACTGCCGTTTCCATTATACGCCTTTCTGGCCCGCAGGCGCTGGAGTTTGCGCGCCAAATTACCGGGCCGGGGGTGGAATTTACGCCGCGTAAACAGGTGTTTTGCGCCCTTAAAGACGGCCCCAATGTGTTGGATAGAGCCCTGGTAACTTATTTTCAGGCACCGCACAGCTTTACGGGTGAAGACATTGTGGAGTTTGCCGTACACGGTTCTTCGTACATTCGGGGGCGGTTGTTGGAAATTTTGTGCCGGTTGGGTGCGGTTCCGGCGCGGCGGGGGGAATTTTCTTACCGGGCGTTTTTAAACGGTAAAATGGACTTGGTGGAAGCGCAAGGTTTGTGCGATTTAATTTCTGCCGACAATAAAGAAGCCCACGCCATTGCTATGAGCTCTTTGGACGGGCGCCTTTCTTCCCGCCTGGAAGGGGTAAAGCAAAGTTTAACACACCTTTTGGCGCAGATAGAAGTGCGGCTGGACGATGTGGACGAAGAAATGACGCCGCTTTCCGAGCAGGAGATTTCTTCTCCGCTTACCCAAGCCATTAGTGCGCTTCAAAAATTAGCCGATACTTTTTCCGTCGGCAAATTTATCAAAGAAGGTTTAAAAGTGGCCATAGTGGGGGCGCCTAATGCGGGTAAAAGCAGTTTGTTAAATGCATTGGTGGGGTTTGACCGTGCCATCGTATCTGCCGCCAGCGGCACCACGCGCGACACGATTGAAGAAACCTTAGACGTAAACGGCCGCAAAATCATTTTAACCGATACCGCCGGCATACGCGAACACGCCCTTGACCCGGCGGAACAGGAAGGAATGAAACGCAGTATAAAAGCGCTGAAAGGGGCCGATGCGGTGATTATGGTGATGGACGCTTCGCGCGAGCCTACCTTGCAAGAACGTTCTTTATGGCAGGACGTATTGGCCGAAAACAAACGCACCATTTTGGCTTTTAACAAGCAGGACGCCGTTTTGCAAAACATTCAGTGGCATCCGGGGGAAGGTAAATACAGCGTGGTGCATTTGTCTTGCAAAACCGGGGACGGGGTGGAAGAATTAAAAAAAGCGCTTACGCAGGATTTAACGTCCGGCGCGGCGGAAGACGGGGTAATGCTTTCCAACTTGCGCCAGTATGAAGCGGTTTTGCGCGCGCAGACTGAGCTGGAAATGGCCCAACGCCGCTTAGAAAACCAAGCCGGCGGAGAAATTTATGCGGAACACATTCGCGCGGCCTTGCTGAGCTTAAAAGATTTGATTGGGGAAGTAACGCCCGATGACGTATTGGACGTTATCTTTTCTAAGTTTTGTATGGGGAAATAAATGTTTACTTGTGAAGACGTGTATGATGTGGTAGTTATTGGCGGCGGGCACGCCGGGTGCGAGGCGGCCCTCATAGCCGCTAAAACCGGTTCCAAAACCCTGCTGCTTACGCAGAGTTTGGACACCATTGCCCAGATGTCTTGCAATCCGTCCATAGGCGGTATTGCCAAGGGGCAAATTGTGCGTGAAATTGACGCTTTAGGCGGGGCGATGGGTAAAGTGACGGATGCTTCTGCCCTGCATTATCATATGCTTAATACCGGCAAAGGGCCGGCTGTTCATTCCCCGCGAGTGCAGTGTGATAAAAAAGTTTACCAGTTTACATTTAAACATCTGTTGGAACTTCAGCCTAACTTGGACATTATGCAGGACGAGGCCGTCCGCCTGGCGGTGGATGACAACAAAATTACCGGCGTTTTAACCCTGCGTGATACTTTTTACCGTGCCAAAACCGTCATTTTAACCACAGGAACCTTTCTGGCCGGCACCATACACATAGGCACCGTCAATTACCCCGGCGGGCGGTATAACGATATGCCCAGCAATTTACTGGCTAAAAATTTAAAAGAAATCGGCCTGCATACCCTTCGTTTTAAAACCGGTACGCCTATGCGTATTAATGCCAGGCAGATGGACGTAAGCAAGTTTCGGCTTCAGCCGTCGGATAATCCATTGCAGGCCATTTCTCATTTTACGGATGAGAAAGAACAATCCAAACGCCAGTTTTTACAATGTTACATCACCCGTACAAACTTGGAAACGGATAAAATTTTGCGGGCCAATGCACACCGTTCGGCTATGTACAGCGGCAACATTCACGGTATGGGGCCGCGGTATTGCCCGTCTGTGGAAGACAAAATTAAAAAATTTCCGGAAATCACCAGCCACCCGCTTTTTTTGGAGCCGGAAGGCTTTAATACGGAGGAGTATTATATACAAGGCTTTTCCACCAGTATGCCGGAAGACGTGCAGCGGGCTTTGTTAAAAACCGTCCCGGGGTTGGAAAATACCCCCATTACCCGCGCAGGTTATGCGGTGGAATATGATTTTTCTGACCCGAAGGATCTTTACGCCACCTTGGAAAGCAAATTAATCCCCGGGTTATTTTGCGCCGGTCAAATAAACGGCACCACCGGTTACGAAGAAGCCGGCGGACAAGGCTTAATAGCCGGGATAAACGCCTCTATGAAGGTGCAGGGCAAGGAACCCCTGGTTTTGCGGCGTGATGAGGCGTACATTGGCGTATTGATTGATGATTTGGTGAATAAAGGCGTTAACGAGCCGTACCGTATGTTTACTTCCCGTGCGGAGTACCGCATTTTGCTGCGTAATGACAATGCAGACCTGCGCCTAATGCCCTATGCTTTTAAATACGGCACGATAGAAGAAAAATACCGCCGCCCCTTTGAACGTTACCAACAGGAAGTGGATAAACAACTGCAACACCCGGGTACGGCGGTGGACGATACGGATTTGTACCCTTGGACGCCGCAAAAAGTGTTAAACCACGCGGATGTTCACCAAAAATACGCCGGGTATTACGAGCGCAACAAAAAAGACGCCGAAAAACTGGCCCAGGCCGATAGTATTAAAATACCGGCGGGGTTTGACCCGTCCACCGTTAAAGGTTTGTTGTTTGAAAGCAGTCAAAAGTTACAAGAAGTCCGCCCGCTTACCTTGGGGCAGGCATCGCGTATTCCGGGGGTAACCCCGGCCGATATACAGCTTTTGGCTGTACACATAGAACGTTACCGGAGGCTGAACCGTGAATCAAACGCTTAACGCTTGCGCCCAGCACTTACAGCTGCCGCTTAGCCAACAACAATACGCCCTGCTGGAGCAGTATGGGGAAATGGTGTGGCAGAAAAAAGAAATGCTAAATTTAACCAGCGTAGCGGATAAAGAGGAAATTTTTTCCCGCCATATTTGCGACAGTTTGCAAGCGGCCGCTTATGTGGCGCAAAATTTTCCATCTGAGGCGCAGGGGGCAGACGCCGGAAGCGGGGCGGGGTACATTGGGCTTACTTGTGCGGTGGCTTTGCCTGATTGTAAAATTACTTTAATAGAAAGTTTGCAGCGCCGGTGTGCTTTTTTAAATTGGGCGGTTATGACGTTGGGGCTTAGAAATGTAAAAGTCCTCAACCGCCGCTTGGGCCAAGGGGGAAACTTTCAGTTTGATTTTGTGACCGAGCGCGCTATGGGCAAACTAACCGATATTTTGCCCTTATGTGCAGGCTCTTTAAAAAAGGGTGGTTTATTTATTGCTTATCAGGGGGAAACGCCTGATGAACCGGCCCCGGCTTTGCTTGAAAAATGCGCTGTACTGGCGCTGGAGCGCAAGCCTTATACGCTTACGGACGGAAAGACACGTTTTTTAGCGCCTTTTAAAAGGATGTAGAATGATACGGTTTATCCAATTTTTGTTATTTGTGTTTGCGTTTGCGCTTCTGGCGGGCCCGGTAATGGAGCATTACGGGTATGAACCCAGCGAAGCGTTAAAGCAAGTGCGTCAAAAATTGGAAGAATTTTCGGCCCGGTTTGACGGCAAACCCCCGCTGGAACCCCAGCAAGAAGAGCCGGAAATAAAGGTGGAATATAAATCCATAGACCCGCGGGAAATTGATAAACTGTTTGCCGACTCTAACCCCCGTAACGCCGTACAGGCAGAAGACGCAGTGGTGGCGAATGAACCGGTGGATTACAGCACGCGCGATGAAAAGGCTTTTAAAGACATGATTGCGGGGCTGGAGCGTATAGGTTCCATCGCGCCGGATTTGCCCACCACCAGTATTCCGGGTTTTGCGGCGCCGGCATACCGGCCGGCAAACTCGCAGGAAAAATCCCGCTGGGTGCCGCCGCCGCCCGGGTTTATGACGGCTGAAACGTTTAATTATTTGATTTACCGCGAAACCCACCCGGTTACGCAGTCCATTTCCACCGTGTTGGACACTATACACGGCAATTTAATGTTGGATTTAACACCCTTTACGCTGGTAAGCAAGCCTAACCGCATTTTAGTTATGTTGTTTGGGGATAAAAACAGTTATATGAAGTTTACTAAGCGGCCGCCGTGGTCGGGCGCGTCGTCTGACTTAAAGGCGGATACTATGTACGTGCAGGAAGGAAATAGTTTTTATCCGCTCTCTGTGCACGAGTTGACGCACCTGTATTTTGACGGGTATTTTTTGCCGGTTATCTCACCTTTGTGGCTGTCTGAAGGGGTGGCGGTGTATATGCAAATACACGCCAGCAAACAGAAACCCTCGTGGTTGGACCCGGCCATGAAACGTATTTTAAAAGGGGACATTATCCCCTTGGAAAAGATGACCACCACCGAAGACTTGAGCGACCTTTCCACCAAAGAGGCCGAGTTGTGGTACACCCAGGCGTATAGTTTGGTGGATTATTTACTCAACCAACGCACGCGGGATGAATTTTATCAATTATGTAATGAATTAAAACAAAAAACCCCTTTACACCAAGCCTTATATAAAGCCTACGGTATGCCTTTTACCAAAGTATCCGTGTTGGAAAATGTTTGGCTGCACGATATACGCAAGGCGGCGGGCACATTGCCGCAGCCTGCCAAAAAACAGGAGAAGAAATGACACAGTGGACGCATATACCCATACTCGCCCCGGAAATTGCCGACTTGCTGTTAACCGACCCGGACGGCATTTATGCCGACGGTACTTTAGGCTTAGGCGGCCACGCGGAGTTATTTTTAAAGAGGCTTTCTCCCAAGGCGCGCTTGCTAGGGTTTGACAAAGACGCCCAAGCCCTGCAAATGGCCGTGGCGCGCGTAAACGATAGCCGTTTAACCGTATTTAACGAAAGTTACACCTGCCTGCCGCAGGAATTGGCTAAGCTTAATATTGCCGGTGTACACGGGGCGTTGTTTGATTTGGGGTTAAGTTCATATCAGTTGGATAACCCTGCCCGCGGGTTTAGTATAATAAATAACGGCCCGCTGGATATGCGGTTTGATTTGTCCTCCACTTTAACGGCGCACACTATTGTAAATACCTGGGGGTTGGACGATTTAACCCGTATTTTGACCGACTACGGCGAAGAGCGAAAAGCCTCCCAAATTGCTTTGGCTATTTTAAATGCGCGCCGCCAAGCGCCCATTAATACAACCGAAGATTTAAAACAAATAGTACAACGCGTGTACGGGTTTAGGGGTAAAACCCATCCCGCCACGCAAACCTTCCAAGCGCTGCGTATTGCCGTAAATGACGAGCTGGGCAGCGTGGAGACACTGTTGCAGGAATTGCCCCAAATTATTGCCAAAGGGGGGCGGGCTGCCGTGCTTACGTTCCATTCATTGGAAGACCGTTTAGTTAAAAACCGTTTTAAAGAGTTGGCTGCTACGGGTGAGTGGCGGTTGGTAAACAAAAAAGTAATTGTGCCCGAATACCGGGAAATTTGCCAAAACCGCCGCTCCAGAAGCGCCAAATTAAGAGTGATTGAAAGAGTATGAAGATATTTGCCGTTTTGTTTTTTATTAGTGTATTTGCGATGGGCGTGGTGGTAATGCGTATGGAGATTAACCGCTCCGGGCGGGAAATCAGCCGTCTGCAAAACCAAGTGGAAGTAAAAGAAGCCCGCAACCAGTATTTACAGCTGGAGATTGCCCGCTTGGAAAGCCCGGCTAATGTATCGGCCTTAGCGAGGGAAAAACTGGGGTTGGAATTTACCAAGCCTCATCAAGTAGTTGTGTTGGAAGATTAAGCTATGTTTAAACGTACCAGTCCTTTTATTTATGACGTTAAAAACCGTATGAAAATATGCGGCATACTGTGCTTGATTGCGCCGGTGGCCATAGGGCTGCGTCTGTTTTATATGCAGACATTCCTGCACGATAAGTTTACCACCAAGGCAGAGCGCGCTATTTATAATTACCTGGCCGAAGACCGCTTAAGAGGAAAAATATTGGACGTAAACGGCAATTTTTTGGCGCAGTCCGTTCGTACGCACTCTTGCGGTATTTCCAAACGGTATGTGAAAGACAAAAACAAAACCATTTCTTTCCTTTCCCAAACGCTGGGTATCCCCAAACAGCGTATTTTGGAAAAATGGAACCGCAACCGGAATTTTTTCTTTGTAGCCAAAAAAATAAAGCCGGATGTGTATATGGAAATTGTTCCTACGCTTAGAACCCCGTTAGGGCAAGGGTTGGATTTAACCCCGGAATACGAACGCATACACCCGTACGGTAATACGGCGTTGGATTTGTTGGGGGCGGCCAATTCCAAAAATTTTGGGCTTTCGGGCTTGGAGCAGATGTACAACCGGGAGCTTAGCCAAGACATCAGCAAAAAACGCGCTAAACGGGCCCGGCGCGGGGAGATTATTTACGACCGCAATTTAAAGGAACATTTGTCGGTGGGGGATGTGTATCTTACTATTGATTTACAGGCCCAGTTCTTTGCAGAAGACGCCCTTAAAAAAGCGGTGGAAGAATACGGAGCCGAACACGGTATTGCACTGGTGCAGGAGCCGTCCACCGGGCGGATTTTGGCCGCGGCTTCTTACCCAGTTAAGGACGGGCAGTCTTTGGCGTTTCAGTTTACGTATGAGCCAGGTTCTACGTTTAAAACCATTGCTATATCTTCGGCGCTGGATGCTGGCACCGTTACCGTAACGGACGCTATTGATATGGACGGGCGCAAGTGGGAAGTGGCCCGCGGGTTTACGATTAGAGACAACCAGCACGATAAAGATTTCCTATCCATACCGGAAATTATGCAGCTTTCCTCCAACATCGGTGCGGGGAAAATTGCTACCGAGCTGGGGGCTAAAAATTTATTTTATTATCTAAAAGCTTACGGCTTTGGTACTAAAACGGACATTAATTTTAATGGCGAAGCCAAAGGCTATGTTCCGCCCTATAATAAATGGACAAAGGTGGACTTGGCCACCAAAGGCTATGGGTATGGTATTTCGCTTACGCCTATTCAGCTGATTAATGCTTATTCTGCCATAGCCAACGGCGGTACACTGATGCAGCCGCATTTGGTTGACCGGATAGAATATGCCGATGGGCGGGTGGAGAAAAAAGCCAAGCCTGTTAAAATACGCCGCGTGATTAAGCCGCAAACGGCTCAGATTATGACTAAAGTACTGCAAAGCGTGGTGGAAGCTGGCAGCGGTAAAAGAGCCCAAATTAAAGGCTATACGGTGGCGGGTAAAACCGGCACGGCTGAAAAATTAAGCAAAGAGGGCGGATATGGCAAACGCAGCCATATTGTATCTTTTTGCGGGTTTGTGCCGGCCAGCAAGCCGCAGTTTACGGTGCTGGTGGTGTTGGATAACCCGTCTAAATACACCTTTGGGGGGACGGCGGCCGCGCCTGCTTTTAAACAAATTGCTGAAAATTTACTTACTTTAAAAGGCATTGCGCCTGACCAAGTGGATTTTATTAATTAAGGAGACTGTATGAAATTAAACCTGACGTTTGCTAAAACAGCAGAAATTATGAAAGGAGAGCTTAAAAGCCATACTCCTTCTGCCAAAGTTACCGGTTTTGTAACGGATAGCCGTGTAGTTACCAAAGGGGACGCGTTTATAGCGCTAAAAGGTTTAAAACACGATGCGCATCAATTTATTAATCAAGTCATTGAAAAGGGAGCTTCTTTAATTGTGGCCGAAAAAGCCCACTGCCCGGAAATTACCGATGACAAAGTTTCTGTTATTTATGTTCAAAACACTTTAAAAGCTTTGCAAGATTTAGCCAAATATCACCGTTTAAACAGCACCTTAAAAGTGGCAGCTGTTACGGGTTCCAACGGCAAAAGCACCACCAAGCAGATGCTTAAGGCTATTTGTTCCCAAGCGGGGGAAACGGTGGCCAATATGGGCAATTTTAATAACCAGTTTGGTACGCCGTTTTCTTTGTTGGAAATTCAGCCCAAACACAAATACGGTATTTTTGAATTAGGCGCCTCTCATCCCGGTGATATTGATGAGTTGGCCGCCATTGCCGTGCCGGATGTGGCGGTTATTACCAATGTATCCGCCGCCCACTTGGAATATTTTAAAGATTTGGAAACCGTCTATAAAACCAAAACGGAAATTGCCAACCACCTTAATTTTGGCGGCACCTTGGTTTATAATATAGACGACCCGATGCTTTCCCGCCTGCAAACGCAGTTTAAAGGAAAAAGCATTTCGTTTGGGTATAGCCCTGCAGCCGCCTTGCGTATTTTGGAAACGCAGGAAAAATTTTCCTTTACCTACAAAGGCGAAGCCTATGTGCTGGACATTAACCTCCATCCGCACGACAAATACAACGCTGCCGCTGCCGCCGCTGCGGCCATCGCGTTGGGAATTTATATGGATGAGATTAAAAAAGGTCTTTTGTCTTTTACTCCTATGCCTATGCGTTTGGAAGAGCTGGATAAAGACGGCGTACATTTTATTTTAGATTGTTATAACGCCAACCCGGCCAGTATGAAAGCGGCCCTGGATATTTTGGGTAAAGAGCCTTCCACCCCGCGTATTGCGGTATTGGGGGACATGAAAGAGTTGGGGGCGTCTTCCAAGGATTACCACCGCTTAATTGCCCGCCAGTTATTGGACAACCAAGTGGATTACGCGTTTTTAGCCGGAGAACAAATGCATTATGCGTATGAAATTTTGCAAAACGCCGGTGCGGTGCATACGGTTTATGCCAAAACCCCGGCCGAGTGGACGGCCCAGCTGAAAAAATTGCTGAAGCAGAAAGGGGGGACTTGTTTGGTAAAAGCGTCCCGCTCGATGAATTTTGAAAATATTTTTAAGGAGATTTAAGTGTTATATTATCTTACCCAGTTTAAGGAAGAATTTTCTTTTCTTAATATTTTCAATTATATTACCTTTCGCACCGGTGCGGCAGTGTTTACGTCTTTTTTCTTGACGCTTCTTATGGGGCCGGCGGTAGTAGCCAAGTTGCGCTCGTATAAAATACAGCAAATAGAGCGCGAATACGGGCCCGCTTCCCACCTGTCCAAAAGCGGTACGCCCACTATGGGCGGGCTGCTGATTTTGGTAAGCTTATTGGTAAGTGTTTTGTTGTGGACGCGGCTAGACTGCCCGTACATCTGGTTGATGATTTTTACCACCGTATCATTAGCCGGCGCCGGGATTATGGATGATTACACCAAGCTGGTTAAAAAGAACCCGGAAGGGATGAAGTCTTCCATTAAGTTTGCCATACAGCTTTTTACGGCTATTGTGGTGGTGGGGTATTTGGCTATTAATCCGCCCAATGGGGATTATGCCACCTCGGTAATGATTCCGTATATGAGCAAGATGTTTGTGGACTTATCGGTCTTTTATTTTGCATTTTCTATGTTGGTGATTGTAGGCTCTTCCAACGCTACTAATTTGACCGATGGTTTAGACGGCCTGGCTGCCGGGTGTATGGTGTTTACGGCTACTGTGTATGCGGTAACGGCGTATGTGGCGGGCAATATACATTTTGCGGACTATTTAAAAATTATCTATGTGCCCGGCGCGGGAGAAATAACCGTTTTTATGGGAGCTTTAGTGGGTGCGTGTGTAGGGTTCTTGTGGTTTAACTCGTACCCGGCCCAAGTATTTATGGGGGACACCAGCTCACTATTCTTAGGCGGTGTTATCGGCACGGCGGCGTTATGTGTAAAACAGGAACTGTTGTTACCTATAGCCGGCGGTATCTTTGTGATGGAAACCGTGTCTGTTATGCTGCAAATGGGATACTTTAAATTAACCCACGGCAAACGCCTGTTTAAAATGACGCCTATACACCACCATTTTGAATTAATGGGTATTGCCGAGCCAAAAGTAATTATGCGTTTTTGGATAGTGGGGGCCATGTTAATGCTGTTGGCGCTGGCCTCGCTTAAAATCAGGTAATAAGTATGGTTACATTATTTAACCGTTCCGGTAAAAGGAACAATTTTATTAAAAAACAGCAGCCCCGCCCGTGGGGTGCGCCGCGCAACCCTATGTCTGTACAAGGGTCTTGGCGGCCGCTTCCTATGGATAAACCGCTTGCGTTTATCACGTTTGCGTTTGTACTGTTTGGGCTTATTTTTACGTATTCTTCTAGTGCGTTTGATTCTATGGCGTATTTTAAACGCCAGGTATTGTTTGACTTTTTGGGTATAGCTGCCGCGTTGTTTTTATGGCAGTTTTATGATAAACTGCAAAAAATTTGGCTTTTTAAGCCCATTCATCTAATTTATGTAACGTGGGTGTTACTGACGGTAGTGTTGTTTACAAAACCCATTGCCAATGTGCACCGGTGGATTGATTTGGGGTTTTTTAATTTACAACCTTCCGAAATTGCCAAAGTAACCTTGGTTATCTATGTGGCCGATTATTTAAGCACGGTACAGGGTAAACTATCCAAAAATTGGATGTTAATGGTTAAGCCGCTTATTGTAACGGCTATTACGCTGGGGCTTATTTTAGTGGCTAGAGACTTTGGTACCCCGGCTTTAATGACGGTGGTGGTGGGTGCTATGCTCTTTGCGGCGGGGGCTAAATTAAAACATTTGGCCGTGCCGGTTCTTGTAGCTTTGCCGGTGGCGGTGCATCAACTGCTGTTTGTGGAATACAGAAGGGAAAGGTTGTTTTCCTTTTTGGATCCGGAAGCACAGGCCGGTGGAGCGGGGTATCAGTTGGTGCAGTCTTTTATGGCGGTTGGCTCCGGCGGTTGGTTTGGAAAGGGGTTGGGAAACAGTGAATTAAAACTGGAATACTTACCCGCAGCCCATACGGACTTTATTTTTTCTATTATGTGTGAAGAAGTAGGTTTGTTTGGTGCGGCTGTGGTGCTGACGTTTTTCTGTTGGTTATTGGTACGCGGCATTAGCCTAGCGCGTGTAGCCAGAAACAATTTTAACAGCCTGCTTATTTTTGGGTTAACTATCACCATCTGCACCCAAGCTTTTATTAATATGGCTATGGCTATTGGCCTTTTGCCTACGAAAGGTATTGCATTACCTTTCTTTTCTTACGGGGGGTCTTCGGTCATTATGACGCTGGTAATGATGGGAATTTTACTTAATATGGCGGCTTCGGACGCGGCCCCCAAAACCCCTTTGCGGGATGATTATACCCATTATAGAACAAGGAACAGATAAACCCTATGAACAAACGTTTTATTATCGCTTCCGGCGGAACGGGCGGGCATTTTTACCCCGGATTTGCTTTGGGCAAGTTATTAAACAAACAAGGCTGCAGTGTGTTGTTTGTGGTGCGTAAGAACGACCCGGCTATCCAAATTTTGCAAGACCATAAATTAAAATTCCGCGAAGTGGATTTTATGGGTCTTCCTCGTACGGCTAACCCGCTGGTTTATGTAAAATTTGCGGGTAAACTTTGGGGTGCCTTAACCCAAATGAAACAACTGATACGGGAATTTAAGCCCGATGTCTGCCTGGGGACGGGGCGCTACATTTCTTTCCCGTTAATCTTTCAGGCGCACCGGATGAAGGTAAAAACCGTGGTGCACGATTCCAATACCAAAATAGGCTTGGCTAATAAAATTTGCGCCCGGTTTGCGGATTTGTTTTTATTGGGGCTGCCTTCTAAAGAAAAACTTAAAAATTCCCTGCTTACCAGCACCCCTATCCGCACGGAATTTGCAGACCCCGTAAACCGGGATAAAATTTTGGCGGATTTGGAGCTGTCTTCTCAGCAAAAAACAGTTCTCATTTTTGGCGGCAGCCAAGGGGCCAAAGGGTTAAACGCGGCGGTTATTCAAGCCGTAAAGCGTGTAGTGGCGGAAAACCAAAACGTCCACTTTATCCACATTACCGGAGAGCGGTGGTATCAAACCATTAAAAACCAATACGGCAGAACCTTAAACGTGTGTGTGTTGCCGTATTCCAATGAAATTTATGAGCTGATGCAGATAGCCGATGCCGTCATCTGCCGAAGCGGCGCAAGCACGCTGGCGGAGCTGATTTATTGCCGCAAACCGGCGTTACTGGTGCCTTATCCTTACGCGGCTGCCAATCATCAGTATTACAATGCCAAGATTTTGCAGTCGGTAGGATGTGCGGTGATTGCACTGGAGGGGAGTTCGCTTGAGCAGGAGATTTATCAGTTTTTAACCCGTGCTCTGCTTGCCCAGAACGACGCTATGCTGCGCACTATGCGGGAGAATTATTCCAAGCTTAACATACCCAACCCCCTGCAAGCGGCTGAGCATATAGCCGATATTTTAAAAAAGATGTAAATGTCTTTTTCTTTCTTTAAACGCCGGTTAATGCCGGCGTTTTTTATTGTGGTATAAATGATTATCTCTAGTCTGGGGGAGTTTGCCTCAAGTTGAATTAAAATGTAGTGTTTATTATTAAGTTATTCCCTACGGAAGGGTAGCTGTGAATGATAAGAATACAGCGCTTTTTTAGGCGGTTAGAAGTAGTTTTGGTTTGTGGGGGAACGTGCCAATTAAGCGGGAGAATAAAAATACCCCGCTGTATGGCGGGGTATTGTAAATAAAGAGCAGAAAGAAACTAGATTTTCATAATCTCGGCTTCTTTGGCTTTGATGGTTTGTTCAATTTCAGCAATGTATCCGTCCGTTGCTTTTTGAACATCCGCTTCATAGCGTTTTAAATCGTCTTCGGTAATTTCGCCGGCTTTTTGGGCTTTTTTAAGTTTTTCCAAAACATCGCGGCGGTTGTTGCGCACAGCCACTTTAAAGTCTTCGCTCATTTTGGAAATATTTTTGGCCAGTTGTTTGCGGCGGTCTTCAGTCATAGAAGGCAAGGTGATGCGGATGACTTTTCCGTCATTAACGGGGCTGGCGCCCAAATCGGCTTTTTGAAGGGCTTTGTCAATATCGTTTAAAGAGCTGATGTCCCAGGGTTGTACTTCCAGGGTTTTAGCGTCCAAAACATTAATCATAGCCATTTGTTTAATGGGGGTGGGGGTACCGTAATAATCTACACGGATGTTTTCCAACAGCCCCGCGCTGGCGCGGCCGGTGCGTATGGTGGCTAAATCACGGGATAAACGGGTAACGTGGCCGGCCATTTCGGTTTTTGTTTTGCTGAGAAGAGCGGTAATAGCTTCCATAAAATCCTCTTTTAAAATGTTATTTTAATGCTAATATTTTTTATTATAGCAATTCTTTAAACCGGGCGGTAGAATTATTGTTTTTAAAAAAGGCAAAAAGGTAGTTTTATCGTCGGGCCGGGTGTTGACCCTTCAGGGCTTTTTTGATAGACTGTAACAAAAGTATCCGCCCTGTTTTTAGGGTTATTGAAAAACTGCTTTTGCGCTTTGCCCCGCTATATGAGGCTGCCCAGCACAAAAGCAAAGGGGTTTTTATGAAAGTGGTTATTTTGGCAGGGGGGCTTGGCACCCGTTTAAGCGAAGAGACAGATCTAAAACCCAAGCCAATGGTTGAAATTGGCGGTTATCCGGTTCTATGGCATATTATGAAAATCTACTCCGCCTATGGATACAACGATTTTGTTATTCTTACCGGATATAAATCCCACATTATTAAAGATTTTTTTGTTAATTATTACCAACGTTATTCAGACATTACGGTAGATATGGTTGCCAACAGTGTGCAGGTACATAAAACCCGCAGCGAACCGTGGACAGTAACCATTTTATACACCGGGCAAGATACGCTTACCGGGGGGCGCATTAAAAAAGCGCAGTCCTACCTGGGGCAAGAACCGTTTATGCTTACTTATGGCGACGGCGTGAGTGACATTCACATCCCTTCTTTACTGGCTTGCCACCAACAAAGCGGCAAGATTGTTACTATGACGGCGGTTAAACCGCTGGGGCGTTTTGGCGCGCTTGATTTAGACGGGCAGGACAATATTACCTCCTTTATGGAAAAACCACAGGGGGACGGCGCCTGGATTAACGGCGGCTTTTTTGTTTGCCAGCCGGAAGTATTTGATTATATTCCTCAGCAGCCTGGTGTAATGTTTGAACGCGCCCCCTTGGAGCAACTGGCCGCCCAGGGCCATTTGCACGCTTATAAGCATACCGGTTTTTGGCGCCCGATGGACACCCTGCGTGATAAAAACGAGTTAACCGCTTTGTGGAAAACGGGCCACGCCCCGTGGAAAATTTGGGATTAATTATGTTTAATCAGCTTTACAAAGGCCGGCGGGTATTGGTTACCGGGCATACAGGTTTTAAAGGGGGTTGGCTGTGCACCTGGCTCAAACGTTTAGGGGCTGAGGTATGCGGTTATTCCTTGCCGGCGCCAACGGAGCCTGCTTTGTTTAAAGCGGCGCAAGTAGCTAAAGGCCTTTTGGACGTTACCGGGGACATTTTGGACGCGGCACACCTAAAAAAAGTGTTTCAGGATTTTGCGCCGGAGGTGGTTTTTCATTTAGCGGCGCAGCCGTTGGTACGCCAGTCTTACCGGGAGCCGGTGCATACATACGCCGTTAACGTGATGGGTACCTTAAACGTGCTGGAAGCAGCGCGGGAGGCGGGCTCGGTGCGGGCCTTTGTAAACGTTACTACGGATAAATGTTACGAAAATAAAGAAACCCTCCGCCCCTATCGGGAGGACGACCCAATGGGCGGGTATGATATGTATTCTTCTTCTAAAGGGTGTGTAGAGCTTTTATCCGCCTCTTATCGTCGTTCTTTTTTACACTCGGGCGGATTTGCCTTGGCCACCGCCCGGGCGGGCAATGTAATAGGCGGGGGGGATTGGGCCTTAGACCGCCTGTTGCCGGACTGTATGCGCGCTTTAAACGCAGGTAAAGAAATTAATATACGTAACCCGCAGGCGGTGCGTCCGTGGCAGTTTGTGTTGGAGCCGTTAGGCGGGTATTTGTTATTAGGGCAAAAATTATTAGAAGCAGGCCCTGCTTATGCTGAGGGGTTTAATTTTGGCCCCGATGAAACGGATACCTTGACCGTAGAGCAAGTAGCGCATTTGGCAGTGCAATGTTATGGAAAGGGGCGCGTGCGCGTGATTCAGGCAGATCATTTACACGAAGCGCAGCTGCTTAGTTTGGACATTTCTAAAGCGCAGGAAAAGTTAGGCTGGCGCCCCTCTTATACGGCCCGCCAAGCGGTGGAAGAAACCGTCCTCTGGTATAAACGATTTTACGAAGGGAAAGATGTTTCCGCCTTTACGGCAGAGCAAATTGAACAGTTTGAAGGTAATTTGGTATGGAAAAAGAATTAAGACAAGCCGTGCAAGAAGCCGCCCGGGCTTATTACCGGGCCGTGTATGGGGAAAATAAAGAGCTGGGCTACATACCGGCTTCGGGTAAATTATTAGATGAGGATGACCTGGCGGCGATGATAGACGCTTCATTAGATATGTGGCTTACTGCCGGGCGGTTTAACGAACAATTTGAGCAGGATTTGGCGCGTTATTTGGGGGTTGGGTTTGCCTTGTCGGTTAATTCGGGTTCATCTGCCAATTTGTTGGCTATCAGTGCGCTTACGTCGCCCAAACTTAAAGACCGCCGCCTGCAAAAAGGCGATGAGGTTATTACGGTTGCGGCGGGTTTTCCCACCACGGTTAACCCCATTATTCAAAACGGTTTGGTACCGGTGTTTGTGGATTGTGAGGTGGGGTCTTATAACATAGACATTTCCCAAGTGGAGCGTGCTCTATCTCCTAAAACCAAAGCGGTGTTTGTGGCGCATACGCTGGGGAATATGTTTGATGTGGAAGCGTTAAGCGCGCTGTGCCAAAAACACAAACTATGGCTTATTGAAGACGCCTGTGACGCGCTTGGCGCTCAATACAACGGTAAAAAAGCAGGTACAACCGGCCACATAGGCACCTTTAGTTTTTATCCGGCCCACCACATTACAATGGGGGAAGGGGGCGCCGTGGTGACTAGTGACCCGCTTTTGCACCGTGTCTTGCTTTCCTACCGGGATTGGGGGCGTGATTGCTGGTGTAAACCCGGGGTGGATAACAGCTGCAAAAACCGCTTTGGTATGCAATTAGGAAAGCTTCCCTTTGGGTACGACCATAAATACACCTATTCCCACATTGGTTTTAATTTAAAAATTACGGACTGGCAAGCCGCCCTGGGCGTAAGCCAGCTTAAAAAGCTGCCCGGGTTTTTATTAAAACGCCGCCAAAATGCGGAGTTCTTGGCGGAAAAACTCTCCGACCTGCAGGACTATTTAATCCTGCCCCGCGTGGCTGAAAAATCCCACCCGTCCTGGTTTGGGTTTTTGATTTCTGTAAAGGACGACGCCCCCTTTACCAAACAGCAGTTGGTGGAATTTTTGGAACAAAACGGCGTAGGTACGCGCCAGCTTTTTGGCGGCAACCTGCTGCGCCAACCTATGATGACGGAAAACGATGTGGCGCTTCGTATTGGCCAGTCCGGCCTGCTTAATTCCCGCTATTTAACGGAAAAAGATTTTGCCCTTCTGCCTAATACGGAATTTATTATGAACCACACTTTTTGGGTGGGTACATTTCCGCGTTTAGGTAAAAAAGAATTGGAAAAGACGTGCGCTTTAATCCACCGTTTTGCAGGGGCTCTAAAATGAAAAAAATTCTGCTCACGGGCGGCAACGGGTTTATAGGTAAAAACATACAAGAAAGTTACCTGGCGCAAAAATATGAAATATGCGCTCCCTCAAGCCGTGAGCTCAATCTAACCGACACACAAACCGTGGACGGATTTTTTGCTTGCCGTTATTTTGACGCAGTTATCCACGCCGCGGCTAAACCGGGGCACCGCAACGCCCCGGACACGAACCGCCTGCTGGAAACCAACCTGCGTATGTTTGAAAATTTGCAACGCAATAAACATCGTTTTGGCAGGCTAATCAATTTGGGTTCCGGTGCGGTGTATGATTCCTCGGCGGACAACCGCCGGGTAAGCGAAATCCGTTTGGGGGTGCGTGTACCACAGGACGAACACGGTTTTTGCAAATATGTGGTTTATAAACAAATTGAACAGCTGGATAATTTTGTAGATTTAAATATATTTGGCATTTTTGGCAAATATGAGGATTGGCAAATTCGCTTTATTTCCAATGCTATTTGTAAAACTTTATTTGGCCTTCCCATTACCTTGCGGCAAAACAGGCGTTTTAGTTATTTGTATGTAAACGATTTAATGCCTATATTGGAATATTTTATAGGAAACACACCCCGTTACAAAAGTTACAATGTGGCGCCGGACGCTGAAACAGAACTGTTGGCGGCGGCTCAACTGGTGGAGCAAATAAGCGCTTCTTCCGCCGGAATACAGGTTGCAAAAGAGGGGTACGGCTTAAATTACAGTGCCGATAATACCCGGCTTAAAACAGAAATACCTTCTTTATGCTTTACCCCGTTTAAGCAAGCGGTGGAAGAATTATACGGTTGGTATAAAGCCAATAAAGCCCGGTTGGACAAAACACTTTTACTCTTGGATAAGTAAGGAGCAGGTATGAACAATTTGGAAAAACAGATGATGCAAACCCTTATTGATTTAAAGCAAAACCATCACGTGTTGGGGGTAAAGGCCGAGTTTGAAGCCGAGGGTACACGTATGGAAGAAGCCCTGCGTTTAAAAGAGGTGGTAACCAAAGCCGGGTTGGATTTAACCATTAAAATAGGCGGATGTGAAGCGGTAAAAGACATGTTTGACGCCCGGGTAATAGGTGTAAAAGCCATCGTAGGCCCGATGATTGAAACCGCTTATGCGATGAATAAATATGTAAAAGCCACGCGCTTTGTGTTTCCGGAAGACGAAAGAAAGGAAATTGAGTTTTTTATTAATGTGGAAACCAAAACGGGCGTAGAGAATTTGGACGAAATGATAGAGAACGAAGAGTTCACCCACTTAGCCGGCATTGTGCTGGGGAGGGTGGATTTAACGGGCAGTATGGGCCTGACACGGGAGGACATCAACTGCCTGCAAATACTGGAAATTGCCCAACAGGTAAGCCATAAAATCCAGCGCGCCGGCAAAAAGATGGTGATTGGGGGCGGGGTATCGGCCGCTTCTTTGGGCTTTTTTAAACAGTTGCCGGCGGGAGCGCTTACCAAGTTTGAAACCCGCAAAATTATTTTTGACGCCCAAGCCGCCCTGCAAGACCCGCAGGCCGATAAAGGCATTTTAAAAGCGGTGGGGTTTGAATTGATGTGGCTGAAAAACAAGCGTGATTTTTACGGTATGATTTTTAAAGAAGACGCCCAACGTATTGAAATGTTAGAGTCCAGATACAAACACTTAATTGAACAAGCAGGCGGGCATTTATAAATGAATGAAACAGGAAGTGAGCGGATGAAATTATCGGATTATTTAGTTTCCCAGCTGGAAGCGCTTAATGTAGATACGGTGTTTATGGTAACGGGCGGAGGTGCTATGCACTTAGACGACAGCCTGGGTAAAAGCAATAAAATCCGTCTAATTTTCAACCATCACGAACAAGCCGCCGCTATGGCGGCCGAAGCCTATGCCCGTGCACAGCAAAAACTGGCCGTGGTATGCGTAACCACCGGGCCTGGGGGATTAAATTGTTTAAACGGTTTGTTTGGGGCGTGGACGGACAGCGCCCCCGTGTTATTTATTTCCGGCCAGGTTAAGTATAGTACCACGATGTCCTCTTGCCCGCATATTCCTTTGCGCCAATTGGGAGACCAGGAAGCAGACATTATCCGCGTAGTAAGCCCGCTTACTAAATTTGCCCGTATGGTTACCGATCCTGCCGACATTAAAGCCGTTTTGCAAGAAGCCGTTTACCACGCCCGTAGCGGCCGCCCCGGCCCGGTGTGGATAGATGTGCCGATGAATGTGCAGGCGGCGTCTATAGACCCGGCCCAATTAAAAATTTTTACGCCTGCTGCGCCAACTAAAGCTGCAGATTTAGACGCTTTAATTCTTAAATCCGCCCGCTTGCTTATGCAAGCTAAACGCCCGCTGTTGGTGGCAGGCAACGGTATTCACTGCGCCCAAGCACAAGGCTTGTTGCGGGCTTTTTTGGATAAGACGCAAATCCCGGTAGTAACCACTTTTAACGGGTTTGATTTGGTGTCATCTGCTGACCCGCTTTTTGCCGGGCGCATCGGCACCGTAGGCCAGCGCGCGGGGAACTTTGCCCTGCAAAATGCAGATGTGGTGCTTTTTGCCGGTACGCGCAACAATATACGCCAAATCAGCTATAACTGGGAAAACTTTGCCAAAAACGCTTTTAAAATTGTAGTAGACATTGACCCGGCAGAATTGCAAAAACCTACCCTGCGGCCGGATTTGGCCCTTTGCGCAGACATAGGAGAAGTGCTGGATAAGTTAACCAAAGCCTTTGTAACTCAAACAGACATCTCCCCGTGGCGCGGGTATTGCCGGGATATGAAAGAAAAATATCCTGCCCTGAGGGAATTTTCCATTCGCCCGCAAGACAAAGTGCACCCCTATTTGTTTATGCAAACACTTAGCCGAATGTTGCCGGAAAACGCACTGGTGGCCGCCTCTAACGGTACGGCGTGTGTGGCGTTTTTTCAAGCATTTGAAAGTAAAGCCGGTCAGCGGCTGGTATTAAATTCGGGCGATGCTTCTATGGGGTATGGTTTGCCGGCGGCCATTGGCTTGTGCGCGGCAAACGGCCAAAAAAGCACCGTGTGTTTGGAAGGGGACGGCAGCCTAATGATGAATTTGCAGGAATTGCAAACCCTTAAAACCAATGCTTTGCCGGTTAAGGTATTTGTGATTAAGAACGGGGAATATTTGTCAATTATTCAAACCCAGCGCAATTTTTTTGAAGGGCGGCTGGTGGGCTGCAATAAGCAAAGCGGGGTGGAAGTACCGGATTTTGTACAAATTGCCCAAGCCTTTGGGCTGCCGGCGGTGCGTGTGGAGCGTAACGAAGAACTGGAGGATAAAATCCGCCAAGTGCTGCAAATGCCCGGCCCGGTGTTGTGTGAACTGGACTGTACGGCAGATTATGCTTTTGCACCTAAACTTTCCGCCCGCACCCTGCCGGACGGCAGTATGCAAAGCCCGTCTTTGGAGGATATGTCACCCTTTTTAAGCGAGCAGGAAATGCAGCTGAATATGGCTCCGTCCAAAAAATAAATTTTACCTATGGTGCCCAGATGATAAGCAAAATAAAGCAATTTTTCCTTTTCTTAATTACCACCATCAGCCGTTTAACGGGTATGACGCAGCAGTTTGTTACCTTTTTGTTTGTAGGGGTATTAAACACAATGGTGGGGTATGGGCTGTATGCTTTTTTTGTGTGGTTGGGGTTTAATTACATTTTTGCCCCTTTGTGCGCCAATATATTGGGGGTATTGTTTAATTTTAAAACCATTGGTGGGATTGTTTTTCAAACCAGCGACGCGCGGCTTATAGGCAAATTCTTTGGCGTGTACGGCATTGTGTATGTGTGCAATGTGCTGGGGCTGAAAATATTTGCCTTGTGTGGGGTGGAAAATATGTACATCTCCGGTGCGGCGCTTGTGCTGCCGATGGCTTTGTTAGGGTTTACATTAAATAAAAAATGGGTATTTAAAAAATAATATGAAAAAGAAAATCTCAATTGTTTCCAGCGCGTATAATGAAGAAGCCAACATACAGGAACTGTATGAACGGGTAAAAGCGCAGATGAACCTATTGGCCGATAAGTATGATTATGAACAAATTGTACTGGATAACGCCTCCACGGACGGAACTTTGCAGGAGCTTAAACGTATAGCCAAGCAAGACCCTCGTTTTAAAGTCATTGTAAACGCGCGTAATTTTGGGCATATACGTTCCCCTTATTACGGTATTTTACAGTGTGAGGGGGATGGGGTGATTTATATGGCGTCTGACCTGCAAGACCCGCCGGAACTAATCCCGCAGTTAATCGCCCGTTGGGAAGAAGGCTACAAAGTAGTGCTGGCACAAAAAAACAAAAGCCGGGAACCGGGGCTGTTTTTTGCTTTGCGGCGGTTTTATTATTGGCTGCTTAATTTGGTAAATGATTCGGGTGCTGCTTTACTATCCAACTGCACCGGTTTTGGCCTTTATGACCAATGTGTAGTACAACAACTTAGAAAAATGGACGAGCCTTATCCTTACTTGCGCGGCCTGGTGTGTGAGCTGGGGTATTCCCGCGCGTTAGTACCTTTTGAACAGCCTGTACGCAAACGCGGGTTTACTAAAAATAACTTTTATACCCTTTACGACAATGCTATGATCGGCTTTACCAACCACTCCAAAGTTCCGCTTCGCTTGGCGGCTATGGGTGGATTTGTTTTGGGCATCATCAGCCTTGCGCTGGCGTTTGTGTATTTGATTTTAAAACTGCTCTTTTGGGATAAATTCCCAATGGGTACGGCCCCTATTTTACTTTCCGTGTTGTTCTTTTCTTCCGTACAGCTGTTCTTTATAGGCATTATTGGCGAATACGTGGGGGCAATCCTTACCCAGGTGCTTAAACGCCCGCTGGTGATAGAAAAAGAACGCATTAACTTTTAACGGTTTATTTTCTTGGCTGGCTGTTTATCCAGTTCTTCCAACCGGGCGTGTATTGCCTTGTGTTTGTTTTGCGCCGCGTTGCGGCTTTGAATGGTTTGATAAACCGCCTGTGTCTGTTTTAGTTTGGCTTCCATTTCCTGGCGTTTAGCGGCAGGTAGGTCTGTGGCCTTTAGTTGTTCGCTTAGCCTATCCATATTTTTACGCAGCAGTATAAACATTAAAGACGTGCGGATAAATGGCGGCTGTTTTTGAATCATCTGAACATGCGCGGGGGATAGTACCGTTTGTATATCGCGCATATTCTGCTCGTCAAACCGTTTTTTTATGTCTTGCTCGGCCTGGTTATAGGCAGGGTCCGGCATAAGTGGGGTTTCAACTTGGTTTGAGGCGGAAGCGGGGGGAATTTCTATCGCGTCCCCGTGCTGAATGCCAGAGTAGGCGGGGAGGTGGTCTTTCCCCGGCGTAGATGGATTGGTGGATAACGGAATAATGGAAGAAGCAGGTTCTATGGGCGGTGTATATAGAGCAGGTTCTTCTGCCGGCACAGCTTCTTGAACGGGGGGAATTTCTTCTGTTGGTTGTACAGCTTTAACCGCCGCTGGAACAACAACCACAGCTTTGCGGGTTACTGTCCACACCGCGGCTGCAAATAATAAAACGACAACCGCCTGCACAGCCCACAAAACACTTTTAAATACCCCAGACATTTGATAGCTTTTTTTATTAAACGGCAGCCACGCACACAACAACATCCATCCGCCTAAACAAGCTAAATAAAAAGTAATAAAATTCCAAGACGCCGCATACAAATAAACAGCATAAACTATTGTAAGTGGTATTTTAAAAGATTTCAACATACAACCTCTCTGTTTTCCCATTAAAAAGGCGGCGTTACCGGTTCGGCCGCCGCCTGTTTAACAGCGCAAGTATTAATAAATGACCGTTCCTATTTCTTCCCCGCATAACGCGCGTTTGATGTTGCCTTTTTTATGCAGGTTGAATACTTGGATAGGCAGTTTATTTTCCAAACAAAGCGCCAAGGCGGCGGTGTCCATAAATTGCAGTTGTTTGGAAATAGCATCCGCGTAAGTAATTTTGTGAATTAATTTAGCGTCCGGATTTTTCCGCGGGTCAGAATCATATACCCCGTCCACTTGGGTGGCTTTTAACAAAACATCGGCATTAATTTCGGACGCACGCAACGCAGCTGCACTGTCTGTGGTAAAGAAGGGGTTTCCCGTTCCGCCCGCAAAAATAACAATGCGGCCTTTTTCCAAATGGCGCAGCGCCTTACGGCGCACAAAAGGTTCGGCCAATTGGTAAATATTAATAGAGGTTAATACCCGGGTGGGTACGCCCGCGTCTTCCAGGGCGGATTGCAAGGCCAATGCGTTAATAACCGTGGCCAGCATACCCATATTGTCGGAATTGACGCGGTCAATCACGCCGCCGCCATCGCGCAATCCGCGCCAGATGTTGCCTCCTCCCAGTACGATGGTCAACTCACAATTTCCGCAGCGGTAAGCGTCGGCAATTTCTACGGCAATTTCTTTTAAGGCTTGGGGATTGATACCGCGGTGGCCTTCATTTATTAAGGCTTCACCGGAAAGTTTTAACAGCACTCTTTTCTTTTTATGCGGGTCAGCGGCGTTTGTCATAAAGTCCTCTCTTAAAATCTTTTTTCTATTGTAGCACAAATAATAAAAATTGTGTTTGTAATTCTCTTTTTCCTTTCGGCCCGGCTTGCCGGACAGACAGAAAAAAGCCCCTCCGAAGAGGGGCCCTAAATTAGAAACGAACGAAACGCACAACCTTTAATTCACAACCCAAAGCATTGGATTCTTCTTTCAAATAATCCAACACGCTTTTTTTGTTGTCTTTAATGGTCATTTGTTCCAACAGGCAGTTTTCTTTGGCGAATTTTTTTACTTTACCGGGCAACATTTTTTCAATAGCGGCTTCCGGTTTGCCTTCGTTTAAAGCCTGCGTTCTGTAAATTTCCAATTCTTTGTCAATAACGGCTTGGGGAATGTCTTTGGCATCTACCCAGCAGCTCTGCATACCCACCGTGTGCATAGCCAAACCGCGAGCGATTTCTTTCACTTTGGCGGCGTCTTTAGCGGTGCCGGTTACGGCCAGTTCCAATAAAGAGGCTTTTTTGTTGTCAGCGTGGATGTAGTATTCAATCACTGCACCTTCGGCCGGCGTCCAGTTATAAGCACCTTTTAAAGTGGTGTTTTCACCAAATTTGGGGGCTTTTTCCGCAATCATAGATTTGATGTGTTCGTCGTTGGCATAGTCGGTAATTTCGGGGTGAGCTAAGACGTAGTCGGCCAATTCGTCGGCCAATTTGATGAAATCTTCGGTTTTGGCCACAAAGTCCGTTTCGCAGCCTAAATACACCATAGCATAGTTCTTGCCGTTGGTTTTAACGCTAACGCGGCCTTCTTTGGTTTCGCGGTCGGAGCGTTTGGCCATATCCGCCAAGCCTTTTTTGCGCAGGAAAACGATGGCTTGTTCCATATCGTTTTTGGTTTCCAACAAGGCTTTTTTGCAGTCCATCAAGCCCGCGCCGGTTTTTTCTCTTAAAACTTTAATATCTTCTGCTAAAGACATGTTCTCTCCTGTACAACTAATGGGGTAAATCTGTTTAAAGTCCGTTTCCGCCTTTGCAAGCGGAAACGGACGTTTAGAAACAAGTTATTTGGCTTCTTCTGCCGCGGGAGCTTCTTCGGCTTTTACTTCTTCAGCTTTAGGAGCT
Organism: uncultured Elusimicrobiales bacterium; assembly: GCA_944324095.1. Lineage (GTDB taxonomy): Bacteria > Elusimicrobiota > Elusimicrobia > Elusimicrobiales > Elusimicrobiaceae > Avelusimicrobium. The sequence continues at coordinate 28,105 of CALUUY010000016.1, forward strand.
TCTTCTTTGGCAGCTTTTTTGGTTCTGGTCGTTTTTTTGGCGGCCGGTTTTTTAGC
>CALUUY010000017.1 GCA_944324095.1 uncultured Elusimicrobiales bacterium
CGGAGAAACAACTGGAAAAGGGTAAGGCTTTATTCGAACAGGAAAAGAACGAAGAAGCCTTGGAATATTTTATTGACGTGTTATTAAACGGTAACCGCAAACAGGTAACCGAAGCCAATAAATATGTGAATATGATTCACAACCGCATTGGCGGTATCCAAAACCCGGTGGAAGTGGACGTGGCTTTTAAAGAAGGTCAAGTAAAACACCTTTCAGATGCCGCCACCCAAGCCGAAGCGCAAGCCCAGCAGGATATGCTTTTACAGCAAAGCGCTAATGAACAGGCTATTGCCGGTTCCGCGTTGGAAACCACCGCTGCACCGGTAGAAGAAGAATACGGGGTTACTGTTGCCGGTAAAGAGCAAGAGCCGGCCGCTCAAGCCCAAACCCAAGCTGCCGCTGCGGAGCAGACCGCTAAAGCGGCCCCGGTAGCTTATAGCGATTCGGCCTATGCCGGCGCTAAAGCCGAAGAAGAAACGGCTTTAGCTTCCCAGGGTGGTTCTACTTATACGGATTTAACCTCTCCCGAGGCTTTGCAAGCGCGTGAACTGTACAGCCAGCAAAAGCTGGAGAGTATGAAGTCCGACGTGATTGCCCGCATTCGCAACACCAAGGGCGTGCGCATTTATTTCCGCAACAACTTGCCTGATGCTATTGATATTGACGGGGACGTTATTTTCCAAGGCAACCGCTTTAATCCGGATGCCCAACCCCTGCTCAATGACATTTATTCTTTAATGGCTCTTACCCAAGGTGCCAGCTACATTATTTTGCCTGCCGGTTCTTATACCGATGACGTAACTTTATCCGGTATCCGCCAGGCGATGGCCTTAAATTCTTTCTTTGTACACAAAGGTATTTCTTCTGGTAAAATCAGCTACAATATGGGCTTGTATGACCAAGAACCTCCGGCCCAGTTTGCCAACTTGGAAGGGCTTTCTATTGTGTTTGACTTTGATGCTGAGCTTCCTGCCGCTATTGCTCAGGCAAACCAAGTCAGCCAGCGCCCGTTGTTAAGCATTGCCGTGGTGCCGGTTTCCAATGAAATTGACCCGTCCAAAGGGGAAGCCTTTGCCATCGATTTTTCTGTTATCGAAACAGTAAACCCGATTAATAACTGGACTTTCCAAATCGTTCAACACGGTAAAGACGGTAAATATTATGTGGTGCGCCAACTGGAAGGTTTTGCGCCGGTATATCACCAGATTTTGTGGAACGCCCGCAAAGGCATTATCGGGCCTGAATTGGGCTGCGGTAAATACACCTTGGTGTTAACCGTTACGGATTCCACCGGTGAAAAGAAAACCATTAGACGCCAAATTAGCGTAAAATGCGGTGAACAAAAAGCCGAAGCCGATGAAACCAGCATCTGCCAAGACTGCAACTATAAAACCGCCCGTTTGTGGACGAAACCCGCCCGCAAAATGGTAGCCCAGCCGGAGCCGGAAGCCCCTGCTTATGACAGCACGCTGCCTGCCGATGGCACCAACACCAATACGGTAAATATTTATGAAGAAACCTTGCCGGCCGGTTCTTTAGACAACCCGGCGGGTTCTTACCCGGTGACGGATCCTAACGCTTATGGTGCGCCTGTTTCCAGCACAACCACTACGGATCCGTATGCTGTTCCGTCTGCTGATGCGGCTAACCCGTATGCAACGGGTGCGGCTGATCCCTACGCTGCTTCTATGCAGCAAACGGGTGCGGCTGCTCCTGCCGGCACTGCGGCTGATCCGTATGGAACCGGTGCGACGAACAACCCTTATGATATGCCGTATGAAACTTATGATGCTGCTTCTACTTCTACGCAGCAATAATTAGTTTAAGGATTTTTGCAAATGAATATAGTAGAAACTTTAATTGGCAAAAATATGAAGGCTCATCCAGACTGTTTGGGTTTGTATATTGGTCTGGATGAGATGTATATTGCGCAAAGCTCTCAGAAAGACGGTGGAACCGTTTTAGAGTCTTTGTTGCGCGTGCCTGTGGCCAATGTGGACCATACCCAGTTAAAGCCGTTGGATTTAAATGAAACTTATTTCCAAATGGACAACTGGCAGGAAGCCTTAATTAAAGTGGCTAGCAAAAAACAGTGGAAAACAAACAAAGTGGTAGTTAGCTTGTCGTCTTCCTTCTGTTTATTGCGCCATTTTGTGATTCCTACGGTTATTGAGCGTAAAAACTGGAAAACCACTATCCCTCTGCAAGCGCGTAAGTACATTCATTTCCCGTTTGATAAAGGGGAATATGCTTACCACGTGTATGAGTTTGAAACGGCCGCTACTAAGCAGAAAAAGACTGGCGTCGTGTTTGCGATGACCAGCAAAGTCATTTTAGAGCGCTTAGCCAAAGGGTTGCGTGCAGCCGGGTTGGAATTGGTTTCGGTGGAACCGTCGGTTTTGTCTTTAAGCCGAGCTTTTGATTCCAGCGACAAAGAGGCCGTGGGCAATAACGGGCGTATTTATTCTTTCTTTGGAAAGGATATGGCCAGTTTTGTATTTTTAAATGAAGGCGCTCCGGTGTTGTTAAGAGAGGTGGAAATATCCGGCTCTCTGCCTGCGGAACGCCGCCGGTTTGAAATTACCAACTGCACTGAGTTTATTGCCAAACAGTTGGAAAAAGACCCGTTTGAAGAAGCGGTTATCGTTGGGCACGATGTGGATAACTGGATAACGGCTTTGGAAGCGGATTCCAAAAAACCGGTACGCAAATGGAATTTGGCGGAAGTATATGGGATTGAAACCAAATCCGCCGGAGAGATTGCCTCTATTGGTGCCAGCGGTAAATTTTATGATTCCAAAGCGCCCGATTTGGATTTTGTAAAAGGCAACCGTTTAAGTGAATATGAGTTTAATGCCGCATTAACGGCGTGGTATGTTACAGCGGCGGTAGTGGTGGTCTTTTTATTATTAATGGGTAAAGGGTATTTGGGCGTGCAGAAAACATATAGTGAGCTCAAAAGCGTAAAAGCTTCTAACTCTAACCCCATTAAAGACTTTGAGGGGTTGACGGCTTCTCAAATATCGAACAATTTGAACCAAATTAAGAGCCAGAACTCTAACTTGGACAAATTTTTAAAGAGCACCCCGGTAACCCCACTGTTGGTGGAAATAGTGGACGCTATTCCGCAGGAAGTGTGGATTACCCGGTTTGAATATACGGATAAATTTCCGCCGGAATCTGGCCAAAACCGTTCTTTTAAATTAGAAGGGGCCATTAAATCAGGCGGGGATGGATCGGCTGATTTGATGGTAGGTGATAAATTTAGACGTCAATTGATGCAAATGCCGCTTATTCGGGAGATTTGCGGTTCTGATATCCCGATAGCTTATCAGCAGGTAGCCGATAAAGACGGCCAGGGTGGCCCTGGTGCTTTAATGCCCTCGGCGGCAGATGTGGCCGCTTCGGGTGATAAAGGGAAGTTGACCTTCTCGTTACAGTGTGGTAAAGGAGAAGACAGATATGTCCGTTAATAATCAACAATTAAACAAGATAAAAGCTTCTCTTGAAAAAGGCTTCAAAGACATGAAGCTGGTGCTGGATGAGGGCAATTATAAATTGTTCCTCAAACAGTTTATCGTCATTATTGTGGTATTCTTTATATTCCGTTCCGTGAATGGCTCGTTTGGGGCTAAAATTTCCAATTATCGCGGACAGATGGATGCCATTCGTTCACAAAAATCCAACGAGCAGGAATATTTGTCCAGCAAGAAACGTCTGCTGGACTTGGAGCCTCGCTTCCCGGATTTAAGTTCTAAAAATGAATGGCTAATGACACAGGTGTTAGATGTGTTTAAAAAGGCAGAACTGACGCCTAAGTTTGAAGGTGGCCAGGCAGAAGATACTTCTAACCCTAACTATACTTCTACCTCGCTGGGTATAAGCACGGTGGCTTCTTGGCCGCAGTTTGCCCAGTTACTGGTAGTGTTGGAAAACAGGCCGGAATATTTGAGGATGTCTTCCTTTTCTTTAACCAAAAATTCCGACTCGGAGAACTTGGGTACAAATAACATAAAATTAACTATTAACACCTTGTTCCCCAAAGAAAAGCTGGCTCCTAAGTTATTTAAAGAACAGGGGGGTAAATAATGATGAAAAAATTATTTTTTGCCGTACCTTTTCTTAGCGTAACGGTGTTGTCGGGAGCGGTGCTGCAAGCGCAGGAAGCTGTGCCTGCGGCGCCGGTATCTGTGCCGGCAGCTGCTCCTCAGACGGTTGGGCAGGAAGGCTTTGCTCCGCAGCGTGAAGGTGTGAACGAAAAACAAGTAAAAGAAGAAGAAAATAAAATTGTGTATAATCCCAAAGTACAAAGAGATCCTACTTTGTCTCCGGACGATTTTCTTCTTTTACAATATCGCAAACGCCAACAATTAGCGGCGGAAGAGGCCGAACGTCAACGCAAATTGGCCGAGGAACGCCGCAAACGTGAAGAAGCCGAACGGGCCCGCCAGTTGGAACTGGCTTTGATTAAAGACCCTACTATTGCCGTGCGGGATAAAATCCGTGTGAGTGGGATTATTGGCAAAGAGGTCTTTATAGGCAATAAGATTTATACAATAGGTAAAACCATTCGCGGAGCGAAAATAGTGGACGTACGCAACGAGGAAGTGGTATTCTTGTATAAAGGTCATAAATTTACAAAGAAAGTGCAGTTAAGGTAGTAGATGGTAAAAATCTGTTTATTTACGAAGATAGGAGGATAGATGAAAAATCGTTTAGAAGTTTTTCTGGCGTTCGTTTTGGCCATGGGTTTAACGGTGTCCGCGCGGGCGCAGGAAACCTCTCAAACTCTTCCCAGCGATGATACGGTAACGTTGACGGCGGAAGAGACGGTCAAAATGACAGGAGAACCCGATTTATTCAAAACGGCCGAACAGTCATCTCCGTTGGATCGCACAGTATCCATTCGGGTGTCTAACGTGCCGATATCGGCGTTTCTCAACAGTATCACTACGCAAGCCCGGATTAACTTTATTATGAGTGAAGAATTCGCCAACAAAAAGGTGACGGCTTCTTTAACTAAAGTTACTGTACGGGAAGCATTGGATACATTGCTGCGTGTACACGGGCTGACCTACCAGCGCATCGGTAAGAGCGAAAGCTATGTAGTAACCAAACGCTCCAACGACGCCCCGGATACTATTACAAAGATTTATACGCTTAGCTATATTTCTTTGCAAGGAATGGGGTCTGCTTCCAGTGAGATGAGCAGTGTGCTTCCTCAAATAACCAATACGGGAAGCTCTTTGGGCTCTTCCAGCTCTTCCAATAACATTTCCACGGATACTTCTTCTATGAACTCGGGTTCTGATGCGTACTCCGGCCAGGCGGAAATTATTGGTATTATCAAGAGTATGCTCTCCCCGGTGGGCCGCATTGCAGTGGATGCCCGCACCAACAAGTTGATTGTTACGGACGTGGCAGAAGTATTCCCGCAAGTAGAAAATATTTTGGCCGAGTTGGACATCAAACCTCCGCAAATCTTGATTGAAGCGCAGATTGTTGAAGTAAACAAAACCAGCGGTTTAAACTTGGGTTTTGAATACGGCGGAAGCGACGGTTCCATCTTTACGTTTACCGGCCCGAGCCGCAAGGTAGATTATGACTTTATTAAGGGCAACGGTGTACACGGTTGGAACTATATTTTCCCTACTTCGGATCAACTTAATAGCGACAGCAGCGGTTCCGGTTCTGAAGGCGGTGGTTCTTCGTCCAGCAGCTCTTCTGAAGCGGAAGACGCGGCCGGCTTGTTAGACTTCTCTGCCTTTAGAATTGTGCTTAGAAGCTTGCTTACCCGCGGTGAAGCCAAATACTTGGGTAAACCGAAAGTGGTAACCGTAAACAACAAAACGGCTACTATTATGACTACCACACAAGCTTCCGTAGGTTTCTCTACCACCACGGGCAGCAGCGGTGATTATACTTCCGAAAGCACGGACAGAGCCAACGTAGGTTTAACGATGCAGGTAACCCCGCAGGTAAACCGGGAAGGCTATGTAACGCTGTATGTGCAGCCTTCTTATTCTGACTTGTCCGACGGTATCGGCAACACCAAAGACCCCACCACCCGCGCGGTATCCACCTTGGTACGCGTGAAAAACGGGCAGACGGTGGTCATCGGCGGGTTGCTCAATTCCCGCGAAACGGATTCTACCCGCAAAGTACCGTTGTTGGGTGACATTCCTTTGATTGGTTGGTTGTTTACCAGCAAAGAGAAAACGAAATCTACGACGGACTTGGTCATCTTTATTACTCCCACCATTTTGGCGGAGTAAATAACAAAGAGTTTAATTCCGTCCCCGCCGGTAACACGGCGGGGGCGGATATTTGAAAATAAGTATTGCAGAAAGTTATGTTGGGGGATTAGGAAATGGCAAAACAGTTAGGCGAGATTTTAATTGAAAGAGGCGTCATTACCGACAAGCAGCTTAAAAGCGCACAGCTTTATTCCAAACAAAGCAATGTTTCATTGGCGGACGCTATTGTTAAATTCGGTTTCGCAAGTGAAAACCAAGTAACTATTGGTTTGTCCAAACATTTTGCAATTCCCTACGCTTCCAAAGAAAACGGCATTTTAAGCCCGGAAAAAGACCAAAATTTACAAGAAATCATCCCGGAAAAATTTGCCCGTGAGAATATGGTACTTCCGCTGTTTGTGGAAGACAATGAACTGGCTATTGCCTTGTATGACCCTACCAACGTATTTTTAATTGAAAACATCAAAATGATGTCCGGCAAACAGGTGCAGCCTTTTATTGCCAGCAAAAGCCAGTTATTAAACGTAATAGATGCTTTTTATTCCAATAAAGACTTGTTGGAAGAAGTAATTAACGATGCTTCCAATAAACCTGCCAATGCAAATACCGGCGGGGACGATTCGGATGAAGACGATTTGGAATCCGGTTATTTGGATTTGGATAAAGTCCGTCCGAATACGTCTCAATACGTTAAAATTGTAAACGCTATTTTACGCCAGGCTATCACGGAGCGTACGTCTGATATTCACTTGGAAATGTTTGATGAACGCGTCAGTTTGCGTTTCCGTATAGACGGTTCTTTGTACGAACGTACTCCACCGTCTAAAGACGCTATTGCGGCTATTATTTCCCGTATTAAAATTTTGTCTAAATTGGACATTGCCGAAAAACGCTTGCCGCAGGACGGAAGCTTTGGTATTCAGTTTCAAAACCGTAAAATTGAGGTTCGTGTTTCTGTATGTCCTGCGGTGTTTGGTGAAAAGCTGGTGCTTCGTATTTTGGACAAAGGTACCGGCGAAATGAACGTAGATAAATTGGGCTTTGAGCCGGAACAAAAACGTTTGTTTATGGAAGCGGCCAACTTGCCGCACGGTTTGATTTTCTTAACAGGGCCTACCGGTTCGGGTAAATCCACCACGCTTAACGCTGTATTGACGACTATTCGTACGCCGGAGCTGAACTTTATGACCTTGGAAGACCCGGTGGAATACAAACTGGCTGGTATCAGCCAGGTACAGGTAAAGGCGTCTATTGGGCTTACGTTTGCGGCGGGGCTTCGCTCCTTCTTACGTCAAGACCCGGACGTGATTCTGGTGGGGGAGGTGCGCGACACGGAAACGGCTGAAGCCTGCTTGAAAGCGGCTTTAACGGGTCACTTGGTGTTGTCCACCTTGCACACAAACGAGGCTTTGGGTGCTATTCCTCGTTTGATTGATATGGGTATGGAACCGTTCTTGTTGTCCAGTTCTTTGGCTTTGGTGGCGGCGCAGCGCTTGATTCGTGTATTGTGCCCGTACTGCAAAGTGCCGCATATGCCGGATAGCAATGTAATGGCTCAAATTATTAAGGAAGGCCACTTAAATCCCAAAGATCAAAATAGCTGGACATTCTTTAAATCTGTAGGCTGCCCGAAGTGCTTTGGCACGGGATATATGGGCCGCCGTGCTATTTATGAAGTTTATCGTATGACGGAAGAAATGCGTACCATTATTTACAAATCGCAGGATTTGGTGGCGCTTAAACAAGCGGCGGATCGTTCCGGTATGTTAAACTTGCGTGCCAGCGGGTGGCATAAAGTTATCCGCGGTATAACGACGGTGGATGAAGTCTTATCCGCAACGATGGCAGACGAATAACCAATATAAAAAGAGGGTTTTATGGCAAAATTCACATACGAAGTACAGGATTTAAACGGCAAAAAGCTTCGCGGTGGTGTGGAGGCTGACAGCCGGGAAAAAGTAATCTTTGCCCTTCAAAACAAGGGATATATTGTGCTGGACGTAAAAGAAGGCGGTGGCGGATTGTTTGGCTCTAATGCTGCCGGCGGCCCCAAAAAGACAGGTAAAGTGCCGGGGCACGTGTTAGCCTTCTTTGCGGAACAGCTTTCCACCCTGTTGGCCGGTGGTGTGCCGCTCGTGCGTGCTATTTCTTTGTTGGGGGAATATGCGTCTAACCCGATGTTGGGTGTTGTGCTTAGCCAGGTAGCTAAAGACATTGCAGGGGGTAGTTCCTTGCACACGGCGCTTTCTCGGCACAAACGTACGTTTTCCAACATTTGGCTTTCCTTGGTACAGGCCGGTGAAGTGGGCGGCCAGTTGGCGGATACCTTGATGCAGATTGCTAAATACACCAAGACTCAGGAAGGTATGAAAAGCAAAATCATTACGGCTGTAACCTATCCGTTTATTTTGGGTACGGCGTCTGTGGGTGTATTGATTTACTTTATTTTGGGTATCGTGCCGACGTTTGCCCAAATCTTCAAGGATTTTAATATTGAACTGCCTATGATTACCGTAATGGTGTTGGCGGTTTCCAGCTTTTTAATTAACCACGGTATATTGTTGATTGTGATGATGGTGGGCTTATTTGTGGGTTTCCGGTTTTATATCAAAACCCCGGAAGGTAAAAAGCGGTGGCACGCTTTCTTGCTGTCTATGCCGCTTTTTGGTAACTTCTTAAAGAATATTTATTATGACCGTATGCTTTCCACTATGTCCACGTTGTTACAGTCCGGCGTGACGATTTTGAACGCTATTTCTGTATTGGAAGAATCTTTTGATACAAACGTAATCATTCAAAATGCGCTTAAACAGGTGCGTGCGGAAGTGGCGGCGGGGAAATCTATTTCTGAATCTTTCCGTGAAACAGGTATTTTCCCCGGCTTGATGACAGAAATGATGTTAATGGGTGAAGAATCTGGTAAGCTTCCGCCTATTATTTCCACCCTGTCCAAGTTCTATGCGGATAACGTAGATCAGTTTATTGCCCGCTTTTCAGCCGTTATTGACCCTATTTTGATCTGCGGTGTAGGTGCTTTGATTGGTATTATCGTAGCGTCTATTTTCTTACCTATTTTCAAACTGTCCCAGATTGGCGGAAACTAGGAGGCGTTTATGAAAAAAGGTTTTACGTTGATAGAAATAATGGTGGTGGTAGTTATTGCCGTAACGGTGGCAGCCTTTGCCGTGCCGGCGTATAAAAAGAGCCAGCAAAGAAATCAGTTCTTGGCGGCGGAAGGGAAGCTGTTGGAAATTTCCAGCGGGTTACGCAATGTGATGCAAATGTATAAAGGAACATCTTGTTTTGACTCCCCAGCAACGGAGAGTGAAAAAAATAGTGATAATACCTTAAATGAAAAAGGGTGTAAGCGTGTTCCGCACAAATGTGTTTTTACTAATAAATTTACTAAAGCTTCACTGGATGCAGCTTATAATTATTCGTATAGTATAACAACGGATTGCAAGGTGTGTATGACGGGCGGATTTGGAGTGGATTCTGCCGTGCCTTCTAAGGTATGTGTAGATAAAAATGGCTGCGAAGAGTTAACGTATTCGGACGGGACGTTTCAGGTAAATTGTCCAAATTGACAAATACTTAAATCTTAGCAATACTTAAGGAAAGGGAATTTTGTATTGGGGCAAATTTATGGAAAAGAAATGTAAAACAAACCGCTTGGCGGGGTTTACTTTGTTGGAATTATTAATAGCGGCCACTATTATAGGTATTTTGGCGTTGTTTGCCACGGTGGGATATCGTAACAGTATGGCGGAAGCGCGTGTGGCCGAAGGCCGGGCTAAAGTAAAAGCCTTGGCTATAGCCAATTATCGCGCCCATATTGATTACCCGGGGATTTCCTTTGGGAACGATGCTATTTCTGATACGGTTTCTGTGGTGGGGGGAAGTGGCGATGTTTGTAAAAGAGGTTTTGCCTATGCTCCTACGGAGACTTGGGCAGCCAGCTGTTTGGTAGCTAACGGATATGTGGATGCTATGGGCTTTGGCGGCTATTTTCAGTTTAAAGTAAAAGGCGACTCTGAGGCTTGTATGTATGGCGCAAACAGTAAATTAGGCAGCAAATACAATGGTAAAGAAATTTATTGTTATGATGCCGAGACGGATAAAGATACGGTCAACTTATAAAGGGGTAAGGAGGCCTTATGAACTTTTTGTTTACTACGAATAAAGCTGTATTCAAAAACCAGAAAGGTTTTACCTTGATGGAGATATTAGCCGTATTACTCATTATTGCGGTGGTGCTTAGCTTTGCGGTTCCGGCGTATCGGTCAATGCGTTATGAGCATTATAACGGGCTGGCTAAAGCTGGGGTTAAAAAAATATCGGAAGCGATGCGTTCTTTCTACCAGAATACAAAAGGTTATAGAATTACGGGCAGTTTTTCAGGTATAAGTATGCCTGCCATAAGCGCCTGCAATGATGTGGCTGCCAGTGGGATACCTTCTTCTGCAGGTGGAGATCAGCTAATAGACCAATTATTTGCCTGCGGGTATTTAAATTACAATGATTTTGTAGGGTTACCGTATAAGTTTACGGCGTGTCCTTCTCCGGCGTGTAATGGCCGTCCGTTTGCCGTTGCACAAGGCGAGGCTGGCGCGGGAACTAAATATGCGTATAGTGCAGGGTATTTAATTTTTTTAGATGATCATCTTCGCGTAACGGACACTTTGGATGATTAAGGGGTGTTTATGATTAAAAAAATTTTTAATAGTAAGAAAGGTCTTACCCTGTTGGAAGGGTTGATAGCTTTGTCCTTGTTGGCCATTGTGGTTACCGGGACGTTTGCTGTCTTGTTGTCCACTTCCCGCAAAACCAGTACGCCGGACATTCGCGAAGAGTTGGTTTTGGCTGTGGAGCGTGCCCACGAACAGTTGCAAACGTATGTGACGATGGAATTTTTCCCACTATCAACAGCTGATTCTTCCGGAACTATTGTTCCGGCGGCATTTCGTAACGGTTTGTGCGGGGCTGCGGCCAGAAACGCAGTAACGGATAACAATCCTCTTGGAGATGGTACCCATAATATTAAATGTATGTTGCCTCTGGTGTGCGACCAAGGAAATATTGCTGATGATTGCAATGATTCCACCGGCTCTAAAAACTGCTTTGTTTACCGGGTCAATGAAGATAGTGCTGGGCGTTGGGCAAATCCGCTCCCAGATCGCGGCCGGGCTAAAGCGCCTGCCCAACAATGGACTGATGGTAATGTGTATAGTTTGCTGTATGCTCCTTTTAGTGAGGGGAAAACCATCACATTTGAAATCCGCTGTAACGGCTATACGTTAACTAATTAAAGGGGGACTATATATGAGAAACAAGAAAGGTTTTTCTTTAACTGAAGTGTTGGTAGCCGTGATGATAGTGGGGTTAATTGGTATTGCTTTGGCGTCTCTTACGGTGTCTGCCTCGCGCGAAAGTGCTGCGGGGCGCAGCAAGGTAATGCTTCGCAACAATATGTCTTTATTTATGCGCACTTTGCGTGATGACATCAATGCGGCAACGTACATAGAAGGCGGAAATGCCAGCCCTGCCGGCACGGGTGTTATTTTAAAAGTATGTGACGACCGTACTTTATTGGGAACTGGTATTTCGTCTGTCAACAGAATGGGGTGCGTGACGTACAAGTTTGAAAAAGGCTCCGATACGGCTAACATTGTGCCCCAAAACTCTACCCGCGGGGGGAAAATAACTCGTGAGGATGAAGTGGTATTAAATAATGTTAAGTATGTAAACAGCGGTGGGTATGCTTCTCCTTCTTTTAAACGGGTTGGTAATGATACCACCGGCAGTGCGCTGGACGTGGCTATTATAACGGAGTTAAATTCCACCCCGGTTGTAAATGAAGTAATGGAAGAGACCTTCCTGTTACCTAACGGGCTGTAAGAGAGGTTTATATGTTTATTAAAAATAAAAAAGGTGCTGCGTTAATGCAGGTGTTGTTGGTTACTGTGGTGTTAGCGGGTATGGCGGCAATGTTGTTGAGGGCGTCTTTATCCCGCACGATGACGGCCCGGGTGACCCGCCGTGCGGTTTCTACGCAGATATTGGTGGACTCTTGTATGGCGGAAGTAAACTCTTTATGGGCAACCAAATCTCCTGCCGCTTTTTATGGAGATTTTCAAGGGGATGACCGCGGCGCCTATATGTATTGTGAGGACTATGACTCTATTACCGGGCTTTGTTCCAGTACTGGCAGCGCCATACACCGGTATTATGATTGTCAGTATAAAATAGACGGTACCGATTATACCGTACGTGCTTGGTTATATGACAGCTCCAGTCCGGAAGCCGACTATCCTGAGAAGGATTTTGATGGAGAGAAGACTCGTATTGGTGGTACAAGTTTAAAAATGGTTTTTGAAGTGTTAGATAGCGAGCAGGCATCTTTGTAATTTGAGGGTGACGGATGAGAAAACAAACCGCTTTTGCTTTATGTATGTTGTTTATGGCAATGGTTTCTTATGCACAAGGAGCCGCTTCCGCAAGTGAGGGGGCGGTTCCCTCTTCTATACAGGTGGCGGATGTAATGGCCCCAACTTCTAATATAGATGTGTTGAAACAGTCTTTAGAAAAACAAAAACAAGGCCAGTCTTCCACCCCCGTTTCTTCGGTTCAACAAACATCATCTGCTGCCGGTGCGGCTAAAGCGGTGCCAACCCAAGCGGCTAATCAAGCGGCGGCTGCTACGCAGGCAAGCGCTACAACCACCAAGCAGGCCTCCACTAGCCAGTCCTCCAAGGCGGCTTCTACATTAGAAATGCCTATTAATATGGGGGACGGCACCAATGCGCCTTCAGTGGTAAAAACCCAGGTACAGCCGCGCAAAACAGCTACGCAAGCCAAAAAGTCTCAGGCAACTACCCCTAAGCGCAGTAAAACACGCACGGTAGCGGCTTCTGGTAAGAAGACGGGGAACGCTGCGGCCACTTCTTCTAAAGCTACGGATTTAGAAACCCGTATAGAAAAAGAAAACGCTCTTTTGCCGGAAAATCAAAAGGCTTCTTCTTCTGAGCCGGAAGCGGAGGATGACACAGAATTATCCGCCCAAGAGCAGCAAGAAGAAGCGGAACTTCAAGTAGCTGCGCGTATGTTGCGCCAAGCCAAGAATACGCAGGACAGTGGCCGTGCTATCCCGCCTCCGGCAGCTAAAAATGCAACGGCTACGGTGCCTTCCTCTAAGCGTCGGTTTAACCCCAGTGTTTATCGGCCGGGGGTAGAGTGGAAGGAAAGCCAAAGTAAAAATTTTACGGTTTACACCCAAAAACGTGATATTGGCAGCGGTACCGCCAATATGACGGCTGTATTTGAACAGGCGTACAATACATTAAAACGTTATATTCCGTGGATGATGTCCGACCGGGTACGCGTGTTTGTGTATCAGGATTATCAGTCTTACTTAAAATACGAACCTAATGCCAAACCTTGGAGCCGTGCCTTGGCCTATCCCACCCGCGGGGAGATTGTGGTTTATGACGAACCTAACAAAACCCAAGAATTAAAAGAAATGTTTACGCACGAACTGGTACACATTTTTACGCAAAAATTCTTTGATAAACGCCATACATACCAAATTATGACGCCCGCCTGGCTGGACGAAGGTTTAGCCGTTTTAATGGAAGACCAAGCCTATAACGGCACCCAGGGGGGGCCTTGGGCACAGGATTTTAAGACACTCAACTTCCAGCGGGATCCTTCTACCCGTATGTCTTTAGGGTGGAGCTCTTCTCCGTCGGCTAGACGCAAGCCCGGCAGAACGGTTACCTTTATGCCGTTTGAGCAGTTTATAAAGGAAGGCTCTTTTAATATGATGGAGTCTAACGACCAAACGCAGGATTGGTATTTTCAAGCTTATACAATGGTGCGGTTTTTATTAAACCCGGGGAACTCGTCCTATCCGTCTAAGCGTATGCAGTTTGAACAATTTACCAAGCTGCTGGCGGAAGGAGAAGCCGTGCGGGATCCGTCTTCCGGTTTCTTAAAGAAAGATGCGTCCGGCAAGCAGATTTATCAGCCCTATTCCGTTGAAAAGGCGTTAAAAAAGGTGTATTATTACAACGATATGAGCTCGTTTGAAGACGCTTTTTGGAAATGGGCCTCATCCGGCGGAAGCGGATATAGTTTTTAGTTGGTTTCTACAAACCATTTTCAAGCAAAGGGCAACCCTAAACGGTTGCCCTTTTTGTTTGTATGTGGGTATAAAGAGTATGCAAACCCAATAACCGGGCCATAGCTGTGCGCGGAGATTAACAATTTAAAATAGGAAATTTTAAGCCTATTAAAATACTTTGTATTTTTAGTGCTTGGGCTGAGTTTCTGCCGGGTATGGCTAAGGTTTACCGGTGTTGTTTGTGGATACAAAACGGCGTAAAAAGAAGGGGCCCGAAGATAGGGGGATAAAAAATCCCCCGCGTGTTAAGCGGGAGAAAACCTAACGATGGGTATGTTTGCGTGAAAAGAAGAAGTTTTGGTGGTGGCTGTCAAAATAATTTTTAAGCATTTTAGCGGCTAACATAATGGACAGCACATCCGCAATAGGCGGGGAGAAGAAAACCCCGTTTAAGCCCAAAAACAGCGGCAGAATGAGCACCAGCGGGATAACCAACAACACCTGGCGTGATAAACTCAGCAAGGCTGCCTGCAAAGGTTTATTAATGGCTTGGAAAAAGCTGGTAGTTAATACTTGCAGCGACACCAGCGGCAGCATCAAATTCAGCACCCTCACCGCATAAGAGGCCATAGCAATCAAATTTTGGTCTGTATTATTAAAAATAGACACAATCTGCCGGGCAAAAACCTCAATAATAATAAACCCAATAGAGGTAATAATAGTTCCCCAGCGAATAGCCATTTTAAGTGTTTGTATAGATGTTTTGTATTTTTTAGCTCCGTGGTTATAGCCAATTAACGGCTGCGCCCCCTGGGAAAGCCCCAATAAAGGCATTAGAATAATGGTGTTTACGCTAATAGCAATCCCAATGGCCGAAATAGCCACATTGCCACCGTATTTTAATAAGGCGTGGTTCAAAATAACGTTTAGCATACTGGATGCCATTTGAAAGGCAAACTGGGAAAACCCAATCGTCATACTGGCCCATACAATATGCCACCGCAGGCGGAAATATCTCCAGTGCAGGCGGTAAGGGCTTTTTTTATTGGTAAAGAAATAAATAATCCATAAAAAAGACACCGTTTGCCCGCATACGGTAGCCAGTGCCGCTCCGCGCATACCCCAGCCCAGTACAAAGATAAACAGCGGCCCCAATACCATATTGATGCCTGCCCCAATAAGCTGCGTGCCCATAGCTGTTTTAGGGTTGCCGGACGCGCGGATAAAGTTGTTTAACCCCAAACTAATGCCAAATAAAAAGTACCCCGGCATAACGGTAATCGTGTAAGCCCGCGCATAAGGCAGCACTTCGGCGTCCGCCCCTAAAAAGCCTAAAATAGGGTCTAAAAACAGATAAGTAGCCAAAGTAATCGCACCGGAAATAAGCGCCAGCACCACAAAAGCATTACCTAAAATCAGTTGGGCTTCTTCGGTTTTCTTTTCTCCCAAACGTATGGAAAACAAGGCATTTGCCCCCACTCCTACCAGGGCGCTAAAGCCTACAAACAAAAGCCCTAATGGAAACAGAATACTAATGCCGGCTATCCCCAGTGAGCCGATGTTTCTGCCCACCAAAATACGGGAAATAATGTTGTAAATAGCGTTTACAAACATACCCGCAACAGCCGGGGCCGAAAATTTAATTAATAATTGGGAAATGGCTTTTGCTTTAAACGGATTGTGCGCCAGTGTGGCAGTTTGAGACATATTTATATCCTTAACAGATGGAAAACCGTCCCCAACCGGCAGACGGTTTGATGCTTCTTTCTTATTTTACCAAATATTGGCTTGCCCCCGCCTGAAGGGTTTAGGGGAGATTGAGCCTATTTAGTGGCTTTTAATGAAAGAGGCAGCCTAATTTTGGGGGGAGTTTTGTATCAGACAGTAGAAACTTAAGCGGATTATTTAGCGGTGGACAGTATTTTTATTCGGGTAGATAAAGCCGTCTATAGTAACCTTATCGGACAAACGTAACAGGAAAGCATAAAAAACCCCGGGCCAAGCCCGGGGTTGTAGCAAGGCCTAAAAACTATTTTCCAGCTGCTTGAGTGGGGTTCCCGCCGGTTAAATCTTTAATGGCGGCCACCGCGCCCAGTACATTGCTGGCTTCGTAAGGCATATAAACCACTTTATTGTCTTTGCCTTCAGTCATTTTGGTTAAGGCTTCAATGTATTTGAGCGAAATCATATAGCTGGCCGGGTTGGAAGACTGCGCCACCGTGGCCGCTACAATTTTTACAGATTCAGCTTCCGCCGTGGCTACTTTAATTTTGGCTTCCGCCAAACCTTCCGCCTGTAAAATGGCGGCTTGTTTGGTACCTTCCGCTTTTTTGATTTCAGATTCGCGTATAGCTTCCGCTTTTAAAATTTGAGCGGTTTTGGTACCTTCCGCCTCGGTTACCATAGCGCGGCGGTCGCGTTCGGCTTTCATCTGTTTTTCCATTGCTTCGCGTATGGCGGCGGGGGGGATAATGTCCTGCAGTTCCACGCGGTTTACTTTTACACCCCATTTGTTAGTGGCTTCGTCCAAAATCACCTGCAGTTTGCTTTTGATGATTTCACGGGAAGTTAAGGTTTGGTCTAAATCCATTTCGCCAATGATGTTTCTTAAGGTGGTTTGGGTTAATTTTTCAATGGCGGTGGGTAAAGATTCCACCTGATAGGCCGCTTTCAGCGGGTCTGTAATTTGAAAGTACAGCAAGGCGTTGATTTCTATGCCTACGTTGTCTTTGGTAATTACGCTTTGGCGGGGCAGGTCATACACAGTTTCACGCATATCAATCACTTCGCGCATACTGGTTTGCGGAATAGAGCGTGTACGCCCGGCGCCGTCCACATATTCGTGGTTTTCGCGCCATTCCATTAAATGGGGTTTATCCATAATAGGGATAATCCAGTTGATACCGGGATTTAAAATTTCCAGGTATTTACCAAATCGTTCGATAATCATTACCTGCGCTTGTTTTACCACCACAATGCCTTTGGCAATTAAAATGATGACAAACACCGCCAGTACCATTAAGAATGAAAGCCCAAGTGAGCTTAGTCCTGTGGCTGTTTCTTGCATAGATTCTCCTTTTATTTAAATATTCCGCCCGTAAGGCGGGCCCTGCTAAATTTATTTTTCTTTAACGGTAACGGTTACTCCGTCCAGCTTTTGTACCGTGCACGTTTTACCGGCGGCAATCGCCGTATCGGCGGTGGCTTTCCAACTTTCGGAGCCTATTTTCACGCGTCCTGCACCGGTTTGAGGGTTGATGGCTTCCTGCACAACGGCTTGTTGCCCAATAAGGTCTTCTGCCGGCGTTTTAATGTGTTTTACTTTGTCATACAAATGGCGCAAAGCAAACGGGCGGATACCCGTCCAAGCCAGTGTGGCCAGCACAATAAAAAAACCCGTCTGCCACCAAGCATTTAAATCCAGCCAGGCAGCCAGCCACGCACCGGCAAAACCAATGCCCACGCAGGATAAAGAAAATTCCATCGTAAACAGTTCGCCCACAAAACACAACACGGCGATGATTAGGTAAATATAGTGCGGCATACACCCTCCGTCTAGTTTTTAATAATTTCTAAATACGTGCGTAAATATTTCAAGCGGCGCTCGTCGCGCAGTTTATTAAGCACATAAATCATATTAGCAATGAAACGGCGGATAATGGTGCGGGAGGAAAGCGGGGAGAGGAACTCGTCGTTCCATTTAATGTCCCTGGAAAAGATGTAGTCTTTGCAATCCTGCTGGGTAAGAATTTTTCCGTTATCCAAGGGGTCAATAAATAAAATTTGTTTTTTGGGTACGTCCTGCATAAAAACCAAAATACGCCCGGCTAAATCCACCAGCCCGCTTTCTACGCCAAAACGCTGGGCGATGGTTTGATACAAACATGCCGTGCACAGGCTGGAGCCGCGTTTTTTAAGTAAAAAACGCCCAAAAGAAATGTCTTTAATGTCCAAATTGGCCGGCAGGGTAACAAAATGCTGGGTAGAGAAAAAATATTTGCCCATCACGTCGGCCGCTTCATACAGGTTTGTTACATTGAGTAACAGGGGGCGGAGTTCTTGGGCAATGGCATCTAGGCGTTGGGTAATCTCCCCGCGTTTGGCGGAGGGAGAAGCAAAACGGGCCAAAATCCACAGGCCTTCTTCCAAATCCGGGTTAATTTTACCCGCAAAAGCAGAAACGTCTTTTGCCAAATTTCCCCAACAAATTTCTTCCAGCGTGCGGCGCACTTTGGAGGGGACTTCGTCGGCAAAAGTATCGTCTATTGCTTGTTGTACGCGGGCTGGGTCAGCCAATACGGCGGCGGCCAAATCCGGGCGCAGCATGTCCACATAGTCGTCTGTTTCGGTTTCGATGAGTTTGAGAAGAGCTTTCAGTTGGTCTGTACCCAGGATTTTCATATATAAAAGCATAGCAAATTTAGAACATTCTTTAAACTATTTTTACGACTGAGAAAAAACCTTTATAAAACAACAAAAAACCGAGCTTTTATAGCCCGGTTTTTTGATTTTTGCTTAAGAAAAACTTACAGGTCTTTTTCGTTAGCAGTAATCGCCAGCACTACACGGCGGTTTTGGGCCCGGCCGGCAGCGGTGCTGTTGCTGGCAATCGGGTTAGCGGAACCATAACCAATGTAAGTAATGCTTTTGGTTTTCAGCCCGCTGCCCAGTAAGAAATCATACACGGCTTTTGCGCGCGCTTTGGAGAGGCTGTTGTTGATAGCGTCCGTACCGGTGGAATCCGTATAACCTTGTACCACAATGCGGTTTTGCGGATATTTTTTAAGCACGCGGTTTAGGTCCGTCAGCGTTTGCATAGAAGCGGGGGTTAATTCGCTGCTGTTGGTGGCAAATAAAATATCGTTTTTCAGGAAAACCTGAATGCCGTTGTCGCTTTTTACCACTTCAGCAATGGCGGCCAATTCTTTGGCTTGTTTGTCATAGTAGTTGCCCAGCAAACCGCCGGCAGCTAATCCGGCTAATGCGCCGTAAACAGCGCCTTGCCCGCTGCTCCCGCCGGTGTTGTGGGAGATGATGGCTCCGGCTGCCGCGCCGACGGCAGCTCCGCCGGCTGCACCCCAAGCGGTGCGTTTACCGGGGGTGGTGCAAGCTGCGGCCAATAAGGCGCAGATGCTGCAAACTAAAATAGTTTTTTTCATTTCCGTACGTCTCCTTCTGTAATTAAAACTGCTTCTATTATTTTACTTTATTTAGGCTGTAAAAGTAGTTTTTTATACGCTTTTTGGTAAGCCCTATAGCTTGCACGGGCGTGGTTAAGCCTATTAAAGAGGACGTATTGGGAGAGTTAGCTTGAATTTGGGGAAACTAGAAATAGCCCAGAATATTGAATTTTAAATGGTTTTTAGGTAAGGGGCGAATAAAAGAGTTTTCTTTATAAAAAACCCCGGGTTTTAAACCCGGGGTTTTGAATCAATATTTTTTATTTGGCAGAAATTTCCAACTCTACCCGGCGGTTAGCAGCGCGGCCTTTAGACGTTTTGTTGGTTCTAATAAAGTGGCTGGCGCCCATACCTTTGTAAGACACATTCTGTTCCGGTACACCTTTTCTAATTAAAGCGTCTGCCACGGCTTTAGCGCGGCGTTCGGACAGGTCTTGGTTATAAAGCGGGTCTCCGGTGGAGTCCGTATAACCAACTACGGTAATGTGGTGGTTGGGATATTTGCGCAAGATGTTGGCGGTTTGCGTCAGTTTGTTGTTAGAAGAACGCAAAATCGTGTCGCTGTTCCAGGCAAAGCGGATGGGGTTTTTGTAATTTACCACTACTTTGCCGGTTTCGTGGCGGCGCACATCTGCCATTGGGGAAAATTCTTTTTCCTGTTGCTTAGCCGCTTCTTGGCGGGCTTTTTCAGCCGCAATGCGTTCCCGTTCGGCTTTGCGGAATTCTTCCTGCTCTTTTAAAGCAGTGCGGGCTGCTTCTTGGGCTACGGCTTGCATACAAGGGCATTTTAAGCAATCTGCTTGGCATTGTTGGGCCTGGCGGACGGCTTTGCGGCAAGGAATGCCGTTGGTGCGTCTTTCGCAATGGCAGGCAGCTAAGCAGAGACATACAGCTAACATCAATACAGCTCTTTTCATACGTTTCTCCTCACATTGGAAATAATATTTCCATTCTATAATATTTTACAATCCGGTTTTCCCTTTTTTTTCATTAATTCCCGGTATAATTGTACAACGGGTTTATGAAATTTGGGGTGTTCATAGTCGGACAATAAATACGAAAGCGGTTTTAGTACAAATTCCCGCTCGTGCAGGCGCGGGTGCGGAATGATGAGCATATACTCGTCGTCATCATCAAAAAATTCAATATTATCATAAAACAAAATATCCAAATCAATCACCCTCGGCCCGTTTTTAAAGGTGGGCACGCGGCCCAGTTTGGTTTCCAGCTCTTTTAATTTGCGAAGCAACGCCTTGGGTTGATAGGGCGTACTTAAAATAACAACTGCATTTACAAAATCCGGCTGGTTGGCAAAGCCTTCAGGCTTGGAAAGAATATAGGGGGAAACCTCTTTTACCGTGCCTAAATCCGTCAGTGCGGCAACGGCGCGGTCTAAATTTTCTTTGGCGGGGGCGATGTTGCTTCCCAACCCTAGTACGGCTTGAGGCATATTATTTTCCTCCTTGATAAACAATCCAGCGGTCTGGCTCCTCGGCCACCTTTACGCTGAACAAATGCGGCAGGAGCGGATTTATTTGATTGTAAATCCAAATAGCCAGTTCTTCGGTGGTGGGGTTAGTGAGTAGAACGCTTAAATCTGTGCCTTCCAGGCGTTGGTCAATGTGGGTCTTAAGCAGTTGGGCTACTACCCGAAAGTCCAACAGAAATCCTTCTTCGTTAAGCGGCCCGTAAAAAGTGATTTCATAAACAAAACGATGGCTGTGCAGGCTTTCATTTAAAGCGCCTTTATGGCTGTGCCCGGCGGTAAAGGCGCCGGTTTGGGTTTGATAGACGCAGGTCATAAAGTGGTTTGCATCTCCTGCCAGAAATTCATTATTTTGCGTGTTTCTTTTACGTCGTGCACGCGTAAAATGTCCGCCCCGTTTTGCAGGGCTACCAGGTTGGCGGCCAAAGTTTGGGCTTTGCGCTTGGGCGGTTTTTCGCACTGTTGGCTTAAAAATGTTTTGCGCGAAAGCCCGGCCAATAACGTTACCCCCAGCTCTTTAAACACATCCAGATGTTTTAAAAGCATATAGTTTTGCTCGCGCGTTTTGGCAAAACCAAAACCGGGGTCTATAATCAGTTGCTCTTTGGTTAAACCGCAGGACAAGGCTTGGCTGATTTTAGAAGCTAAAAATTCTTTTATTTCACCCAGCAGGTCTTTGTATTCTGTTAAAGATTGCATATTCTGCGGGTTCCCGCGCGAATGCATAATCACCAACCGGGCCTCGTATTCTTTTACCAAGTAAAACATTTCTTTATCCGGCGTGCCGCTTACATCGTTAACAATCTGCACGCCGTTTTTTAAGCCTTCCCGCGCTACGGGTATTTTAAATGTATCCAAAGAAACCGGCACCGCGGGAAACACCTGGCGTACCTTTTGAATAAGGGGCAACACGCGGGCCAGTTCTTCTTCTTCGCTAACGGGGGTGGCACCGGGGCGGGTGGACTCCCCGCCTATATCCAAAATATCGGCTCCGCTTTGTACATAGTCTTTGCATTTGGCAAACAAAGAGGAGAGATTGTTTTGCGGGTCACCGTCGTAAAAAGAATCTGGCGTGGCATTTACTATGCCCATTAGTTGTGGTTTCATAGCGGTTATTTTATCATTTCCAAAAATTCACTGCGTACTTCCAATTTTTTAAACGCTCCGCGTATGGCGCTGGTAACCATAACGGCATTGTGTTTTTCTATCCCGCGGGAGCTGATGCACATGTGTTTGGCTTTGCATACCACCATTACACCGTGGGGTTGGAGGGTTTCCATTAAACTGTCGGCAATATCGGCCACCAGTTTTTCCTGTATTTGCAGGCGGCGGGCGTACACTTCCACCAAGCGCGCCAGTTTGGATATACCAAGCACTTTGCCTTTGGGCAGGTATCCTATGCTGATGGTGCCGAAAAAGGGCTGCAGGTGGTGTTCACAGGTAGAATAAAACTCAATGTCTTTTAATACCACCATTTCTTCGCAGGAGCCTTCTTTAAAGGTTTTTAGTACGTCCTGCGGGCGCATTTTGTATCCGCCAAAAAGCTTGTCCCAGCTGCGTAAAATGCGGCGGGGGGTTTCTAAAAGGCCTTCTCTGTCCGGGTTGTCGCCGATATAGGCCAAAATTTCCCGCAGGTTTTGAAGAATTTTTTCTTCCGTTACCGGATGTTTGCCATTTTGTGCGTTTGCAGGCTTAGGCGCAGAAACGGATTTTGTTTGATTATTTTTACGCATAGGTCTATATTCTCCTGTAAGTTACTTTGCGGCTGAAGATAAATTTGGGTTTTTGCGTTTTGATAGGCAAAATATTTCTGTAAATCGTTCAAATCGGTATCCTGCCCCACTACCAGCTTTATCACATCGGCTTTAGCCAGCATTTGCGGGCTGACATAACGTTTGGGGGATACGGTTACAAAATCAATTAAAGAAACGTCCGTATCTTTATAACCGTTGGTTTCAATGTGTATGGTGTAGCCGGCGGCTTTTAAGGTTTGTAAAAGAGGCAGAATATTCTGTTCCGTAGGTTCTCCGCCGGTAAGAATGACGTTTTTACAGCCAAATGGCTGCACCTGCTGTAAAATTTCTTGGGGGGTGAGTAGGGTAAACTGCGTGTGGGCGTATTGCGTGTCACACCAGGGGCAGCGCATACTGCACCCGCTTAAACGTACAAACACCGCCGGCATACCGGTGTGTTTGCCTTCGCCTTGAATGGAGTAAAAAATCTCGTTAATCTTGAGCGACTGCGGCTGCATTTTCGCTCTCCCATATTTCTAAACTTCTTAATTTTAAATTTTCTTGCTGTAACGCCTGCCCGATGGTTTTAAATAAATGCTGGGCCAACAGTTCCGCGGTGGGGTTAGGCAGAATGTCGTTTAATAATTTATGATCCGGCAGGTGGTCATCCAGCAATTTTTTTACGGTTTTAAAGTCACATACCATACCGTTTAGCGCGATGGGGCCTTCAATTAAGAACACCGCTTTCCAGGTATGCCCGTGCAGGTTGCGGCAGGGGCCGTCGTACCCGGGCAAGTGGTGTGCGGAACTGAAGGAACGTATTAATTTAATAAGCATTATTTAACCTCCGGCAGGGTATTAAAAATTTGTTGCATATAAATAATGGATGTAAATAAAACGGCCAAACTAAAAAGCGGTACTCCTATAAATAAATGTATCAGCCACAGCGCGCTAAGCGGCCCCATTAAAAACACCGCCCATTTGGCTACCACGGCCAGGGGAACCCACTGGCGGCTGAGTAGGCGAAATAGGAGCCCTGCCGTCATAGCGGCACAAAAAAAGAATAAAAACATCAAGGGGATGATGACAAAAGAACTCATAAAAGCCATCGCGTTAATAACGCCGGAGATAGTATTTTTGTGTTGGTTTAAAAAATCTTGCGTTGCGGTAAAAGACACGTCTTTAGGCCAGGGCTGTTGTTGTACGCCGGCGGCGGAAGGCATATAAAGCGCGTTCGGCCCGGCTACAGCGGCCAAGTTTTTTTGTACAAACTCCTCTTTGGAGGGGGCCGTTTTTAAGCTGGCGTCAAATAATACATAAAAACCGCTTTGGGGAATTTCAAACAAAGTGGGGGTTTGGGGGGCTACCAAGCGGCCTTTTTCAAGGCTGATGGGAGGGAAATTTTTTATCAGCAGCGGAAGCTGCTCATTCACATACTTCCCTACAAATAAGTTTAGCCCCATTAAACAAATTAAAAACAAATACACCACAAACCAAACAACCTGCCATTTGGTGGCCCAAACCAGGCGGTGGTAAACAGAAAAGCTGAAAATAGTTTTCCAATGAAGCCCTAACATACTTATTTATTATAGCAATTTTGTGGCAGAGCCCGTCCTGCAGTGCAGGTAGTTCTGGATAATGGCGTAAAATGATTAAAATAGGTACAATGTCAGTATGTAGTTTTACAAAAAAATAGACGGAGGACTTTTCCGGTGAGTTTATTTAAAAAAACAGTTTTTTCCTGGGCTTTATTAGCCTTGGGCTTTGCCCCTGTATGGGGGGCCGTACAGCCGCTTAAAGTAATCTCTGCCACGCCCAAAGGGCAGCAGACTTATATGAGCGGACGTACGCCGATTACGGTTACGTTTAACCAACCGGTGGCTAAACTTTCCGAACAGAGTGCTTTTTCGTCCGGCAAGTGTCCGCTTAGCATTACGCCAGCCGTAAAAGGTAACTGCCGCTATAGCGGAACACAATCTTTAGTATTTGAGCCGGCCGAAAATTGGCCCCAAGCCACCCCATTTAAAGTGCGTTTAGCCAAAGGGTTTGCTTCTGCGGTTAACGGGGCCCGGTTACAGGCAGATTATGTTTGGACGTTTACCACCCAACGCATAATGGTTAATTCTACCCGGCCGTATCAAAACGAACGTTGGCTTTCTTTAAACCCTACGCTTTATATTGTGTTTAGCCAACAGCCGGACGTAAAACGCGCAGCGGAATTTTTAGAACTGTCTTACCAGCAAGTTCCGCAGGAATCTGCCGTATCTAAAATCATCTCGCGCGTGAGCGGCAAAAAAAATAATGAACCGGAAACTAAAACCGTACCGCTCTTGGTGCGGGAAATTGGCGAAGCTGAACACAAACGTGATTTCTCCTGGGAAACGCGCACCAATATACTGGCTGTCAGCCCGTCTGAAACTTTGCCCAAAGGCGTAAAATTTACGCTTACGGTGAAGGAAGGTTTTCCGGCCGTGAAAGGTTCTTTAGGGTTGGAAAAACCGTATCAACTGGTTTTTTATACTTACCCGCCTTTAAAAACAATGGGAGCGCAAACACAGGGTTGTTTGCCGTATGCCCCCAGTATTTATTTTTCTTCACCGGTACGCTTGAAGGATTTGATGGCCGCTGTGCAGGTAACGCCGGCCCAGGCAAAGGGAGATTTGTCCAACGCGGACGAGAACGCCCTTGGGCGCGAAGTTTTGCCCGCCACGGGTGAAGCCGCCAAAAAACCCGGTGCCGTAAAAGAAGCCTATTTTGATACGCCTCTTTCTTTCTTAAAATTAGAACCCGGGCAGGAAGTAACCGTTACACTGCCTGCGGATTTGAGAGACATTTACGGCAATAAACTGGGTAAAGAAGAAACCTTCACTTTTACTAATGAGGGCTACTGTCCGGCGGTGGATTATCAAGGCGGAACCGGCGTATTGGAAAGCTATTTGCCGGCGCGGTTGCCGTTGTCTCTTATCAATATACAGGGGCTTGAAACGCAAGCGGCTGTATTTTCTAAGGAAGATTTAATTCCTCAGCGCCAGCAGAGCATACCTTACTGCTCTAAGGCGGAACTTCAAAACACCACTTTTTCCGGCACTTATTCCTTTAAAGCGCCCAAAAACAAAAGTGTGCAAACTTATTTTGATTTGGAAAAATTCCAGCCCACTTCTCAAAACAGCGTGGTATTAAGCCAGGTAAAAGTGCCCAGCAAAAACCGCAAAGAAGGGTATTGTTGGGTGCAGTCCCTGTCCAATATTACGGATTTGGGTGTTACTTTAAAGACGTCTCCCAAAGATATTTTGGTATGGGTAACTTCTTTAAAAAATGCCGAACCTATGGCCAACCTGGGGGTGGAACTGCGTGACCGCACCAACAAAGTGCTTTGGAGCGGTTCTACCGATATGAACGGCCTGGCACACGCGCCGGGCTGGGAAAAACTGGACGTAGAAAAACCCGGCTGGGGCAAACCGGAAATTTATGCTTTTGTATCCAGCCCGGGCGGGGACGCTGTTTTAAGCAGCGACTGGAACGAAGGTATGGAGCCGTGGCGTTTTAATGTAAATTACGATTACGACCCCAAAGACACCCTCAGCCAAGTACAGTTATTTTCCGACCGCGGCATCTACCGCCCCGGTGAAACCGTACACTTAAAAGGGGTGCTTCGTACGCTTAAAAACGGCGTGTGGACGTTGCCGGGTTATGCGCGCGGGACGGTAAAAGTATATAACGCCCGCGGAGAAGAAGCCTCCAGCCAAGATGTAGAAGTATCTTCCGCTTTTGGCACTTTTGACCTGGCCGTACAGATACCGTCTTCGGCCGTTACCGGCAGTTGGGACGTTTCTTTTAAACCCCAAAGCGCGGCTGACGTGCAGGGTGGGTTTTATTCTTTCCGTGTGGAAGCGGTTAAACAGGCGGAATTTAAAGTAAATCTTCGCGCGGGGGAGACGGATTACACCCCCGGAGAAGACGCCAAATTTTTAGTATCGGCGGATTATTTGTTTGGGGCTCCCGTGGCGGGAGGGAAAACTTCCTGGACGGTGCGCCAGGCTCCGTTATACACCATTGATATAGACGGTTTTGACGGATATGATTTTACGCCCTATTTCTTGCGTCCGGAAGGGGCCGCGCAGTCCAAGGTCATTTCGCGCGAAGAGGGCGTGTTGGACGGTTCGGGTGCTATGGGCTTAAATGTAGTAATGCCCAAAGTGTCTGTACCTATGGATATTTATGCCGAAGCGGGCGTACAGTCTCCTTCCAATCAGGAACTTTTTGCCCGCACTTCGGTGCGTTTAAATCCGGCCGGTTTTTATGTGGGCGTCAAGATTGATGAACCCAATATAGAACTGGGCGATACTATAAAAGCGGATGTGGCGGCTGTTACCCCTAAAGGCGTGCGTACCAGTGCGCTGGTGCAGACGCAAATTCGCAAAGAAGAATGGTTTAGCGTACGCAAAACGGGGCTTTCAGGCCGGTTGGAATGGGTAAGCGAAAAGAAAGAAACCAATTTCCCGGCGGCTTCGTTTACGTTGCCGGCGGAGGGGTATCAGTTTAGTTATACACCTACGGAGCCGGGCCAATATTACGTAACGTTTACCACGCAGGATTCCGCGGGCAGAAAAGTATTGGGCGGATTCTCCTTTATGGTGTTTGGCAAAGGCCAGGCGTATTGGAAACGTTCGGATGATGATGTATTGGTGTTAAAGACGGATAAAGACTTTTATAAACCCGGCCAAACGGCTAAAGTGCAGGTGCAGTCTCCGTACGAAGAGGCGGTGGCCTTGGTCAGCGTGG
Organism: uncultured Elusimicrobiales bacterium; assembly: GCA_944324095.1. GTDB lineage: Bacteria > Elusimicrobiota > Elusimicrobia > Elusimicrobiales > Elusimicrobiaceae > Avelusimicrobium. The sequence goes on from CALUUY010000017.1 coordinate 27,561, forward strand.
AGCGCGAAGGCGTGCTGGACGCGTGGACGGCTACCGTAAAAGGCGGGGCGGATTATGTGGAAGTACCCGTCAAGCCGGAATACCTGCCCAATGTGTATGTAAGCGTTACGTTAGCGCGTGGCCGCAGCGGCACACAGTTTAATGAAGAAGGTTTGGACTTGGGTAAACCCCAAGGCAAACAAGGCTATGCCGTATTGCAAGTGCAGCCGGATATGCGCAAAGTGCAAACCACTGTGAAAGCAGAGGTTAAAGAGTACCGCCCTGGTGAAGAAGTGACCTTGAATTTGCGCACCAAAGTAAACGGGAAAGCCGTCCCCGCGGAAGTAACGGTGATGGTGGTGGACGAAGGTGTTTTGGCGCTTAGCGATTATAAAACGCCGGATTTATTTAAAGCGTTTTACGGGTCGCGTGCGCTGTCTGTCTCTACGGCGGACAACCGCGCCTTTATCATCGGCCAGCGCAACTTTGGCGAAAAAGGCGAAAACCGCGGCGGCGGCGGCTCTGACCAGAGCAAACTGGGCGGAGTGGACT
>CALUUY010000018.1 GCA_944324095.1 uncultured Elusimicrobiales bacterium
GCCTTGCGGCCAACAGATTTTAAGTCTGTCGCGTCTGCCATTCCGCCACCAGCCCTTAACTGTTTATTATTTTAACATAAAAAAAGCAGCTTGTGCATATTTTTATGAATTATTTATCAAAAGTCTTAAAAGAACGGTAAAATTTTTGGCAGAAAAGTGTTTTTATCCCTTCTTTTTTTAAGGCGTTTTGCAGTTCGCGGTCATCGGTAACGGCAATAACGCGTTTGCCGCTTGCGTGCAGAAAGGAGGCTTTTTCGTAGATGATTTGGTCGGCCGTGTCCTGCTCGGAAAATTCAATATGTACCCCCGCACGGTATAACGGGCCAACGGGGCGGAAGGCTCCGTCAAAAATAACGTTATATTGGTGCATTGCATACGCATCCTGGAGGGACATCTCTTCCAAAAAATCAATAAAATCCGCCGTTACCTGCTCTTCCGTGCGGGCAAATTCATACAAAAAACTGCGCACCATATTTAAACCGTCTATCAAATAAATGGTGGGCTTAGTGGTAGTGTACATCATAATAAGTTGCCTTTACGCCTAAAAATTGTTATAAGAAAATGATACAATATAATACCGTTTTTTGCAGGACAAGGTTCTCTGAAAATTTCCGTTTTACGGGGGTGTAATAGATTCGACGGGTATCTGTTGCCGCCTGGGAGCAAGTGCCGGTTGGCCAGGCCGGCTAAAATAGGGCCAAAAAAATAACTAACAACAGCAATGTTGCTTGGGCTAACGCTTAGTCCCACCGTGCTCTTGACGCTTTTCACACGTTAAGAGGCCACGGTCATTATGTGAAATGCCGCACGGGCGGCGCGTTTCGTCTTCCCGTGCCTAAGCCAAACGGAACAAACCACGTTCTTGCCGCTCTGCGTTTAGGGCGTGGTTAAACCAGCAGAGCTAAACTTGTAGCGCCTTGGCGGAGAAGATGTTCGGACGGGGGTGCGAATCCCCCCACCTCCACTTTTTTGTTTATACCGTAAGCGGAAATCACTATACCTTTTAAGGAGATTTTATGGCAGCTGACATCAAGTTTGGTACCGACGGTTGGAGAGGCATTATTGCGTGGGATTTTACTTTTGCCAACGTGCGCCGTATGGCGCAGGCTTTGGCCGATTTTATTAACGAAAACGCCCCCGCCGAAGAAGAAGACAAAACCTCTAAAATTTTTGTGGGGTATGACCGCCGCTTTATGTCGGACATTTTTGCCGACACCATAGCCTCTATCTTCCGTTCCAATAAACTGGATGTAACCTTGGCAGACCGGCCTGTAAGCACCCCGGTAGCCAGCTGCTTGACTTTGAATAAATTTTGGCTGGCCATTATGGTTACCGCCAGCCATAACCCCGCGCATTATAACGGCATTAAAATCAAATTAGCCGGCGGTTCCGCCCCGGTGCGTGTAACCAAAGAAGTGGAACAACTGCTTGACCAAAGTTCCATTCTCTCTTTATACGGCCAAAAAGCCGAACGTAAAGATTTGACCGACGTTTACCTTAAATATGTTTCTTCCCGTGTGAATATGAAGAAAATTAAGGCGATGAAGGGCAAAGTGGTGATGGATTATATGTATGGCGCCGCTTCTGGTTATATGGAAAAATTGTTACCGGAAGGGCGGGTCATCGCACTTCGTACCCAGCACGATCCTGCTTTTAACGGTATCCAGCCGGAACCGGTAGAAAAGAACCTGGCGGATTTAAAGAAAGAAGTGGTAGCCAAAAAAGCCATTTTAGGCGTTGCTTTTGACGGGGACGGAGACCGTGTTGCCCTGGTGGATGAAAAGGGCAACTATTTAACCCCCTGCATTTTGGCGGCGGTGTTGTTGGACTATTTAATTAAAAATAAAAAATTAAAAGGCAACGTAGTAGAAACGTTCTCTATGGGCTATTTATTAAAACGCATTGCCCGCAAATACGATATGTTGTTTGAAGAAGTGGGAATTGGTTTTAAAAACGTAGCGGAACGTATGTTTTTAGATGATGTGGCCTTTGGGGTGGAAGAATCCGGCGGGTATGCCTGGAAGGGCAGCGTGCCGGACAGAGACGGCCTTCTGGTGGCTATGACGTTTTTAGAAATTATGGCTGTAACAGGCAAAAAAGCCAGCGAGCTTTGTGAGGACGTTACCAAAGAGTACGGCGCTTCGGTTTACTTGCGTAAAGACTGGCCCATCACCAAGCCTATGGATAAGGCGGCCGTGGTGGAAAAGATGCGCAAAAAATTGCCCAAAAAGATAAACGGCCATAAAATTGCCGAGTTTTATACCACGGACGGTTTAAAAATTATTTTAGATAATGACGAATGGGTTCTTATCCGCCCTTCCGGCACGGAACCGTTGTTGCGTGTTTATGCGGAAGCCGCATTAAAGAAAGACACGCAGGCATTGTTGGATTTTGGGGCTAAATTGGTTGGCCCGTATTTAAAGTAGAGGGTTTGTATGCTAAAAATAGCATTGGTGGACGATTCTGTTATTCTGCGCTCAGCCATACGCAATGTGTTGGAATCATCAGGTTTTGAGGTGGTGATAGAGGCTGGCGGATCGGCGGAATTATTTTCAAAAATAAACGGCAGCGGCGTTGGGTTGGTATTGTTGGACATTTTCTTTCCTAACGAAAACGGACTGGATATTTTGGCTAAATTAAAAAGACATCTGCCTGCCGTAAAAGTATTAATGGTAACCGGGCTTAGGCAGGATACCATTGTGGCTGAAGCACAACGCTTGGGGGCGGACGGTATTTTGTTTAAACCGTTTGATACAGATGAGTTGCTGTCATCTATCCACCGGCTTTTGCCTCAAAGCGGAAAATAAAATTTATTTAGCAAAACCCCGGGTTAACGCCCGGGGTTTTTTATTGTGTAAATGAAAAGTGCAGTAAACACAGCTGGTAGGAAGGGGGGAAAAAAGGCTATTTAAAGCTAACTAAAACCCCCTCTAAGAGGAGGGGGTTTTGTTTAAGCTATAATTTAAGCCACTTAAATTCAAAAAAGACCACTACTGAAAAGAACAACACAGGCCCCCAACCGGCCAAAAAGGGGTTTAAGTAGCCATTTTCCCCAATGGACGTACACATAGATATAAGCCACCAAAACGTAAACGCAATGACCAACGAAGCCAAAATATTAAGAATTTTGCTCTTGCGCCGCAAGCTGATGGCAAACGGCATACCCAACAGGCACATAATCAGCGTTACAAAGGGCGTGGCCCATTTGGCTTGGCGGGCGGTTTCGGCTTCGTAAAAAGCCAATCCGCTTTGTTTAAAGAAGCGTATTCTTTTGTTCAAATCCCGTATGCTGAGCAATTTGCTTTCGGTGCGGTTGACGGACATGTCTTCCGGCCGGGTCTGTACGGGTGCAACAGCGGTGGAGAAGGTTTCTTCTTGTGTGTCCATCTTGTCCACAAACGTGCGGCGGGTGCCGTTTTGAAAGACCCAGCTATTTTGTTTAGGGTTCCACGTCATTGTACGGGCGACGATTTGGCTGGAAATGTTCCACAAAGAGTCATACGTGTCTATAGACACTTCCTGCATTCTTCCTTTGCTTAAGTCCACCACTTTGGCATAAAGCATTTGATTGGGGGACACTTTCATAGCCACATTGTGTTCTACATTTAAATTAAACCCGTCTTGCGGTTTTATTTTAGTATAGTAAATGGTTTCAGCTTTTACGTTTAACGGGGGGACTATAAACTCCTGCATAAGCATAGTCAACCCGGTTACCAGTGTAATGCAGGCCACCACCGGGATAAAAAGCTGTTTGGGGGAATATCCCCCGGCTACACAAGCCGTCCATTCTCCGTTGGACACCATTTCCGATATAACCGATATGGCCCCCAGCAAGCAGGCCACAGGCATAATGGTGGCCAGCCAATTGGGAAAAGTAGCTACCGAGTAGCTCAGCACCGCCCCCAGCGTGGAGTAACCGTTGTTAAGGGTTTTTAACTTTTCAAAGGTGTCCCCCAATACTACCAGCGCGGCAAACACGCCCATAGCAAACAAAAACGGGCCCCAAAATTTGCGGGCAATATAAAAATAAATACGCGGCATTAGATATTAAGCCTCTTTTTCCATAAATAACGGGCTACAAAAGCCCCCACCAAAAAGGGCAAACACGGCGCCACATAAGAAACACAGGCATATTTTTTGCCAATAGTCAGCCCCAGCGTCATCAGTAAATAAAATGCAAATATGATGATGATACTAAATAACATCCCCCACCCTTTATTGCTGCGTTTACCTAACGAAAACCCCAGCGGGCAGCTAACCAGCAACATCAAAATGGGAGACAACGCCAACACGTTTCTTACGCTGATTTCGGTGCGGTATTCGTTTACTGTTTCTTGCGCAAGGGTGCCGGCGCGGATTTGACGCACCATTTTGGAGGAGGTCAATTCCGAAATGCGCTGGCTGCGGCGGTGGTCTTTAGTGAGGGAAATACTCATAGTATAATTATCAAAATTGGCAGCCACGATGGAAGTGGGGTCTTTGGCGTCAATGCGCTGCATTTGGCCGTCCTGCAGTTGCAGGCCGATGGCTGTATCGGTTAATATAATTTTGCCTTTGGCGGCGTTTACTTTGGTGCTAAGGGCTTTGGCGTCTGCCTTGTTGATGAGGTGGATTTGGCGGGCCTCTTCGGTTTTTTCGTCCAGTTCTTCCAAGTACAAATCCCACTCTCCCAGGTTAATAAACATTTTGGGTTCCAGGGTAACTTTGGTTATTTTGCTGCGGGCTTCGTCGCGGCGGTCTAAAAAGTTTTTATAGCTGCGGGGGCTGGCCCAGTTGCCCACAAAAATAAGCAGTACCGATAATCCAACCGCACACACCATTAACGGGCGTATAATTTCTCGGAAGGAAAACCCTGCCGCACGCAAGGCAATCAATTCGCCCTGCTCGCTCATATTGGTTAAGGTGAGCAGTACCGCAATCTGAAACGCCATCGGCGCACTGAGTGAAAATACATTGGGTAAAATGTTTGCCAAAGAGGATACTATCCACCCCAGCCCCGTGCCGTACGCCATAGCCATATTAAGCACGCGGATAAAGTAGTTCATAAAAATAACCAACGTCAAAATACCCACCACGGCTATAAAAAACGTCAGCAGGCTTTTAGCAATGTATTTAGTAAAGATACTAATGCGCATATTAATTATTTTAACAAATTGTTACGCGCGTTCGGGCAAATAGGACTTATGGCCCCGGAAAAATGGGCCAAAAGTCTCTTTTTTTACGAGGGAGCGATTGGTATGCTATAAGTAAGGCTTTCCGGTTGGTTTTTATGAACCAGCAGGAACTGCCACGTTTGCGGCCCCATAAAAAATGGCGGCTGTTGGGCGCGGGAATGTTTAAGAGCCGGTTTAGTGCGCTAGAAAACTAAAATGATTAAAATTGGAGAAATGCACAATTATGAAGTGGCGTAACTGGATGGTTGTGTTTTGTATGTTGGTTTGTTGGCAGGCGGTGCAGGCGCAGGGAAATTGGCGTTTGCCTGTTTTGGCTAAAAAAATAGAACAATCCTTAAATAAAAATTTACGCCGTGCTGTGCAAGTGGGGGTGCGTACTCAGGCCCCGGTACAGGCCTATGCCGCTAAGAACGTGCAAGCCAACATCAACCGCGCCTTGGTGCAGGTGGTGGATAGGGGGGACGGGCTTTTTCACACCAGCGGGTTTGTGTTTGAAGAATTTTTGACTGGTAAAAGAACTGTATGGGCGGCCTTGCCGTACCACTCCGCCGGGCGTGCCGGGCGGGAAGTGTATTTGCGCTTTTTTGACGCTAACGGCCAAAGTTTTGTGAAACGGTTTAAAGTTACCCAAAGCGGCAGCGGCGGCATAAACGGGTTGGATGTTTCTTTAGTTAAACTATCGCCAGAAGAGGCAGTTGGACTGTTTGCCCTGCGTTTGGCTCCATTTAAGCCACAAGTCGGGCAGCTGGCGTATGGGTATGGCTTTACTTATATGCTTAGAAATGAAGCCGGGTACGAAAGTTACCCCCGTGCTATTACGGATGTAACCGGCTTTAAAATTACCGGGGATTTTAATCTCCCGTTTGACCCCAGCGGATTTTGCGGCTCCCCCATTGTGGAAAAGGGCGGTTACGTGTTGGGTATGCACTGCGGGAGTGAAAAAGGCCGACGCAGTTTTGCTGTATCGGCCGAAGGAATAAACAAATTGTTGCGTGCTTTTTACTTTAAAGAAAACAGCCTTCCCGTAAAATATTGCGGGAAAACGCTGGCGGAGATTACGCCTTCGCAAAGAATAGGCCGCATCGTGTTAAAACGCGGCGGTAAAATAATAAAACAAGTAAACGTATTTGATTTTACAGGTCCGTTTTCTTATCAGCAGACGGAGCGCGTTTTTCGCCCGGGTGAAGTGCAAAAACAAGATGAGTTGCAATTTGAAATCATAGAAAACGGAGAAACGGTGCGGCGTATTTCTTATACGGAGCAATAAAAATGAAATATTTTTTATTACTTTTGGTGTTCTGTTTAGGCGGGGCCGGTTTGGCTGGGGGACAGCCGGCCGCAAAGGGGTTAATTAAGGGCGCCCAAAAAGCTCTTTTGCCACAACGGCCGGCTATGCAAAAAGAGGCCGTGTCAAAAATTTTAACAGCAGGTGCTAAAGGGCAGAATGCTTCTGCTAAACGCTTGCTACTGTTAGACCATAAATGCCGCCAGGCAATGCAAACAGCTTTGGTGAACGGGGTGGAAAAACACATTCGGCAGTCTATTTTTCAAGTAATTATGCCGGCAGACGGTTCCACCCGTGGTTCCGGTTTTGTGTTTGAAAAGGACGGCCAAATTTGGGGAGTGGTTTCTTATCACGTTTCCGGGCGTGTGGGTAACCGTTTAAAAATGCGTTTTTACGGGGAAGACGGCTCCCCTGTGTTGTATTGGGGGGAGGTGGTCTCCTCGGGTTCGTACGGGTTTAACGGGGCAGATGCGGCGCTAGTGTTGTTGCCGCAACAGGTAAAGGCGCACGCGCGGCCGCTGGTTATTTCGCCGCAAGGAGCGCAAAAGAACAGTTACGTGGATTCATACGGCTTTGCCGACCCGAACTTTCTGCCTAAGGATTACAGCAAAAACCCTCACCGGCGTATTTTAGACGTATGCGGCTATAAACTGATTACTACGCTGCCCCCGCAAGGCCGCGGCAACGGCGCCTGCGGCGGGCCGCTGTTAAATGACAAGGGCGAAGTGGTTGGCATACACAGCGGCAGTTACCAGGGGCGGCTGGGGTTTGCGGTAAATGCCAAGCAAGCCATAGACGATTTATTCTTAGCTATGCAAAACGGCGGAAAATTGTCCAAACCGTTGTTATTTAATGCTTCCAAAATAGCAGATATTGATATAAGCGAAAATATAGGCGTGGTGGAGATTAAGCGGCAGGGAGAAGTGGTTTTTAGACGAGATTTTAAGCATTATCCCGGTTCTTTGCATTATGAACGGCTGGAGCAGGTTATTCCAGCCCAAGCGGGGGACGAGGTAATTATGCTTTTGCAACGCGGCGCGTTGGAAGCCCGAATGGTTGTGTTTAGGGTAAATTAATTAGTTTTTAAAACCCCCTGGAAAAGGGGGCTTTTTTATGCCCAAAACACCGGGCTAAAAAGGGGCAAATATTATAGAATAGAAAATGAGGTATTTTGTCCCCATGAAAATCCTCCGCTCCCTTCTGTGCCTTTTTTTGTGCACACAGCTGATACTTCCGCCCGGTTTAAGTGCGGAAGACTTGCCGTACAGCCTGGTGGACAAAAACGAATACGACCTCTTTTCCGAAGAGCAGGAAGCCCAGCGTGAAAAAGAACTTACCATAGAAGAACCGCAAGACGACGCCCAACTGTTAAAATATTCCGATAAATTCTGGCGTCAGGCGGTTACCTCAGTAGAGGGGGCATATAAGCTGGACAAAGACCCCGAGCCTATCCCAGACTTGACCCTTTTAAACCCCACCCTTTCTTTGCCTTTGTACGGCACCAGCATTGCTTTAACGGGGCGCTATGTGCTGGGTTTTAAGATGGACGCCAAACGTTATAAAGTGGACGACAATAACACCACGGAACAGCGCGACGTAAGCAGCAACAGTATGGTGCAGGAACTGCAGCTTAAAATGCAGGGTAAAATCTTAGACCGTGTGTTTGTGGATATTGACTATGACGACCAGCGCGAAGAAGAAAAGACCCTTTCTGTAGCTTACCGCGGTAAACCCGGCGAAGTGGTGCAGCTGGCAGAATTTGGTGACATTAATTTGTCTCTGCCGGAAACCGAATTTATTGCTTACCAAAAGCAACTGTTTGGTGCGCAAATGCACCTGCAGTATAAGGATTTGGACTTGCGCCTTATCGGCTCTCAAACCAAAGGTTCCAGCAAGCAGAAGCAATTCGTGGGCAGCAGTGTGTTGGCTATTACGTCCCTGTCGGACGCGGACTACAAACGCCGCACGTATTACGATTTAACCTTCGGCGGAAACATTAAAAAAGACACGCAAGGCCGCTTTCCTACCGGGTTTAGTACGGACGCTTACTTACAGTGGAGCTCCGTTATGGGCAGCATTTCCCCCGGTACGGAAGAAATTTATCTAGACGCCAACAATACCGATAATGACTTCGTCCCCATTTCTAAAACCGCTTCTGATGTATTAGGCGGCACGCAGCGGCGCACTTCTAACTGGCGGTTGTTGGTGCGCGGGACGGACTATACGGTAGATTATGCCAGCGGCATTATTCAGTTTAAGCGTACCATTACGGCGGAAAGTTTTATAGCGGTGGATTATGTAAGCACTACCGGTAACCGCTTAAGCCAAGTGATGGGTAACCAGGGGGACATTAAACTTATTAAAACCGAAAACGAAAAACCCTTTGAGGCTTCCGCCAACGAAACAGCCAATCAGCTGGAATTAAAAACCTACTATTCTTTAGGTGCCCAACAGATTACGCGTGACGACGGAAAAGGCAACTTCCTCCTGCGCGTGATGGACGCTGCCGGGCAGGAAATAGCTTTGCCTATTACCGGTGGAACCGGTACGCTCACGTACCCCAATAATATTGTTATGGATTTTGACAACGGTGTATTTTACTTGCAGCGCCGCTTTGCGGATAATACGCTTTACAATGCTACGCCGGTTTCGTCTTACAACCGCACGTTTAAAGTGGAATATACCTCTAAAGTAAAAACGTATTTTATTGAAGCCAATATTGTTGTTCAGTCAGAAACCGTTAAACTAAACGGCAAAACCCTTACCCGCAATAACGATTATTATATTGACTATACCTCCGGCTTTATTACTTTTTACAAAGGGGACGAAATTACCGATTCTTCCGTTATAGACATTACTTACGATACTGTTTCCGGCAGCAGTTCCAACACCTCTGTATTGGGTGGACGGCTTGATTACAAACTGTGGGATAAAATTAAATTCGGCGCTACGGTTTTGCAAGAAGGGGGGGATAAGCCCACCACTGTCCCGCAGGTGGGGGCTTCCAGCAAAGACTTGTTGGTGTATGGGGCAGACATTAACGGTAAAGACATTAAACTTTCGGAAAAAGTATCAGTAGATTTCGGAGCGGAGGCGGCTGAATCCCGCAACAACCCCAACCAATTTGGCTATGCTATGGTGGATAGTATGAACGAAACCAGCATACAAACCGGCGGTTCTAAAATATTTAGAGACTGGATTATAGCCGCCAACCCCAGCGCCAAGCCGGCTTTTTGGGGGTCTATCGGTTGGGATACGCAGGATGTGCCCACCTTGGAAGTAAACCCCAACTCCGTAAGCACGTATAACGATACCCAGCAGGTGTTGATTGTTAATTACGATTTTACCAAAGCTGCTACCACTATCAAGCAAGACTCTGGTAAAACTTATTTGGATGAAGGGTATGATGAAGTGTCTATTGTGTACCCGTTAAGTGTAAGCGGGGTGGACTTGTCGGACAAAACCTCGTTTGATTTAACGATGAAAGGGGAAAAGAACGGCCCTCAGTTAAATGTTACCTTTGGTAATATTAGCGAACTCTCTGATAACAGTCAAGGTATGTACACGCAGTGCAGCTCCTCCACCTTGGTACCTAAGACGGAAGACGTCCTGTGCCGCAACAGCCTGGCCCCTAATGAAGACATCGGCTGGGAATATATCGACCCGGACGGTACCGCCCACCGCTATAACCCGTTTGTAAACAATGTGTACAACCCGGAATCTCAGCCCAACGGGCGCATTGATACGCAGGATTTAAACGCAAACGGCCAGTTTGATGATGAAAGCATACCCACTTTGGGTAACTTCGGTTTTGAGGGGGGCGAAGGTTCCATCTCTAATAACGACCAATTTACCTGGGACAATAACCGCATTAATTTTGACAGTTGGCAAACCTTCGTCACTCCGCTAGACATTGCCGACGTAAAAGACCAGTGGACGGCTGTTCGCCACATCCGTCTTACGTTAAAGCTGACGGACGAAATGCGTGCCGCCGGCAAATACAAAGGGCAAATTAAAATTGCCAATGTGGCTCTTTCCGGTACAGCTTGGAACACAATGGACGATAATGAAGAAAAACGTATTTTGGTTACCGGCATTAATAACGTGGACAACGCCAACTACGAGCCTATTTTTAATGACGTGCACGGGGATGGATTGGAAGTATTTAATTATCTATACGGTTCCGTAGGCAACTTAAAAAAAGTGACCGATTCCGTAAACGCAAAAGACCAGTCTTTAGACATTGAATTTAATACGCAAGGTCTTCCTTCCGTGCCCGATGACGCCACCGATGAACACCCGGAAGGAGAGTTATACGCCAGCCGCAATTTTTCCACGATGGATTTTACCCAGCATAGGGAGTTTCGCTTTTTGCTTCATAGTGAAGAGTCTAACGCCGGTTCTGAATTCTTTTTAAAAGTAGGTACGGAAAACAACTATGATAAAGTCATTGTTCCGGCCGGGTTTGACGGCTGGCGTTTGATTTCGTTAAAAATGGTGGATACGGACGGAGACGGCATTGCCGACAGTTTTGAAAACGCTTCTCAAGAAGAATACAACGTGCGTGTAGCCCGCCACCGGGTGCCGGGTGGGATGATGAATTTTAAACAGGTCAGTTTGATTATTGCCGGTATGCAGGCGCAGAATATTTATACGTATGTGCTGGAAAAAGACGGAAGCTCTCAAACGGTGTATGCTTCCGGTGCGTTGAATGCGGGGGTGATGTTGTATAAAGACAAACAGTTGCGTATGTCTTTTGCCCAAGTGTCTGCTAAGGATGACCATTCAGGGATTATAACTATTACCACGCAGGATAAAGAAACTTATACAGTTACTTCTCAAACGGTGGAAACATTGGGCAGTGCCGGTAACGTGTGGTTAAATGAAATCCATTTGGCGGAAACGATTATTCAGTACGGCCAAGCCTATACGGGTAATGTAGCCGTTAAGTTAGACGGCTGGGGCAGTGCCGGCGCTAAATATAAATATCAAGACAGCAACTTTGAAACCCCGCTTACGGTATCTAAAAACCAGGAAACCACCCAAGAAGAATACTTTTTAAAAGTGGATAGGATAGAAGAATTTCCTATGGAAGCCACCTTAACCCGCAGCACCGTAGTAACGCCCAGCATTGAAGACAGCGCGGATTACAACACCGTCAGCCTGTTGGATAAAGGCAAAGTGGAACGGGAACGGGCCGTAGTGCGCGGGGATTTTATTAAAGAAAATTTACCTAAAGTAGGCTTGGAATACACTTCCGACCAAACAGACTATGATTTACTGCAACGCAAAGACGACGTACATACCTACGGTATAACCGTTACGCACGAAACCGACACCTTAAAAAGCGCCAACGCCGGGTATTATTTTACCAATACCAAAATAGACTATGCTAAAGAAATGCACCAACAGTCCATCAATAATTACAATACGGACGAAGATACCCAAAAATTAAACGTCAAGTTAAATTATCAGCCCACCAATAATTTTAACTTTGTACCCAGTTACAATATTACCAAAAGCACCGAAGAACGCCTGCGTTATGAGAACGGCGAAGCGCAGAATTTTAAATATCCCAAATCACTCAACCAGAGCACCGGTTTTACCAGTACTTGGAAGGTAGCTTCTTGGTTGGCGCCGTCGTTTAGTTACAATATTTCCACAACGGAAAACAACAACCTTACCGCCAAAACCATCACGGCCAGCGGCCAAAGTACCGAAGTGGGCATCGGGGAAGTTAAGTCCATTAACCGCAATGCAGACGGCGGTGTTTCTCTTACTTTAAACGGAAACGAACTTTTGCCCAACAGCAAGTTGTTTAATACGTTTGTTATTTCCAATTCTTTCCGTATTCAGGACGCTGACACCTGGAACGATGTGGACAGCAGTTTTGACTCTCGCAAAGAGTTATGGATACGCGGCTCTATGGGGGATGTGGGGCCGTACGGCTATTTAAGTTCTATGACGCTGCGCGATACGTTTACGTCTTCACAGCGTTGGTCTCCGTTTTCCAAGTATGAAATGGCCGGTTTTGCCGAACCGTTAAAAACCATTTCCATTATTAACAACTTTAGCTATACCACTCAAACCAATAACCAAACCGGCACGCAGTATGATTCCGTCAGCCAGACGCTGCCGGATTTGGTGTTTTCTATCAGTGATTGGGAAAAATTCTTTTATGCCGGTTCCTGGTTGGGCGGCACCAACTTAAAGCTGCGTTATAGTTTAATTAAACAAAATACGGAAATGTCCCAAGACAGTTTAGAAACCCAATACGGCGGGGACTTGCGCTTTATGTTGTTTAATTATTTTGACAACGTGCTCAACTTTACGCGCAAAACTTCCGACACGCAAGACTTGCGCGCCGGAACCAACCTGGAAAGTTATGACGACCGAGACCTTTCTGTACAGAGCTCTTTTTATGTGGGCAGTATGCGCCTTACCCCAAAACTTACTTATACCTCTCACGATAAGTGGCTGGTGGGTAAACTAAACGAAAGCACGCGGGAGATGATTCCTAGCCTTACTCTGCGGTGGGACTTTAACCTCCCCCGCGGCATTAAACTGCCGTTTGTGGATAGAATGTATTCAGCCACTAACCGCGTTATTTGGAATACAGTGTTAAGTTATACGGATAAATCTTCCCCCGTGGAAGTAACCGACAACTATGAAAAATATGACATTACAACCTCGCTGGATTATGAAATGTCCCAAAACTTACGCTTTAATATTTCCGGCGGTTACACGGTATTAAAACACGCATACGTGGCTACGGAAGATTATGACGCTTATAATTTTGCCGCTAACGTAACCGTACAGTTCTAACAATAAAATGTCATTTTCGTTTGTTAAACTTATGCAATCTGCCGGGCAATGGGCGCTTTATATTTTGTTGCCCAAGACCTGTTTTGCCTGCTCGGCGGATTTAGCCTTTCAGGAAGCAGGCCCATTATGTAAAGAGTGCCTGCCCCAAATAAAACGCCCCGGCCCGCTTATTTGCCGCCGTTGCGGCACTTTATTGCCGGATGGCGGCGCCTATTGTTTTAATTGCCGCGGCAGTAAAACCAAACAATTTAAATGCAGTGTCATCCGTTCCGCTTACGTGTTTGGCCCGCAGGTGCGTGCCTTAATACACGCTTTTAAATACCAAGGGTATTGTTTTTTGGCGGATTATTTAGGCACGTGTATGGCCCAAGAATTTGCCCGTTATGAAGAATTAAGCGGGGTGGATTGGGTAATGCCGGTTCCTCTGCACCCCAAAAAATTACGGGCGCGGGGGTACAATCAATCTCAATTATTGGCGCAGGCTTTTTGCCGTAATAGCGGGCTTGTTTTGCATACTAGCGGGTTAATCCGCCGGGTGGATACCCGCTCCCAAGCACAGCTAAACCGTAAAGAACGGTTGCAAAATATGGCGGATGCGTTTGAAGCCGGGCCTGAAGTAAAAGGTAAACGCATTTTGTTGATAGATGACGTTGCCACCACCGGCGCCACGTTAGAAGGCTGTGCTTTGGCTTTAAAAAGGGCTGGAGCCCGCCAAGTAATGGCTTTTACTTTAGCACGGGAACCTTAGTTAAGTAGAGTTATTTCTAAAATACAAGATTTTGTTTTTTCGTGTGCGGGCCCTGATAAGGCGTTTAGTGGAATCAGGCTGCCCGTAGATGGGGAGAGCTTAGCCTTTGGCTTGGGGGAGTATGGGTTGTCTGCTATAAAAAGTAGCAAGCGCTTTGGGGGCTTAGGAAAATAAACCCCATTAATTATCCGTGCCTGTGGTGAATTAGAAAATAAACATTGTATAAGGCCAAAATACGTATTTGTACGGGGTGACCATAATACCAAGTATTTTTGTCTGATGAGGAGTATTTAGAGGAGCTCTAAGCGTTTAAAATGAATAAAAATAAAAGCCCCGGGGTTAACCCGGGGCTTTTAAATTATTTACCGGCGCCGCAGCATTTTTTGTATTTTTTGCCGCTTCCGCAAGGGCACGGATCATTACGGCCGATTTTGGGGCCCTGGTGTACAACGGTTTGAACTTTTTGAACTTCACCGTTTGGGTTTTGGAACTCAGCCTTGTGGGCTTCCATCCATTTTTTCATAGCGCGTATGCTTTTAAAGTCCACCCCGTCTTGTTCCATACGTTTGGCGATGTCAATGAAACGTTGTTTGACGGCCGGGTCTTTTAATTTGCTTTTAAACATAGCCGGCAGAGAGTCCAGCTCTTTTTCCAAGCGTTCTTCTATGGATTGTTTTTGTTTCTTTTCGGCCGGTTTGGCTTCTTGCGGCTTTTGTTCTGCTTCTTGTTTTTTAAACGGGTTCCACATATTAATTAAAACTCCTTGCGATTATTTGGAAAGCATTTTTTCCACAAAATTTTTAATGATTTCCGCTTTTTCAAAATAATGTTTATCCCGCGGGACGACCAGGCGGTTGGGGTGGCGTTCCCAAATTTTTAAAATTTTGTCGTCAATTTCAAAGGCCTGTTGCAGGTTTTCTGTGCGTACATTGGTGGCCTGGTAGAAGTCCTTTTCCGGCGGCGGAGAAAGGTGCAGCACCGCATCGTAACGGGCCAGTTCTGCGTCCAGGGTGGTATTCATGGCTTTAAAAAAATCTTCCGGGCCTTTGGGCCAGTAAACAGCGCCGTCAATAGAGCCGCGGTCACACACGATGATGTCCGCCGCTGAGGTTTCCTCAGCCAAATGTTCCAGCTGGTGCACCGTGTAAAAAATGATGTTTTGGGCGTGTTCAATGTGCAACGGGCTGTTGTCTTTACGGGGAAAACCACCGCTGTATATTAAAGTGGCGGCTTCCTGTACCAACGCAATTTTATTGCCGAAGGTTTCTTTTAAAATAGAGAGGGCGGTTGTTTTGCCCCCGCTGGGGCCGCCGGTTAAAACGATTTTCTTTTTCATAGTAATTCCTATTTTTGAATTAATTTTTCTACAAAATTTTTGATAATTTCCGCTTTTTCAAAAAAGTGTTCCGTTCCCCCTATTACTAAGCGGTTGGGGTGGCTTTCCCAAATTTTTAAAATTTTGCGGTCAATTTCAAAGGCTTGTTCCAAGCTTTCCGTGCGCACGTGGGTGGATTGGTAAAAAGCCGGGTTAGACGGCGGGGAAAGATGCAGCACCGCGTCGTAACGGGCTATTTGCGCCTCTAACGATGTATTCATTTGTTTAAAAAAATCTTCCACCCCGCCCGGCCAATAAACGGCAGCGTCCACGGTGCCGCGGTCGCACACGATAAGCTGAGCGTCGGAAGTTTTTTCTGCCAGGCTTTCCAGCTGCTGGGTGGCGTGGAAAATGATGCGCTGGGCGGTTTCTATATGGGCCCGGCTGTTATCCTGCCGGGGGAATCCGCCGCTAAAAATCATTGTAGCGGCCTCCCGCACTAATTCTACCTGCGGGCCGAACGTCTCTTTGAGTACGGAAAGGGCGGTGGTTTTCCCGCTGTTGGGGCCGCCGGTTAAGGCTATTTTCTTTTTCATTTTTGCTCCTCTGCCTGGGCGGCGCTTTGCTGCGCCTGCTTTTGGGCTTTGGCTTTTTCGTCCGCTTCCTGCGTGGCGCGTTCCAGTTCTTTTAAGTATAGCGTTTTTAGCTCTTCAAAGTCTTTACGTTCTTCTTTACTTACGGAACGGGTGGCATTGTTGCGGTTTTTCATCTTTAAAAAGTCTATAAATTTATTTTTGTATTTGATGCGGAAATCCAAATGCGGCCCGGTGGAAAGCCCCGTGGAACCTACATAACCTATGGTTTGCCCTTGCGTTACGCGGGCGCCTTTTTTAATACCTTTGGCAAAGCCTTTCAGGTGCCCGTAAGAGGTTACGTAACTATTGGCGTGTTTAATTTCTATATAGTTGCCATAGCCGCCTTTGCGCCCGGCATAGGTAACGGTACCGTCGGCAACAGCGTCTATAGGCGTGCCGGAGGGGGCGGCATAGTCTATCCCCAAGTGCGGGCGGCGGATACGCAAGATGGGGTGCATACGCCCATAACTAAAGCGGGAAGAAATACGGTAACTGCGAAAGCTGATGGGGGCTTTTAAGAACATCTTTTTACTTACTTTGCCGGTTTCGTCGTAAAATTCGCCATTAAAGTAAAGTGCGTAAGTCAGCCCGTTTTGGCCCTTGTAATAAGCGGCCAGCAAATCTTGGCTGGTGATGGTACTGTCAGCGGTGTAATTTTCTTCCCATAAAGCGGCGTAGCGGTCTCCGTTTTGGGTTTCTGAGTTGAAGTCCATCGTCCAGGAAAACGCATCCGTAAAGTCCACAATCAGCGGTACGGTAGCCCCTTCTTTTAGCATAGAGTTGAAAAGAGACCCTTCCACCTCTCCGGCGGCTGTTTTAACGCGGGTTTTTATCTCCACATCGCTTACGCCGCTTACCAAGGTGCCGTTTAAGTTAGCTACATAAAAGTGTTTAAACCCTTGGTTCAACAGCAACATATTAAAGCGGCCTTCCTGGTCGGTGGAAATGGAATAAGTGTCTTGGTTTTGCAGGCGGCGGGTGTCGGTCACCTCGTTTAATTTGTTGACAATTTCAAACACTTCCCGGTTAGACAGCCCGGCATCTTGCAAGGCTACGTAGATGGGTTTTTGTTTGATGGTAAATTCGGTTACGGCGATTTGTCTTTCCTGCAGGTTGAGGAGTTCTTGTTCGTTTTTTTGTTTAGTGATGTGTACGGCAAGCACCGTCGCTAATACAATGACGGAAAGGGTCAACAGATAAAAAAACAAGTCATGGTAGCGGCGGTAATGTTTATTAAAAAAATTAAAAATTTTAAATTTATTCATGGCTTTATATACAAAACAAAGGGCGGCCCCGGTTTCCAGGCCCGCCCTTTGCAGTTACGTTATTTTTGGTCTTTTAAATAAGAGCACAAAGCAATGGCATTAAGCTTTACTTTGGGGTCATCGGCGCGGGAGGGCAAAATCACCGGGATTTTGGGCCCCACCAACACGGCAGCCGCTTCCATATCCTGCCCAAAGAAGGCCAATGCTTTATAAAGCGGGTTGGCCGCATCCAAGTCGGGCAGTACTAAGATATCCGCATCGCCGGCTACCTTTTTGCCGCTGATGCCTTTTTCAGCCGCGCGCTGGGCAGACATAGAGATATAAAAATCATACGGGCCTTCCACCACACAACCGGAGATTTTGCCTTCGGCATTCATTTGCGCCAAAGCGGCGGCATCTACCGTGCTGGGGATTTTTTCGTTCACTTTTTCCACCGGGCATACTACGGCCACTTTCGGTTCAGCCAAACCCAATTTGTGCATGGTATCTACCGCGTTTTGCACAATTTTGGCTTTTTGTTCCAAGGTAGGGGCAATTACTACGGCCGAGTCCGTCACGGCAAACGGTTTTTTGTATTTAGGCGTGCTGAATAACACAAAGTGGGACAAAAGCGCCCCTTCCGGCACCAAATGGGCTTCTTTGTTCAAGATGGCTTTCATATAGTATTTGGTGTCCACAAGGCCTTTAATTAAAAAGTCACCCTTGCCGGCCAAAATTTGGTCAACGGCCAGTTTGCACATAGTGGGGACGTCTTCGCAGTCAATAAATTCAAATTTCCCTTCCGGCAGACCGGCTTCTTTTACCATAGCTTTCACGGCGTTTATCGGGCCGATTAAAATACCGTGGGAGATGAGGCCGTTGTCGTCCGCCATTTTGATGGCTTGCAAGGCTTCTTTGTTATTGGCGCCGGGTACTACCACCCGGTTGGATTTGCCTTTTACTTGGCTGATTAAGTCAGCGAAACTGTTGAATTTCATTTTTTTTCTCCTTAATCTGGTACAAACAAAAATCAAACATAACGTTTTACTATAGACGGGTCTTTTAAGGCCCGTTGGGCGGCTTCGCGCAGGGCTATTTTTTCTTCACTGCCCGGGAATACATACAACGGCGCCAGCCAGCCTACATATTCCCCCAACTGCTGCGGGATGGTTTTGCTGTGCATAAGCCCGCCTGTTAATGCGATAAAATCCACCTTTCCTTTTAATACCACAGCCATAGCGCCAATGTATTTGGCAATTTGATAAACCATAGCGTCCCGCGCCAGCTGAGCTTCTTCGCGCGTGCAGAAAATCATAGAGCCCGGGCGCTTGATGCCGGTGCGGATAAATTCTTCCAAATCTTTCACGTCAGACGTACCGGTATAAGCCACCAGCCCGCCCTTTCCACGCAGTTTGAGCTTTATATCGCGCTCAGTGTATTTGCCGCTAAAGCACATCTGCATTAATCCGGCAGCCGGTACGCCGCCGCTTCTTTGCGGGGTCATCGGGCCGTCTCCCTCGTAGCCGTTGTTAACGTCTATTACGCGCCCTTTGCAGTGCGCCCCCACGGTTACCCCGCCGCCCCCGTGGCAGACAATGCAGTTTACATCCGTGTATTTTTTGCCCATTTTTTCGGCAATCATACGGGCCACGCGTTTTTGGCTCAAAGCGTGAAAAATGGATAAGCGAGGATTTTCCGGCATACCGGAATAACGCGCCACGGGTTGTAATTCATCAATGACCACCGGGTTGGCAATAAAACTGGGGCAGTGGGAAATTTCGGCTATTTCGTGGGCTAAAATGCCGCCTAAGTTGCTGGGGTGTATGCCACCGTAAGTGCCTAGGCTTAAATCTTTAATCATTTGGGCGTTTACCTCATAAACGCCGCCGGCTATGGATTTAATAAATCCCCCGCGGCCGATAACAGCCTGTATTTCGTCGAGGGGGATTTTGTGGTCTATTAAATAATCTAAAATCAGTTTTTTACGTAAGGGGAGTTGCTCGATTACATTTTTGCCTTCATACGGTTCCAAATCCGTCATAGAGTAACGTACCGTTACTTCAAAGACGGGGGAGTCTCCACGGTAATAGCCAATGTCGTCCGAGGTGGAACCGGGGTTAATAACCAAAATATTGTAATCCATATTGGGCCGCTCTCCTTATTTATATTTTAACAAAATAAAACCGGGTTGACTGTATAAAAACCCGGTTTATTGGTTTGTTGGCTTTATTTTATACGCTGGCGCAGTTTTTCGGCCAGGCTTTTAAGTACAAATAGGGCGCTTCGGTCTAAGTTTTGGCGGGAAAGCACGGAGCGAATTAAATTTTGGCGGGTTGAAGCGGGCCAATCTTCTTTTAATCCGGCGGCGGAGAACAGTCCGTCCAGCTCGTGTACCAAAACTTCCCGCTGGGCGTCTGTGGGGTAAACCGTTTGTTTGTGGCCCCGCAGGGGTTTAAAGCCTTGGGCTTGGGCTATTTCATAACAAATTAGCAGCACCGCTTGCGCCAAGTTGATGGAAGGCTGGTGGGCCGTGGTGGGAATATTAAGCACGGCATTGCAGCGGGCAATATCTTGGCCGCTAAGGCCGCTTTTTTCGTTGCCCAAAACAATGGCGGTGCGCCGGCCGGGCGATTTTTTTAAAAAATCAGCCATATCCGGCAGAAAAATAATCTCTTGCTCTAGCACACGGTTTCTAAGGGCGGTGGTGGCTAGGGAAAATTGCGTGTCTGCCAGTGCCTCGTCCAGCGTGTTATACAAGCGGGCGTTTTTTAAAATATCGTGCGCGCCCACCGCGCTGACGGCTTCTTGCCATACAGGGGCGTACGGATCCACTATGCGCAATTCTTCAAAGCCAAAATTAGCCATAGCCCGCGCGCAGGCGCCAATGTTGTTGGGGTCGCGCGGGCGGACTAATACAATAACAAAAGAACTCATTTGTGTAACGCGTCCCCGATGGATTCCGCCAATGTGGGGTGGGCAAAAATAATGCCCCTTGCGTCTTCCACCGTCATCCCGGCTGCCAGCATAGCGCTTACAACGTGTATAAGTTCCGTAGCGTTGGCGCCGCAAAAATTGGCTCCTAAAAGTTTGCCGGTGTTTTGGTCGCTTAATAACTCAAAGTAACCTTCGGTTTCCTGTTGGGTTTGGGCGCGGCCGCTGGCCAGTAAAAAGGCTTTTTGGGATTTGAGGCTCAGCCCTTCTTGCTGGGCGGCTTGTTTGGTTTTGCCCACGGTGGCTATTTCCGGCCGGGTGTAAATAGCGGAAGGGACTTGGTCGTTGTGATAGACGGCCGGTTGGCCGCAGGCGTTTTGTGCGGCTACTTCTCCTTGGCGGGTGGCAGCGTGGGCCAACAGGCATAGGCCGTTTACGTCACCTACGGCATAAATATTGTCTTTTAACAGCAGGGTGTGCGGGTCAACCTGTACGCCTTTGCGATTCCAGGAAATACCTAATTTTTCTAAGCCCAGGCCGCTTAAATCCACACTGCGGCCGATGGCGGCTAAAATTTCATCGCTTTCTAAAACGGTTCCGCTGGAAAGGGTAACTACTTTTTTGCCGTCTGTGCAGGTTACGTTTACGGCGCTTTGGGAGGTATAAACAGCTATACCGCGCTTGGTGAAGCTTTGCGTTAACGTGCGGCAGAGGCCTTCATCCATTAACGGCAGGAGTCTGTCCTGCATTTCTACTATATTTACCTGTACGCCAAAACCGTGCATTAGTTCGGCAAATTCACAGCCAATTACACCCCCGCCTATAATGGTAATGCTTTTGGGCAGGCGGGGCATATCAAAAATGGTGGAATTGTCATACACTTTGTCTTTTACGGCTTTCAACACAGGGGGGAAGAACGCCGTGCTGCCCGTGGCCAAGATGCAGGCGTCAAACGGGAGGGTTTGCTCTCCGCTTGGGGTTTGAACGGAAACCTCGGTGGGACTTTTAAAAGAAGCCGTTCCGGTCAGCACCGTTACTTTTTTGGCTTTGAGCATCGTCATAATGCCGGCGGTTAATTTTTGGGTGGCGGCTTTCTGGCGGGCTTGTATTTTGGGCCAGGAAATTTGAGCAGTTAACGCTTCTGCGTGGGCTTGGGCGCCGTCTTCACACAAGGTGCTAAGCGTGCGTGCGGTTTCAAAGCGGTGGGCGGCGTCTAACAGTGATTTAGAGGGAATACACCCGCAGTTTAAACAAACCCCGCCAATTTTGTCTTTTTCTATTAAAGTTACTTCCGCCCCTAACGAAGCGGCTTTTAAAGCAGCCGGATAACCGCCCGGCCCTGCGCCGATAACCACTATTTTTTTTGCCATAATTTTCCTTTTGTGCCCGCTGGCGGGCCGCGATAGATTTATACTATTGTAACATTAAAAACGGTATAATAAAAACATAGCTATGACGCCAAAAGAAAAACCTTCCTATCTGGGCCACCGGGAACGTATCCGTTCTAAATTTGCCGAAGGCGGCCTTACGCCTTTTTTAGACCACGAAGTACTGGAACTTTTACTTACTTATGCCATTGCCCGCCGGGACACAAAACCCTTGGCGTGGGCGCTGATTAAGCGGTTTGGGTCTTTATCGGGCGTGTTGGATGCGTCCGCCGTGGAGCTGCAAAGTGTAAAAGGGATAGGCTCCAGTACGGCTGTATTTATTAAACTGATAAGGGACATTTTTAAAAGATATTCGTTGGAAACGGTGCGTGAAAGCGTGGTGATACGCACGCCCGACCAGGTGGCCGAGTATTGCAAAGCCTCGCTGGAAGGCCTTAGTGAAGAGTGTTTGGAGCTTATTTATCTTTCCGTACGTAACACCGTTACCAAAACCGAAATTGTAGCCACGGGGTTAATAGACCGGGTAAGCGTAAGCCCGCGCAAAATTGTGGAATGTGCTTTAAATGCCAAAGCCGCGGCTATTATTTTGGTGCATAATCATCCTTCCGGCGATGCTACCCCTTCGTTGGAGGACATTCTGCTCACGCGGGAAGTGGTGGAGGCCGCGCGCCTGCTGGGCATTAGCGTATATGACCATATTATTGTGGGCAAGGGTACGCATTACAGTTTAAAAGCAAACGGGAAAATATAATGAACTTATTAAAAGAAGTATTAGCCAATCAAGTCTATCCGGCTATGGGATGTACGGAGCCGGTTTCGGTAGCTTTATGCGCGGCGTATGCGGCCAAAGCGTTGGGAGAGACCCCGCTTAAGGCTTCCTTTAAGCTGGATGCAGGCACTTATAAAAACGGAATGGGGGTGCGCATTCCCAATACGGAGGGAGAAAAGGGAAACTTGTTGGCGGGGGCGATGGGGTTGCTGATTGCCAAGCCGGAACTGAATATGGAAATTTTGTCCGCCGCGAACAAAGACCTGGTTGCCCGCGCTAAAAAAATGGTGCAAGCACACAACCTTTCTATGCAGGTGGCTCCGGGTGTGCACGGCTTTTATGTGGAATGTGAGGCCGAAGGAAAAGATAATTCCCGCGCACATTGTATTATTGCGGGCAGCCATACGCAGGTGGTATTGCTAAGCGTAAACGATAGAATTTTACAGCAGGAAAAACCCCAAAGCCAACAGAATACGGCCGTCTTGTATAAAGAGGCTTTACGCAAAGCTTCTTTGGCGGATTTACTGGCCGCTGCCGAAAATGCCGATGAGCAAGATTTAGCCTACATCAAAAAAGGCGTAGAAATGAATCTAAAAGCGGCCGAGTTGGGGCAGGCTTTGCAAAAGGTGGGGTTTTATATTAAAGAGCTGGTACGTAAAGGGCTGTTGCAGATGGATTTGATTTCTTCCACCAAAATTTTAACAGCCTGTGCGGCAGACGCGCGTATGGACGGCCGTGCCGTGCCGGTAATGAGCAGTGGGGAATCCGGCAATCAAGGCGTGGTGACGATTTTGGTACCGTGGAAAGTGGGCAAAGAAATGGGCGTGGAGGAAAAAACCATCTTAAAAAGTATAGCTCTTTCTCATTTATTAAACGGTTATGTAAAAGTGTTTACCGGAGAGCTGGCCCCCATCTGCGGTTGCGCCATAGCGGCCGGGGTGGGCGCTACGGCGGCTATTGTGTATCAGCAACGGGGCACTTGCGTGCCGGCCATTACGCTGGCAATTAATAATATTATTAGCGATATTGGCGGTATGCTGTGCGACGGCGCCAAAAGTGGATGTGCGTTAAAAGTGGTCAGCTCTACCGATTCCGCCATACGCTGTGCCTATATGGCTATAAACGACTACGGCATTACCGATGTGGAAGGTTTTGTGGGCCATACGGCCGAAGAAACCATACAAAACCTGGGCAATATTTCCAGCCAGGGTATGAGCCGGGTTGACCCTATGATTGTGGACATTATGGAAGAAAAATCCAAACAGTAATAAAACGCACAGCAAAAGATTGTTTCCAAACGGTCTCCATTTTCAGTTAGGCGGGGAGTACCGACGAACGTAAACAAAACCCAGTTAACACGCATTTATACTTTGACAGGAAACGGAACGTCCGTGAACACAGAAAGAAGGAGCCGTTTTCTTTGTTGAGAAGTAAAAAACTCACTCTTTTATAAGTAAAAACCCCCGGGGATAAACCGGGGGTTTTTATTAGTTTAGACCAATTATTTGTTTAAGCGGTCCAGGCGGGACTGGGCCTTTTCGGCAAAGTTGTCCGTGGGGTAGGCCAAGATTAACTTTTTATACATAGCAGCCGCCTGCACGTTTTTGCCTTGTTTTTCATAGCAGTAAGCCAGTTCAAACATAATTTCCGGTGCGTTGTGGGTTTGCGGATAAGCCAGCAGAATTTTTTCCAACGTGACGGATTTTTGGCTGCGGTCTTTTAAACGACGGTCTGCCACTTCTGCGGCTTTAAGCATAGTGGAAACATATTTGTTTTCATCTTGGTTGAATGCGTCGGCCGTTTTGATAAGCGTATTATAGGCGCTTTGATAGTCTCTCATTTTGGCATACACGTCCGCCTTGCCGGTCATCGCTTCATAGGCGGCGGGTTTGCCTTGCAAGAGTTCGATGGCTTTATCATAATAGGCCAAGGCGTGTTCATAATTTTTATTGTTTTCTTCCATAATGCCCAGGTGTTTATACACTACGCCGATTTCGATGGAATCCGGATAGTTTTTTAATACCTGGTTGTACATAGCCTTGGCGGTTTGAGGGTCTTTTAAGTCATCGGCATACACGTCAGCCGCCATACGGGTGCTGGCTGCTTTATAAGTGGTTTTGGGATAAAGCGCACTTACTTTTTTATACTGCGCAGCGGCCGCCAGCGGGTTGTGGTTGCGGCGGTGTAAATCCCCGTATAAAATTTCAATCTTATCATTTTGGGCGTAAGAAGGGTTGTTCCCTAAAAAGGCGTCTATTTCCTGGGCGGTAACCGCGTACATATCCGGCGTGTTGATGGAATATAAGGCACGCAGGTAGGCTTCTTGGCGTTGTTCTTTATTTAAAGACTGGGTGTCTTGCGCCAATAGTTTAAGGGCTTGGCCTTTTTGGTCTTTATCCAGCTGGTTCATTACGGCTTCCACGCGGGAGCTGAGCAGGGCCGAGTCATTAGAAACCGGAAATAAATAATGGGATTTTAACAACGCCGCTAAAGCAGCGGGGTAATCTTCGGCACGGGTAAATAAATCCGCTTGTAATAAAAGGGCTTCTTTGGTTTGTTTGTCTTGCGGAAATTGCGCCTGCCAGACTGATAAAGCTTCCGCTAAAGAGGCAGCGTAAGCACGGTCTTGGCGTTTGTTTTCCGATACTAAGCGGGATTGCGCCTGATAAAATTCCAGCGCGTCTTGCGAGTCCTTCGCACCGGCCGTTACACACAAAAACAAAACGGCCGCAGATAAATAAATTTTGTTCATAGTCTCTCCTAGCGGTAATTGGTAAACTGCAGTTCTACGCCAAAATCCTTGCCTTTTAATAGTGCCATAGTGGCTTGCAGTTCGTCTTTGGATTTGGAAGAAACGCGAAGTTGGTCTCCCTGAATGGAGGCCGATACTTTTAATTTGGCTTCTTTGATGGATTTGGAAATTTCTTTTGCTTTGTCAGCCGGGATGCCTTGCTGTATTTTAACAGTCTGTTTGGCATTTCCGCCCAAGGCGGCTTCTATTTTTTGCGGCTGCATATTTTTAAGCGGAATACCGCGTTTGGCTATGCGGGTAAAGATAATGTCGCGCAAGGTGTTTACCTTGTATTCGTCGCTGGAAGCCAGGCGGAGTTCATTGTCTTTTTGATTTAACTCTATATTGGAATTGGTGCCTTTAAAGTCATAGCGGTTGGTTATTTCTTTATTGGCCGTGCTGACGGCTTCGGAAATAACATTTAAATCTACTTTGGATACGATGTCAAAACTGTAATCTGCCATAAACGTTCTCCTTTCGTAAAGCGTTTTAAGTGTTTATATTATATATTTTTTTGTACAATACAAGGGACGCACCGCCGTATCAGCAGTTTATTTTACCGGAGGTTATATCCGCCCGGGCTGTAAGCAGTGCCAGCCGCCGGGTGCGGAAAAATCCTTATGTACATCAAGACCCGTCTTACTGTAATGAACTTCCTCCAATATGCCATTTGGGGGGCTTATTTGACTTCCATGGGCGCTTTTTTGGCCAATGTGGGTCTGGCGGAAAATATTGGTTTGTTTTTCGCTACGCAGGGCTTTGTTTCCCTGTTTATGCCGGCCGTTATCGGTATTGTGGCGGATAAATGGATTCCCGCCCAAAAACTGTTAGGGCTGTGCCATTTCTTGGCGGCGGCATTCCTGTTAGGTGCCGGATATATGGGCTCTTTGCCGCAGGTGCATTTTGCCCCGGTTTATACCTTATATACGCTTAGCGTAGCGTTTTATATGCCCACGTTGGCGTTGTCCAACTCGGTGGCTTATACGGCTTTGCGCCAGGCCAGATTAGATACGGTGGCGGCCTTCCCGCCTATTCGCGTATTTGGTACGGTGGGTTTCATCTGTGCGATGTTGACCTCTAACTTTACCGGTTTTCAAAACAATTATATGCAGTGGTATTTCTCGGCGGTGTTAGGTTTTGTGTTAGCCGTTTATGCTTTAACGCTGCCGGCCTGCCCGGTTTGCAAAGAAAAAGCCAAATCTCTTTCCGAAGCGTTGGGCTTAAAAGCCTTTGCGCTGTTTAAAGAAAAAAAGATGGCTATTTTCTTTATTTTCTCTATGCTTTTGGGTATGTCTTTACAAATTACCAACGCGTATGCCAACCCGTTTATCAACGGTTTTAACTCCTTAGCCGGGTTTACCGGTTCTTGGGGGGCTAATAACGCCAATGCGTTGATTTCTTTGTCTCAACTGTCTGAAACATTGTGTATTTTACTGATTCCGTTTGCCTTAAAACATTTTGGCATTAAACGCGTGATGTTGATTAGTATGGGCGCGTGGGTGCTGCGTTTTGGTCTGTTTGGCATCGGGAACCCGACAACCGGGTTTGGTATCACGATGTTGATTATCTCTATGATTGTGTACGGGGTGGCGTTTGACTTTTTTAACGTGTCCGGTTCTTTGTTTGTAGATAAAGAGACCGACCCGTCCATCCGCTCCAGCGCCCAGGGCGTGTTTATGTTGATGACTAACGGCTTTGGCGCTATGATTGGTACATTGGGTGCGCAATGGGTGATTAATAAACTCGTTAATGTGCACATTAATGCCTATACTGCCGTGCACGGTATGTTGCCGGCCGGGCAGACCTATCCGGCGGATTTGTCCCAAACCATCGTGCAGGGGTGGAGCCATTCGTGGTTTATCTTCTCCGGTTTTGCGTTGGTGGTAATGGTGTTATTTGCGTTTATCTTTAAATACAAACACGAACCGCAAGCCAATTAGCCGGTATTCATTTTTAAGCCGCGCCGTTTAAAAAAGGCGCGGCTTTTTTATGGCATTTGAAGCGGGAATCAAATATTAGGTAAACCCATAAGGCGCCGGGTAAGCGCAAGTTTTTCAGGCGCGTTAGTGCGGCTCCGTGCGGGCGGAAGTCTCTGCCACCTATAAACCTCATTTATTAAACACGCTTCAAGCAAGGGTTCAGTAAATAGGGCCCTTTGTATAAGTTATTTAAGGGGCTGGATAGACGGGGTAAAACAAACGGCGGTATAGTTTTGATAAAATATGTATATGGAACTTTTAACGCAAATAATAGACATTTTTTTACATTTGGACGCGCACCTAAACGCCTGGGCCGCTATGATGGGCGTATGGCTGTATGTGGTGCTTTTTGTGGTGGTTTTTTGTGAAACGGGGCTGGTGGTTACGCCGTTTTTGCCTGGGGACTCGCTGCTGTTTGCCTGCGGGGCGCTGGCCGCAACCTCCGGAAGCCCTATTAATTTGTGGGTTTTAATACCTGTTTTATTTGTTGCCGCGGTATTGGGTGATTTTTGTAATTATGAAATAGGCAAGTGGTTTGGCCCCAAAGTATTTACCCGTAAGGACAGTATTTTTTTAAATAAAGACCATTTAAACAAAGCCCACGCTTTTTATGAAAAATATGGCGGAAAAACCATTATTTTAGCCCGTTTTATTCCCATTATCCGTACATTTGCGCCTTTTGTGGCTGGTATTGGCAAGATGACGTATTTCCACTTTGCTTCTTATAACATAGTAGGAGCTGCGCTATGGGTGTGTTTGTTTACGCTGGGCGGATACTTTTTTGCAGATTTGCCGGTTGTACAAAACCATTTTCATTATGTGATAGTGGCTATTATTGTTCTTTCGTGTCTGCCGGCAGTGTTTGAGTTTTTTAATGAACGCCGCAAGGCACGCCTGGCCGCCCGTAAAGACGCCGCCCAATAAACCGGCCTTTGCCAAATAACGGCCCGGTTTAGGG
>CALUUY010000019.1 GCA_944324095.1 uncultured Elusimicrobiales bacterium
TCTGATGCATTCGGCGATGGTGGTGTTTGTGTCCCAAACGCCCAGCTTGGAAATGATGAAGCAGGTAAAAGACGGGCGTGTGGTGCAGTACCAGTTAACGGAAAAACCGGCGGGAGTTAATTACACGCCGCAAGTTAAAGTAACGGGTAAACGGGCGGAAAAATCTAAATACATTTCCGAGTTTTTGGCTGAAGAAATCCGCCAAAATTTAACCCGCAAAGAACCGGTTCTTTTATTTTTAAACCGCCGCGGTTATTCCAATGCCTACTACTGTTTAAACTGCGGGGAATATGCCCGGTGTAAAAAATGCGGGGCCATATTATCGCGCGAAAACACGGCCCAAGACGGTGACTTTTTGTTGTGTAAAAAATGCGGTGCGCGGGAGAGTTTGCAACAAAAATGCCCTAAATGTTCCAATGTTATTTTTAAATCCCGCGGTTCGGGTACGCAAAAGATAGTAACGGAAGTTCAAAAACTTTTTCCTCAGGCGCGTATTTTGCGCTTGGATTCTGACAGCTTAAAAACCAAATCCGGCCAGGGGCACCAAGCCGCGCAGGCTATTTACGAGGGGCAGGCGGATATTTTAATAGGAACCCGCTTGGCCGCCAGTATGGCTACGGGGCGTAAAATTACTTTATACGGCGTGTTGGACGCTGATTTGGAACTGGATAGCCCGGATTTTCGCGCCAGCGAAAAATTTGGCCAGCTCCTTTTCCACTTGCGTTCCAGCGCCGCGTGCGTACCTAACGGGCGGCTGATTATACAGGCGTCCAGCCCGGAAATTTATCCTTTTGAATGGGTAATAAAAGGAGACTGGGAACAAGCTGCCGAGCAGGAAATGGCTCTGCGTGAAGCATTTTTATATCCCCCCTTTGTGCGTTTGGTGCGCGTGACCTTAAAAAGTAAAGACGCAAAAGACCTAGCCCGCCAAACCAACCGTTTAAAAGCTTTGTTTGAAGGCTGCACGCAGGAAACGGCCGGCCCGGTGGCTTGCGGAAATAAGACGGATAAGTTAAAAAAACAATACCTGCTTTTTAAACTGACCGATGAGCAATATTATCCGGTTGTGGCGGCGTTAGACCGCCTAAGTACGGAAGACAAAAAAAATACGTTTAAACTCTCGGCCGACCCGTACGACTTTTATTAATCTTTCTTATTTGATACTATAAAAATATTACATCTACACAGGGGGTTTTATGTTTACTATATACGGACGTTTAAACCGGAAAGCCTTTTTAGTCCGCCTGGCTATGGCTTTTGCTTTATATTTAGTGGGGACGGCCTTGGTGTTGCTGGGGCATTCTTCCGATGGAATTAACCTCTTGCTAACGCCTTTCTTGTTTGTTGGAAGCGGTTTTTTGCTGTTGTGTTTTGTGTTTTTATGGTTTGGTGTGGTGCGCCGCCTGCACGACATTAACTTGTCCGGCTGGTGGAGCATTTTGGTGTATTTGGTACCCATTTGCATTTTGGTACTTTGTTTTTGGCCGGGTACACCGGGGCCCAACCGTTACGATGTTTCCTATTAAGTTTACCGCCTGCTTAAACGCAGGCGGTTTTAGTTTGTATATGCTAAAATATAAATAAGTACCTGTTTTGGAGACAAAAAGAAATGACTATTGACGAACAAATCAACTTTTTAACGCGCGGCTGCGTGGACGTAGTAACTAAAGCCGATTTAGCCAAAAAATTGGAAAGCGGTAAAACTTTAACCGTAAAATTAGGGTGTGACCCTACCAGCTCAGATTTACATTTGGGGCATAGTGTGGTGTTGTCTTTACTGCGCCGTTTCCAGGATTTGGGGCATAAAGCCGTGCTGGTAATTGGCGATTTTACCGCCGCCGTAGGTGACCCTTCCGGCCGTGATTCCACCCGCCCGGTTCTTCCGCGTGAGAAAATTTTGGAAAACGCCAAAACTTATACAGACCAAGCTTTTAAAGTGCTGGATCCTGCCAAAACAGAGGTTCGTTTTAATAGTGAATGGTTAGACCCGTTTGTCTCCGGCAAGAGTTTGATGCAGACTTTGCAAAAAGTAACGGTTGCCCAAGTATTGGAACGTGAAGACTTTAAAAAGCGTATGGCGCAGGGTAACCCGATTAGCTTGCTGGAAGTGTTGTACAGCTTGTTCCAGGGGCAGGATTCGGTAGCTTTGCAGGCTGATGTGGAATTGGGCGGTACTGACCAAATTTTTAACCTTTTAGTAGGCCGCCAGTTACAAAAAAACAATGGGCAGGAAGCCCAGGTGGCTATTACGGTGCCATTGCTGGTGGGTATTGACGGCGTGAAAAAGATGTCTAAATCCTACGGCAACTATGTGGGCCTTAACGACGCGCCGAACGATATGTTTGGCAAAATTATGTCTATATCGGACGAGCTGATGATTTCTTATTATGAACTGCTTACCTCTGCCGATATGGCCCAAGTAAAAGCCTTACACCCGATGGAAGCCAAAAAACAGCTGGCCGGCTTACTTACCAGCCGCTTCCACGGAGAAGAAGCCGCCAAAGCGGCCCGTGCCAATTTTGAACAGGTATTCTCCAAAAAACAAAACCCGGATGATATGCCTGAATTTAAACCGCAGGAAGGGGCGTTGCTTTCGGCTGTTATTTTTGCGGCCGGCGGAGCCCAAAGCAAAAACAAAGCCCGCGCTTTAATTGAGCAGGGGGCCGTGCGCTTAAACGGCGTAAAGGCAGAGCAGGATGCTCCGCTTGCGTTTGAAAACGGAACCGTGCTGCAAATCGGCCGCCGGACGTTCTATAAATTGGTGAAATAAACAGATGAAACGGCTTTTGATATTCTTTTTAATTTGCTTTTTGTTCCTGGCAAGCGTGTTGTGGCTGGTAAAGATGTTCTCTTGGGATAAAGGAGAACTGATAACGTTTACCATTCGCCCGGGGCAGAGCGGGGCGTCTGTGGCGCAGGAATTGAAGGAAGCCGGTGTCATCAAAAATCCGTTGGCGTTTAAAATATTATTAAGGCTTACGTCTTCCGCCAAAGACTTAAAGGCCGGCAAGTTTGATTTGCGCAAAAATACTCCCAGCTTTGAAGTCATCAACTGTATTAAAAGCGGGCGTTGCACCCATTACGAACGCCTGACCGTGCTGGAAGGCTGGAGAAGCGAAGAAATTGCCGAGGCCCTGGCCGAAAAAAACATCACCGACGCTAAGGAGTTTCTTTCCATCGTGCGCGAACGCGGGTTGGAAGGCAAGTTGTACCCTTCCACTTATTTGTTTTCTGAAAATACCCCGGCGCAGAAGGTGGTGGCAGAAATGACGGGCCAATATGAGCAGCGCATTTTGCCGTTGTTTTTAAAGTATCCGTCTAAACTGTCCGAAAAAGAAATACTTACCTTGGCTTCTATTGTAGAGCGGGAGGCCATCCACCACGATGAACGCCCCAAAATAGCGGCGGTGTATTTAAACCGTTTAAAAATCGGCAAACGCCTGGAGGCGGATCCTACCGTCCAATATGCGTTGGGGTTCAACACCCGCGAAAACCGCTATTGGAAAAAAGGTTTAACTTATAAGGATTTGAAAGTAAAATCCCCCTACAACACCTATCGCAATGCGGGACTTCCTCCGGGGCCTATTTGCAACCCTAGTTATGAGTCTATTTTGGGTGTGTTAAACCCGGAACCGAATTTTGATAATTTGTACTTTGTGGCCGATAATACAGGCCGGCACGTATTTAGCCCCACTTTTGACCAGCATAAACGCAATATCCGCCGCATACGCGGGCTGGAATAGCCTTGTGTATTCTGTTTTGCAAGAACCAGTTGGCAGCTGTTAAGCCTCTTTTATGAGGGTGCGCAATAGCTGCCAATTTTGTGTATGCAGGGGGCGGTGGCGTTTAAGGTATGTGAAAATTTTAATTTTAGTTAAATCTTCCTAATATGTTGTGCGGAGAATAAAACAGGATATGCAATACAAAATAATTTGTACCGTTTTAGTTTTATTGTTGGGGGTTATACACGGCCCTCTACAGGCCCAAAACCTAGGCAAAGGGGCCATAAAAAGCCTGCAACGGGTTTCCCAAAAAAACGGCGCTCAGACGCTAAGGCTGACTAATTACAAAAACCGGCTGAACAAAACACTTTCCGCCGTATTACAAAACAGGGTGGCCCAAGCCGTTCCTTTACAAGTGAATCAAAGCCAAATTGTACAAGCCAGCGGTATAATGGAATTAACTTTACCTAAAACGCTGGATGCACAGGCGCTTTATCCGTTGGCGCAGGCGGCCGCCTTTATTGTTAACCCCAATAATCCGCAAGAGCGGGTTTTGACGGAAAGATGGTTTAAACAAAACACCCGTTACGCCCAAAAATACGCCCAAAACAAAACCGCTTCCGCCAAAGAGATGACGGCTTATTATGTGGCGTGGCTTTATTCCACTTGTGTTCAGCACCAGGCCCGCTATCCGGGATACCGCTTGCTGGAAAACGCCTTAAACGCAAAGTATGGTTTTTTAAAGTATAAAGATTTATACAGTGAATTATAAGGTTTAGACCTGTCTAAAAAACAGCTGCCCGGGTTATACTCAGGCAGCTGTTTTTTTGTGTTAACGAATGTGTATTGTTTTTAGTGGCTTTTAGGTTTAAAATACAACGGCCTTAAAGCATTTAGTACAGCCAATATACATACCCCCACATCGGCAAACACGGCAGCCCACATATTGGCCAGGCCGCAAGCACCTAAGGCCAGTATGCCCACTTTTACCGTTAAAGCAAATACAATGTTCTGTTTTACCACGGTTAAAGTTTTGCGGGCAATTTGTACGGCTAAAACTATTTTATTTAGTTCATCAGTCATAAGTACTACGTCGGCCGTTTCTACGGCTGCGTCCGAACCTAAGGCTCCCATTGCCAGGGCTAAATCGGCCCGGGCCAAAACGGGGGCATCGTTTATACCGTCGCCTGCAAAGGCGGTTACCGCTCCTTTGGGTGCGGCCGCCATTAAGGCTTCCAGTTGGTGCACTTTCCCTTCCGGCAAGAGCCCGCCGTAGGCTTGGGAGATAGCTAACTCTTGAGCGGTTTTTTGTACGGCTTCGGGCGTGTCCCCGCTTAATATAACGGTCTGTTTAACGCATTTTTTAAGCTCCTGCAAAGCTTTTTGTGCGCCCGGTTTGGGTGTATCCCCCAATTCTATACGGCCCAAATAACGGCCATTTTGGGCAATATATACACAGGTTCCGTTTCCGGCTTCTATACCGGTTACATCAAAACGTTTGAGAAGGTGTTCGTTACCGGCTAAAATAAGCGTGTCTCCCGCGCGAAATTCCACCCCTTCCCCGGCGTGTTCCGTTAAACGTGCGCCCTCGTTTATAGACGTTTGAGGCCCCGCCGCCGCAATAGCTTTGGCTATAGGGTGATTGGAGCGGGCTTCAGCTTGAACAGCGGCTAACAGTACTTCTTGTGAGGTTATACCCGGGGCCGGGGCTACGCGGCGTACTTCAAACACGCCTTGGGTAAGCGTGCCGGTTTTGTCAAAAGCCAGGGTATAGATGTTGGCCAGGCGTTCCAAATACGTCCCGCCTTTAATCAAAATACCGTTTTTGGCAGCGCCGCCAATCCCCCCAAAAAAGCCTAAAGGTACCGACAGCACCAGCGCACACGGGCAGGAAATAACCAAAAACACCAAGGCGCGGTATATCCATTCTTTAAAAGACGCATCAGCCAACACCAACGGCGGCACTAACGCCGTTAATACCGCGGCCGCCACCACTACCGGCGTGTACCAACGGGCAAAGCGGGAAATAAATTTTTCCGTTTGTGCTTTTTTGGAAGAAGAACTTTCCACTAATTCCAAAATTTTGGCGCTGGCGCTGTTTTTATAGGTTTTTTCTACGCGTATGATTAACTCTCCGTCTTTACATACAAACCCGGCTAAAGCCTGGCTGCCCGGGCCTAACGGCCGCGGGAGGGATTCCCCCGTCAAAGCAGAAGTATCAGCAAACGCTTCTCCTTTTATAACGGTACCGTCCAAGGGGATTTTTTCCCCCGGATACACCGCTATCACCGCCCCCGGCTGTACTTGTTCAGGCTCTGTTTTATGCCAGGAGGAACCTTGCTGCAGGCGGGCAAAAGGCGGGCGAAGGGCCAACAGCGCTTTAATGGAACGGCAGGAATTACCGGCGGCGTATTCTTGAAACGTTTCCCCCGCTTGGAAAAAAATCATCACGGCGGCCGCTTCCGGATATTGCCCCAAGGCAAAGGCGCCTAAAGTAGCCAAGGTCATTAAAAAATTTTCGTCCAAAAAGGAACCTTTTGCTATGTTTTTTATGGAATGAAGCAAAACTTCTTTCCCGGCTAAAAGCCAAGCTGCCAGGGACAGTATAAACTGCAGCGGTTTATAGGCATTCAATAAAAAGCTAAGCACAAACAACACCGCAGCAACTAGCAGTGGGCGGTTGTCGTATAAAAGATGTTTTAAGGTGTAATTCTGCGGCAAGGCGGGCGCGTGGCAGGCCCCGTGGCAGCTGCAGGAATGTTGATGAGTATGTGTCATTTTTCCCTCACGTGTTCTAAACCTAAACTAAACACTTTTTTAACGTGTTCATCGGCTAAAGAATAAATAATGCTTTGCCCTTCCCGGCGGCTTTTTATTAAACGGCTTTGTTTTAAAAGCCGGAGCTGATGGGACACGGCAGACTGTGTCATTTTAAGTGCGTCAGCTAAATCACATACGCAAAATTCAGACGTGCTAAGCGCCCATAAAATTTTAATGCGGGACGAGTCCGCAAACGCTTTAAACAAGTCTGCCAAATCATACAATTCTTCTTCATCCGGAGCATTCTTTTTAAGGGCCAATGCCGCTTGGCGGTGGGCCTGCGGTTTGGCGCATACACAAGGTTTAGACGATGTTTTTTTAATAGGCATAGAAACCTCAAATTAAATATATGAATATATGTTCATATATTATTATATATATTTTTTAAATTTTTTCAAACAATTTTTAGGGCTTGCCTTGGCCAAGCTTTTTATTATACTATACAAGGTGAGCAGTTTTTATATTTAAGTAAGGAGACTTTTTATGCAAAATAAACAGGGTTTTACCTTGATAGAGTTGTTAGTGGTAGTGCTGATTATTGGTATTTTATCCGCCATTGCGCTTCCGCAATATACCATCTCGGTGGAAAAAGCGCGTTTATCGGAAGGCTTTGTAAACGCAAAAGCTATGCTGGATTCTATTCAGCGTTATCAGCAAAATATGCCTGGAGAATGCCCTGATAATAACACTGGGTTAGACGCTGATTTACAAGGCGGACAATGGGATAGCAAGGATAACGGAACCGTATTTTCTACCAAAAACTTTACTTATACATTAAATAATAATTGTACGGTAGAAGTCTGCCGCCGTGATGAAGGCTCTGCCACCTGCATTGTGTCTTGGACACAGGGCTTGGGTGGCCGCTCCAATATAAAAAATGACGGTACGGATGACGGTAAAAAATTGTCGGAATTTGTACAGGCTTTATAATGAAACGTTAAATTTAAAACAGGCTCCTTTTAATAAAGGGGCCTGTTTTTTGTTGTATAACCTAATCTCTTTATAACTCCAGTCTGCTACGTGCAAAAGCCAATTTGTAAAGTAATCATCCGCCTAACCCTATTACTATCCCCCCTTATTAACCAGTCCCTTAACAGATGGTTTAGCTTGGGTTTACAAAAGTATAATGTTATTAGTGCTTATTTTTTAACTTACCCTTTCATTGCATAGGGCAAATAAACAAGCAAAAGGCTGAAATACAGTATTAAGAAGTAGCGCATTTTCCCCCCTCTTTTAATACAATAAAAAACCCCGCTTGTAAGGCGGGGTTTAGTTTAAGAGGGTGTCTCTATTGGGCCGGCGCTTGAGGAAGTGCTACCTGAATATTTTGCAAGCGTTGCTGGGCCGCTTGTTGAATACGCTGGGCTTCCTGCTCATAGGCTTTTTGGTCGGTAGCGTTAACGGCCGCTTGAGAGAGCTGTTTGGCCATATCATCCAAAATAGTGCGGGCCTGTTGTTCGTAATCTTTTTTAGCCGAAGAGGGCCACTGGCGCATTTCATCGCTTTGCATAATTTGGGAAATAGTTTTCTCGTTTTGTTTTTTTATTTCTGTTTCCATTTGTGCGGCTTGTTTTTCCTTAAACTTTGGGTCTTTTTGGGCTTTTTCCAATAAGGCCTGTACGGCTTTATTGCGCTTTTCCACCGCGGCTTGGTTTTTTTCGTTCACGGTCAGGCGTCCTTCTTGAGAGTCAAAATTTTCCAATACCTCTTTTTCATAGGCTTGGTCAATTTCTGTAAATTGGGCGGCCACCTCGGCCCCATAGGCTTGTTCTATGGCTTTTTGATCTTTGGCGCGCTGCGCGGCAAAATTCTCGCGGTATTTCTGTTTTACGTCCTCAGATACATATACCCGCTGGTCTTGCTTTAAACCGGCTTCTACGGCCTCTTTATCGCGTGCTATTTGTTCACGCGCGCTTTGGCGGTTTACTTGCTCTAATAATTCCCCCGTATCCATACGGCCGGGGTTGGCGTTGAAGACGGCTTCGCGGACTTTATCATCGGTTTCTTGTTTAAGTTTTAAATATTTTTCCTGAAATTCAGCCGCCGGAAGCCCTTGGCGGACTAAGTTCATCTTTTGCGTAGTAAAGTTATCCAATATCCCGCGGGCGGCGTCTTGGGTGGGCTGGTTGAATTTTTCACCCAACAAGGCTAAATAGGATTCATTTTCCTGGCGCTGTTCTTCTTCCATTTTTTGCAGGGAACCCAACTGCGTTAAACGGGCTAATTGGCCTTGGTATTTATTATTGATTTTGCGGATTTCGTCCCCTTTTTGTTGTTGGGTTAAGTCACTTCGGTTAGTGACGGCCGCGGCTTCTTTTTGGAAATTATCCATAATTTTACCGGCCTGTTGCCCAAAAGACGAGCCAAAATTGTCCGTCATACTGCGCACCACGGAGCTTTTTTGTGAAGAAATTTGATTTAAAACCTCCGCAAACGGGCCCCCTGCATTTTTTAAAGCCTGCGGGCCGGAGTTGCGTGTGTATTTCTCCACCATAGCCTGCCGTTTGGATTTGGGCGCTGTAGCCCGGGCAATGGCATTATCCAGTAAGCTATTAAAGCCGTCCATTTGCCGCATAAGAGCCTCTTGCTTTTTGCGGTCTTTGGGGGCCAGGTAAGAAAGCAAAGTTTGGTTGGCGGCTTTGTAAGCGTCTGTTTCGGGCAGGTTTTGTGTGCCTCTTAGCCCGGACGAAACCGGCCGGCCCGGTGTGTTGGGGGCGGAGCGTGCCCCACCAAGCCCTGCACTGGAGGCGGAAGCCGAGCCGCCTGGCAAACGGGTTTGGCCGGGGGATGCGGGGCGTCTAGTTGTATGGGAATATCTTGGATTTACAGCCGTGGGGGCCTGCAAGCCGGCAGCGGCATTGACAGGGGCGCGCACACCCGGCACCGGCGTCACACCAGCATTATAATTATAAGCCGGGGCCGCCGGGGAGTTTGCCGCCCCGCCCAACAACTCCGTTTCTTTTAAACTGGCTAAATTTTGCGCAGGAGTTTGCTGCGTATTTTGAAGATTTAACGAGTCCTCTATCCCGTTATAACCGGAAACATTCCCTTGGCCTACACCCGGGCGTAAAAGGGCTAAAATTCCCCCCGCCAGCAACAGAATAATAAAAAGAAGCAAATATACCAATATTTTGTTTTTCATATTACTATTATTGTACAAAAACCCCGGCGATACAAGCCCGGGGTTTTTATTATCGTTTATTTTTTTGTTTTAAGCGTGCATTAAAGCGTTTTTGCATAGCGGAAAGCTGTTCTTGGTAAATTTTATTTAGCCGGGCCAATTCTTCCCGCTTGTAACTCTGGCGCGTGTCTGCTGCGCCCAAGGCTGCCGCATTTTTTAAAATTTGGTTAAAAAACGGACGTATCTCCAATACCGCCTCTTTGCCGTACAACTGTTCAAACTTGCGTTCCACTTCCAGGTATGCGGCAATCATTTCGCTTCGCATAGCCTGCAAGTCTTCCTCGCTCATAGCGCCTTTGGGGTCTGCATATTGCGCCACCACTCCCGCTAAGCGCTTGTTGTATTTTTCAACGGCTTCTTGGCTACGTTGATCCATTTCTTTACCGTCTTTAGCGGTGCTGAAAATTTGCATATAGGCTTCTACCGCTTCGTTTAAAATAGGTTTTGCTTTTTCGGCACAGGTTGAGCCGTATAAATCGTTTACACTGGCTAGCATAGACGCATTTTTTGCTTCCATTTCCGCCCGCGCCGCTTTTAATTGTTTTTGAGTGGGCGGCACCCAGGCAAGGGCTTCTTGCCTTCTTAAAAAGGTGTTTAACTTATCTTGATAATCTTCATCCAACCGGCGCAAAGTAGCCGCCAATTCTGACGGGTTCCTAGCTTGGGCAGCCGCTTGAGACGCCGCTTTATGGTACGACAAAATAAGCGCCCCTGCCTCTGCGGCGGCCGTTTCACCGTATTCTTGGCGGATGCGTTTTTCTAAATTGGCTTTTACTGCCGCCATTTCAGCCGGTAAAGATAAAGAAACCATTTCATTAGGGCGGGCTTTTACGTCTGCTATGTTTACCGGAGGCTGGGCTTTGATGGGCGTACTGCGCTGTTTAGACAAGAGATTATTTTGCTTGGCTTTAGCCAGGTAACGCTCCACATTAGCCTCGCGCGTGGGGCGGGCAGACTGCACCTCCTCTTGCGGAGCAGAAGGAGAGCAGGCCGCCAATGATACTACTGTGAACAAAGAAGCATAAAAAGACGTACGTTTCATAGTATTTTTATTATGCCAAAAAAAGGCCCGCTTGCAAAGTATTCTTTATTCCATAAAAAACCCCGGGATGAGCCCGGGGTTCTAAGATTATTTTACAATGGACAAAGCCAGCTCTTTTAACTGTATATCGTCCACCACGTTTGGAGAGTCCGTCAACGGGCATACAGCCTGCGCCGTTTTGGGGAAGGCTATTACCTCGCGTATGGATTCTTCACCCGCCAACAGGGCGGTAATACGGTCCAACCCCAAGCCGATACCTCCGTGGGGAGGCGCACCCGCTTCCAGTGCGTTTAACAACATACCAAACCGGCGGGCGGCTTCTTCTTTAGGGTGCTTCATTAAAGCCAAGATGCGTTCCTGCACGTCGCGGCGGCAGTTGCGTACAGAGCCGGAGGCTAACTCGTTTCCGTTTAATACCAAGTCAAACTGATAGGAACGCACGGAACCGGGGTCAGTTTCCAGTTTATCCAAGTCTTCTTCGTGGGCGGCCGTAAAGGGGTTGTGGGCGGCGTCCCAGCGGTCTTCTTCTGCAATGTATTCCAAGAGCGGGAAGTCCGTAATCCAGGCAAAAGCCCATTTGCAATGCGGGGTTAAATTTTTGACCAATTCTTTGCGTAAAGCTCCCATAAACGGGCATACCTTATCGTGTTGGTCGCTTCCCAGTAAGATTAAATCTCCTTCCTGGGCAGCGCTTTGGGCAATTAAATCATCCATTTCCTGCTGGGTAAAGAATTTAGCGGAAGGACTTTCCAATTTGCCGTCTTTGTATTTCAGCCAGACCAAGCCTTTGGCGCCGTTCTTTTTGGCAAGCTCGGTTAATTTGTCTATCTGCCCGCGGGACATAGAGGCTCCGCCCTGCGCAATTAAAGAGCGTACTTCCCCGCCGTTAGCCAGCACTTCGGCAAATACTTTAAAAGTGCTGTTTTTAAACGCGCCTGAGACATTTTTAATTTCTAACGAATAGCGCAAATCCGGCTTATCGGAACCGTATTTATCCATGGCTTCTTTATACGGAATTTTGGGAAACGGCGTTTGTAAGCTTTCCCCGGCAGTGGCAAAAAGTTCTTTCATCAGTCCTTCCACAATTTCGTGAATGTCGTTAATGGTAACGAAGGACATTTCCATATCAATTTGCGTGTGTTCGGGCTGGCGGTCTGCACGCAAGTCTTCATCGCGAAAGCAGCGTGCCAGTTGGAAGTAACGGTCAATACCGCTGGCCATCAATGTTTGTTTAAACATTTGCGGGCTTTGCGGCAAGGCGTAAAATTCACCGTGGTGTACGCGGGAAGGCACCAAATAATCGCGTGCGCCTTCAGGTGTGGAACGGGTTAAAATAGGGGTTTCTACTTCCAAAAAGCCTTGTCCGTCCAAATACCGGCGGGCCGCTTGGGACAGGCGGTGGCGCAACAACAAGTTGGCAAACATTTTGGGGTTGCGCAAATCCAAATAGCGGTATTTTAAACGGATTTCTTCCGCTACCGAGCGGGATTTTTCCACATCAAACGGAAGCGGAATAGATGTGTTTAAAATCTTAAATTCTTCAGCCAGTACTTCAATTTCGCCGGTTTTCATATTTTTATTTACGGCGCCTTCAATACGTTTTTTTACCGTACCGGTCACTTCAATTACGTATTCGTTGCGTACAGCGGAGGCTTCTTCAAAAAACGGTTTAGACGGTTCCACCACAATTTGGCAAATGCCGCTGCGGTCGCGCAAGTCTATAAACAATACGCCTCCGTGGTTACGGTAGCTGTTTACCCAACCGCAAAGCGTTTGGCGGGTGCCTAAAAGTTTGGAAGTTACATCTCCACAATAGTTCGTTCTTTTCATAATGCTTTTTTTACCTCTTGGGTTAATACGTCAAAAGAAATTTTTTGCTGTTCACCGGTAGCCAGGTTTTTTAACGTGGCCTGGCGTTGGGCCAGTTCGTCTGTGCCTAAAATAATGGCATAGGTGGCGCGGCAGCGGTCTGCCTGTTTCATTTGGCCTTTGATGTTTTTGTCAAACAGGCCGCCTTCGGTGCGTATGCCGGCTTCCCGCAAAGACTGCATAATGTTAAACGCGGTTTGGTTGCATTGTTTGTCCATAGACACGACACACACGCTTTTTATTTCCGCAGAGGCACTTTCCCCCCGGGCCGCTATCACCCGTTCCGCCCCCATTGCCCAGCCGATAGCCGGCGTGGCGGGGCCGCCCATATTTTTAATAAGCGTATCGTAACGGCCGCCGGCCGCAATCGCGTTTTGGGAAGCGTCCCCCGCTTGAAATTCAAACACGGTGCGGGAGTAATAATCCAACCCGCGCACCAACATAGGGTCCACTACAAAATCAATCTTGCCTTTTAACAGGGCTAAAACCTCGTCAAAATGGGCTTGGCAATCCGGGCATAGGTGCATAGTGGGTACACGGCCGGCAAAGCGGGGGCCGTCTATTTTGCAGTCCAATACGCGAAGCGGATTTTTTTCCAAACGGGTTTGGCAGTTTTCACATAAAGAGTCTTTTTCTTTAGACAAGAAATCAATCAGTTCCTGGCGGTACACCGGGCGGCACTTATCACAGCCCAAGCTGTTTATTTTAACGCAGTAATTTTTGGCGCCAAAGCGGGATACAATGTCTTTTAACATCAAAATCACTTCCGCATCCGCCGCCGGGGCAGAGTTGCCTATGTATTCGGCCCCTATTTGTTCAAACTCACGATAACGCCCCGCTTGCGGGCGTTCCGCACGGAACATATTGCCAATGTAATAAAACTTTTGCACCGGGGCCGCTTGCACAAAATTATTTTCCAAATAAGCGCGCACTACGCCGGGAGTGCCCTCCGGGCGGATGGCCAACTGCCGGTGGCCGGCATCTTCAAACGCATACATTTCTTTTTGGACGATGTCTGTCGTTTCGCCGGTGGATTTAACGAAAAGTTCTTTCAGTTCCACGGTGGGCAGGCGAAGCTCGCCAAACCCATAAAGAGAAAATACGCCCCGGGCGCAATTTTCCAGTTCTGTAAAATTTTTGGATTGGGGTTCAAAAATGTCTCTAAACCCGCGTACTAGTTTTGCCATATAATTAATTTTAGCATTTTATAAAGAGAGCCTGCCATACTATCCCCTTCCAGTAATCCTAGCGCATTAACAGCCCGCATTCTTTGGATAAAGGGACAGTTGCCAAAGTAATAGACTGTATGCTTTTTACCGCCATTGGCCCCCATAAAAAAGAGGCCCCGAAAGGCCTCTTTTTTATTACCAGAATGTTTATTGGGCAGTTCCTTCACAATATTGGGTAAGCTTGTAATTGGCGTTTAACTGCTGATACTGGCGGTTAATCATAGCTTCTTTTTTAGACAAAGAAGCGGAAGCATTAACCTTTTGACGTATAGAGCGAAGAATGTCTCTGTTTTCTGCCACAAAACGCTGTATATCCGTAGCGGTGACCCTTACGTAAAAACGGCATTTTTGGTCTTTTTGCGCACGTTTGCTGCGGGCTTGGTTAGCGGCAGCCAGCGTTTTTTGCGATTGGGCCGCTTCGCGGGCGTCCTTGGCGGCATAGCGCCGGATGTCCATAAAGTTCAAGCCTAAATTGCGCATATCTTCTTTAGCCTGTACCACGTCCTGCGGAATACGGAAGAAATAAAAGTCTTCATACCGGGCTAAGCTTTCGTTATCGGTTTTATGATAACGGGCAAAAGCACGGTAGGCGCAATCGGAATGTTTGTGTACGTGGCGGCTTTCGGTAAAGGAATAATAATCATTTCCTTCTATTTCTTTGCCGCAAATAAAGCAAATAGGCTTGGCTTTTTGCGTACCCCCCGCAGCAGGTGTTTGAACTTGCCCCGCGGACGCAGATCCCGCTTTCCCCTGTGCTTTTGTGCGCGGCAAAGATGCTGTGTAAACACCCGGTTGATGGCCCTGCACTTTTAATGGGTTGGGACGGGCATTTTGCAAGTCGGCATAAGCCGTTGGAGCCGCACGGTTGATAGTGGGGTGGTAGTTGTTTGGTTGCGAAGGCAAAGCAAAAGCTTGCTGACGCTTAGGCTGCTGGGCAACCGGCTGAGGCAAGGCAGACGGAGGCGTAAATTTCATTGCAGACTTGGCAGAGGCCCGCGCCGGTTTTTGAGCCGGGGCAGGCGTGTAACCGGCAATATCCATCTGCGGCACCGAAGTAGGAAGAGGAGATACTTTTGCAGACGGAATAGTGTCTGACACCAACTGCATTTTTTTCAAATCTAACAAGGCTTTTTTAACAGCCTGCTGGCGCTCTTGCGTGTCTTGCTTTTGGGTAAGCGGTACGCACACCGTGCGTTTAGCCCGTTGGTTATGATACCAACACACTAAAGTAGCCAAGCGTAATCCGTCCTCATTAGAGGGCAGCACAACAGAGAGCTTCCCTTGCACAGTAGGGGACATAATGGAGTTGGGCTCATTATCAATGTGTACCAAACCCAATATGTGGCCTAATTCGTGGGTCATAACTTGTTGGT
Organism: uncultured Elusimicrobiales bacterium; assembly: GCA_944324095.1. Classification (GTDB taxonomy): domain Bacteria; phylum Elusimicrobiota; class Elusimicrobia; order Elusimicrobiales; family Elusimicrobiaceae; genus Avelusimicrobium. Next base: position 15,237 of record CALUUY010000019.1, read on the forward strand.
TATAATAAGCCCACGGGCCTTCGGTTTGCCAAGTTTCCGGCTTGTCTAAAGGCATAGCATTCAGATACTGTTGCACTAGAGTGTCGCTGTTGTCGGTAGAGCCGACTATCTGCTCGACGACAGCCGCACGATAGGCTTCGGCCGCTTTTTGCTGTTCTTCGGGGGATTTGTCTAACGAAGCAATCCAATCCACCCAAGCTTTTTGCATAATAAAAATCAGCCGTCCATAGCCTGCCCCGTCTTTGGTGTAATAGGAAAGACCTATCCCGCGGATGTCTCCGCTCTCGCTGGTTGGAGAATAAACATCTTCCGTCATTACTTCTAAGGAGAGCTGAACGGCAGCCGTGTTTACAGGTGCGGTGCTTGCATAGGCATCAATGAGCGAAAATTTTAAATTAGGCAGCTGGTACTTTTGCGGCAACCAACTATTGGCCGCGTTGCGCCAGTCTTTCCAGGCTTGTTCCACGTATGGATAAACGGCCTCTATGGAAGGCTTATAATAAGGGTTCTTTTGCAAATAGTCCGGGTCATACATAGATCTTAATAAACGATTAAACAAGACCCGTACGTTAAGGCTTCTTTTACGTTTGGGATACAAAATATTAGAGAGCAAGAACTCTTGCTTCTCAGTAGCACGCAAACGTTCCACCGTTTGGTTGCCTACTTGTAAGGACACATAATCACCATTATCCACCATAGAACTGGCAGAAGCAACACTCACCATTCCAAAAACGGACAAAAGCAAGATAAGTTTTTTCATAATAACATCCTTAACTATATTAATAAAAACCACCTGCTTAAAAGCCGTTTGCAAACGCTTTTAAGTAGGTTATACTCTTTCTTATACTTAAAATTTAACAAATGAATATTCAAAAAACAAGGGCCTTTATACCTATATTTTTATGGGCCCTGCCTGTTACGTGTAAAAACTGCACCACTCTGGCAGTAGGTAAGAAACAAGCCTCCCATTAAGAATAAGGGTAGTGGATAGTAGAGGTGCAGAATTTCTTTCCTTCTATAAAACGCTTCCAAATCCTAAATAATACGTCTAAACTTGGTATATAAACAAGGAGTGCATTGACGAGGTTTGAGGCATTCTTCGCAAGCATTTTTGCGGCTACAAAGCCATAAAAAAACCACGCCTAAGCGTGGTATGTATTTAAATGGTGGACGTGATCGGGATCGAACCGACGACCTCCTCGTTGCGAACGAGGCGCTCTCCCAGCTGAGCTACACGCCCAAAAAATTGTTTTGCTTTCTTAGTGCGGGAACTTCTAAGAACATATTTATTATAGCATATCCGGAAATAAAAATAAAACTCTTTTTCTGGTATTTTATGTCTTGTATCGTTTGCACAACCTGTACAGCAAGCACATAAATTATATTTCATTCTGCATTAGCCATTCTACTTTCCTTCGCATACGGTTAGATTTTATAAAAACAATCTGATAAGGATTATTGTGGAGGAAGGCGTTTCTTTTTCTATTCTAAAAAGCTAAAATATATGTATATTTTATTTCTGAAGGTTATGAGGGAAATTATGTCTAGCAAAATTCGCGTAAAAGACGTGGGCCAATACGTAGGCCAAGAAATCACTTTAAAGGGCTGGCTGTATAATAAACGCTCCAGCGGCAAACTGCACTTTTTGCAGCTGCGCGACGGAAGCGGCATTATCCAATGTGTTATGTTTAAAGGGGAAGTTTCCCCCGAGCAATTTGAACTGGGCGATAAAGTAACCCAAGAATCTTCCATCATTGTTACCGGAACCGTGCGTGAAGACAAACGCTCCGCTTTAGGGTTTGAACTGGGTGTTAAGAATTTAGAAGTATTGCAAATGGCCAAAGATTATCCCATTTCCCCCAAAGAACACGGGCCGGAATTCTTAATGCATTACCGCCACTTGTGGCTGCGCTCTGCTCGCCAAACGGCTATTTTGCGCATCCGTGATGAAATTATTTTTGCTATACGCGAATATTTCCACAAAAACGGGTTTGTTTTGTCGGACTCCCCCATCTTAACCCCAGCCGCTTGCGAAGGAACCAGCACGCTGTTTGAAACCGATTATTTTGGTGAAAAAGCCTTCCTTTCCCAAAGCGGTCAACTCTATGGGGAAGCCTCCGCTATGGCTTTGGGCCGCACGTATTGTTTTGGGCCTACTTTCCGCGCAGAAAAAAGCAAAACCCGCCGCCATTTAACCGAATTCTGGATGGTGGAACCCGAAGTGGCTTATAATGATTTGGACGACAATATGGACTTGGCCGAAGATTTTATCAAATACATCGTGGCCCAAGTACTTAAAAACCGCGCCGAAGATTTAAAAACCTTAGGGCGTGATGTTTCCAAACTGCAAGCTACGGTGGAAAAGAAATTCCCCCGCATAGACTATACAGACGCTATTGAAATCTTGCATAAAAAAGGCAACAACACCCCCTGGGGTGGAGACATCGGCGGCGACGAAGAAACCTTATTGGGTGAAGACTATGACACGCCTATTATGATTCATCGCTATCCGGCCGCCATTAAAGCCTTTTATATGAAACGTGACCCCAAAAACCCCAAAGTGGTGTTGGCGGTGGACGTAATTGGCCCGGAAGGCGCCGGTGAAATTATTGGCGGAAGCGAAAGAGAAGCCGATTACGACGCCCTCTTGGAACGCATCAAAGAACAAGGCTTAGACCCCAAAGGTTATGATTGGTATCTGGACTTGCGCCGTTACGGCAGTGTGCCGCACTCCGGCTTTGGTATGGGTATTGAACGTATGGTGCGTTGGATTTGCGGTTTGCAACACGTGCGCGAAACCATTCCGTTCCCGCGTATGATGGATAAAATCCACCCCTAAATTATTGCCGTACCTTTTTAACCGCACAGTTTTACGCTGTGCGGTTTTTTTATGTTTAACCTCATCACCATCTAACTAAAATACTTGTTTTCTTTTAAATATACTAACCGCCGGTGGTTATGTATTGGATAGAGAGGTTTATCGCTTTAATGTTTAGGTGGGGCACCAAATGGCCGTTACGCTGAAGCGCCTAAGCCCCACGCTAAGAGGGAAGAACTGATGCCTCCCGGCTAAACGGAAGGATGTAATGAAAATAGTCTTTTTTAATTTAGGGGCCAACGCGCAGGACGTTAAGAGCTTAAACCTTCTTTTATAGGCGGAAACAAGTTGTTTTTATCTAAAAAAATACCCCGGCTACATCTAAACCCGGGGTATTAAAAGCTATTATAAAAACCATTTAACGGCTCTTGCGTGAATAAGCATTACGCGTTTTAGCCGGTTGTTCAAGCGCTTTGGTGGGCTGAACCATTGCCTTATTGGCTTGGCGGCGTCTGCGGCCAATGTAACCCGCTTGTTGCTGGGCTTGTGCTTGGGCCGCTTGCTGTTTTTGTTTTTCTGCCTCTTCTTTTGCTTGGGCCGCCTCTTCTTTGCGGCGTTGCTCGGCAATGCGGGCGTTGTCCATCGCTATTACCATATTTTTTACGGCAACAGGATCCATATCAAACAAAGCAACTATGTTGCTTCTTCCCTTCTTTTGGGCTATGTCCCGGGCGGTTAAACCGTCTTTGGCTTTTAAGTTCCGGTTGGCATTGGCCGCCAGCAGCCGTTTTACGGCTTCTTCATACCCGCGGGAGGCCGCCCAATACAAAGCCGTTTGCCCTTGTTTGTTTTGAATATTCACGTCCACCGGGGCCACTAAAGAGTAAGGCCTCATTAGTTCATAAACAATTTGCGGGTGATTGTAACGGGCCGCATAAATAAGCGGGGTGTTGCCGTCATTATTAGCGGCATTGGGGTCGGCCCGGTAGGCAAGCAGGTTGCGTACGGCTTCCACGTCTCCGATAGACGCTGCAATAATGAGCGGCGTGTTCCCCTGGCTGTTTTTTACATTCGGGTTTACCCCGCCTTTTAACATAGCCAAAATGCCTAAGTTATTGCGTTTGGTAACCCAACGAAATAAATTGTCCGAATTTATCCCCGCCTGCGCGCCGGCTGTAATAAATAAATCAACAAATTCCCCTTTTTGTTTTTCCACGGCTACAAACATAGGAGAGTGGCGATAGTTGTTTTCTATATTTAAATTGGCACCGGCTTCCACCAATAAACGGGTGATGTCATCGTGATTGGTGTATAAACTGCGCAAAACCGGCGTATCGCGCGTATAAGAGTTTTGCTTGTTTACATCTGCCCCCAATGCAAGCAGTTTTAAAACAGAATCCAAATCTCCTAAAGACACAGCCACCAACAGCACGGTATCACCTTTGCTGTTTACTAGGTTATAGTCCTTCGCCTTGTCCACAATATCAAAAAAAGTTTGGGTGTCTTTCTTTTGCAGTGCCTGTGTAGCTTCTTCGGCCATTTGCATGGGCGTTTTGGAAACGATAATTTTTTCTATTTTGCTTTTTCCGCTCTGCGGAGTATAGCCGCTTTTAAAGGTAAAAGCCAGCATAATCAAAAACGGAACCGCCGCCAAAATACCCACCCATACCATCGGCTTATGCAACACAGATTGTTGCACTTTAACCTGTATTTTTTCTATGGGAGCAGTAATTCTGGCGGAGTTCTTTTTATTCATATTACTTGTTTTTTAAATGCTCAAACGCAGCTTGAGCGGCGCTCTGCTCGGCCTGTTTTTTGTTACGGCCTTTGCCTATGCCCAGCTCTTTACCGTCTAAGCTAACGCGCACGGTAAATACTTTATCGTGCTCCGGCCCGACGGTTTGTATCACTTCATAAACAGGGGTATGTTTACTGCGTTTTTGTACAAATTCCTGCAATAAACTTTTAAAATCCCCACTGTCCTGCGTTAAATGTTGGGTTTTAACCCAAGGCAAGACCACCTGCTCGGCAGCAGTGTATCCACCGTCAATGTATACGGCGCCTATGACGGCTTCCACCGCGTTGGAGATGATGCTGTCTCTTGTGCGGCCGCCGGTGGCAATCTCGCCGTGACCCAGGGCTATAAAAGCTCCTAAATCCATCTGTTTGCCCCAAAAATAAAGATTATGGCGCGAAACTAAGTTTGACTTAATCTTAGAAAGCACCCCCTCTTCTACGTGTGGGCATTGGTTGTAGATATAATCTGCCACAATGGCCCCCAGTATGCTGTCCCCCAGGAATTCCAAGCGCTCGTTGTGTTTTGCGCTGCGGTGCTCCCCGGCGAAAGACTTGTGAGTGAGTGCTTCCTTTAAAACGTCTTTATTCTTGAAGCTGTATCCTATGATACGCTCAATTTCCGTAAACACGATTATTTTTTGGCGTTGGCTTCAATGTATTCAATAGCTTCGCCTACGGTTTTGATTTTTTCGGCTTTTTCATCAGGGATTTCGATGTCAAATTCCGATTCCAAATTCATGATGAGTTCTACCGTATCCAATGAATCAGCGCCCAAGTCATTGACGAACTGAGCTTCCGGTTTTACTTGTTCCGGTTCTACGCCCAATTGTTCAATAATGATATTTTTGACTCTTTCTTGTATAGTTTCAGACATTTTGTCCTCCGATTTTTTAAAAAAGGGTATCCCCTTGTCCCATCTAAATATACAGTCCGCCATTGACGGACAGAATATGCCCCGTAATATAAGAGGCATCTTCACTTGCCAGGAATAAAACTGCTTTGGCAATATCTTGCGTTTCTGCAAATCTTTTAAGCGGTACGTTTTCCAACGCTTTTTCTTTTACGTCCTGCGGCAGGGCGTCCGTCATAGCCGTACGCACAAACCCAGGCGCCACCGCATTTACGCGGATGTTGCGGGAACCAAACTCCTTGGCTAAGGTCTTGGTCAGGCCGATAATGCCTGCTTTGCTGGCCACATAATTGGCTTGCCCCGCGTTGCCCATTTCCCCCACTACGGAAGAAATGTTTACCACGTTGCCCGTACGTTTTTTAAACATTACCTTTAACGCCGCTTTAGCCATAAAAAACGTTCCAGTTAAATTTACGTCAATCACGGCGCGCCAGTCGTCTTCACTCATACGCACGGTTAAATTGTCTTTGGTGATACCGGCATTGTTTACCAAAACGTCCACGGAGCCTAATTCTTTTACCGTGTCCGCCACGAGATCTTCACATTCCTTAGCTTGGGCAATGTTCACCGTCCGCCCTATCACTTTTACCCCAAGGGCAGACAAATCTTCCACTGCTTTTTTTACGGCGTCTTCGTGCGTGCCGCATATAGCCAAGTTGGCCCCCGCCTGCGCAAAGGCTTGGGCAATAGCCAACCCTATGCCGCGGGTAGCACCGGTAACCATTACATTTTTACCTTTAAAATCCATTATTTTTCTTCCTCCTGCATTTCACTTTCAATGGCAGAGAAAGTATCTTTCAGCGAAGCTATACGGGAAGCTATATCCCCCACAAAGTTCTTTTCCACCAGCCGTTTGGCCGTCTTCAACGCGTGGAAGATGGCTGTATCGTTGGATTTACCGTGGGAAATAATGGCTACGCCGTTTACCCCCACCAACGGGGCTCCGCCGTAACAATCCGGGTTGGTATGGTCTTTTACAGCTTTAAAGGCACTGCGCGCCAACAAAGCACCCAACACGGCAAGCGGGCGTTTTTTGATTTCCCGCTTAATCATATTAATCATTGTTTTGGCTAAACCTTCGGCCATTTTAAGCACGATGTTGCCCACAAAACCGTCGCAAATAATTACGTCTGTTTCGCCGGTGTTTACATCGCGCCCTTCCAAGGTTCCCTGGAAGTTTACCCCTATCTCACGCATATGGGGAATGGTGTGCTTAACTAAAAAATTCCCCTTGGTTTCTTCTTCCCCGATGGAAAGAATACGCACAGAAGGGGATTTTAAATCAAACACTTTTTCCATATAAGCCGAACCCATAACGGCAAACTGCAACAAATGTATGGGCTTGCAGTCTGCATTGGCGCCGCCGTCTAACAACAGGCTTACGCCTTTATAGGTAGGCATAGGTGTGGCAATAGCGGGGCGTACAACCCCTTTAATGCGACCCATGCGAAAAAGCGACGCTACCATAGCCGCCCCGGAGTGGCCGGCGGAAACAAAAGCGTCGGCCTCGCCTTTATGCACCAAATCTGCACAAACAATAATGCTTGCGCCTTTTTTGTTGCGGCATTCTTTGGCAGGTTCCGCCCCCATATCTATGGTATCAGGGGCGTGAACAATAGAGATCCCGTGCGGCAACGTGTCCGCATATCCCATTTCATGCAGTTCACGCTTAATAACGGCCTCATCCCCCACCAGTATCACTTGGATACCCAGGGTTTTGGCCGCTTTCACCGCGCCCAGCACATTGGGTTTAGCACCGAAATCTCCGCCTAAGGCGTCCAGGGCTATTTTCATAAGAAATGTTTATTTAGCGTCAGTGTTTTCTTCGGTTTTGGCAGCTTTGGGAGCCACAACCACCCGGTCTTTATAGAAACCGCATTTCGGGCAAACATTGTGAGGCAAGCGGGCAGATTTGCAGTTAGGGCATTCCACCAACTGGGCCACTTCAATCACAGAATTGTGAGATCTTCTTAAATCCCGGCGGGAACGAGTGTGTTTTTTCTTCGGATTCGGCATTTTTTATTACTCCTATATACATCAGTAAAAATCAATTAATTCTTACTTGAATTTTCCTTTTAACTCAGCAAAAGGCGACAAACGCTCCGGCTTGCAGCCGCACTCGGCGGCATTCAAGTCCTGCCCGCAGACGGGGCAAAGCCCCTTGCAGTCCGGCTTGCAAAGAAAACGTATCTCTTCGGTCAAAGCCAGCGTCTGTTCCACAAGTAACATTATATCAATTATTTCTGATTTCGTGCTATATGTTTCTACAAATTCTTCATTAAAGTCCTGCTGGGTCATCTGCAGGCAACGGGCGCACTGTACTTCTCTTTTCCCCCATACGCGCCCACGCACCAACATCGTTTTATCCGCCACGGAAAAACTAACCTCTACCGATGCCGCCGTTATTTTATTAGGCGCTGTAAACACATTGGCAAAGTATTTGGTGCTTAACTGGGCAGAACATTCCAACCCGCCCATACGCAGTATGTCGGCGGTTTTAAATTTTAAATCTTGCGGTACATCGTAATCGCGGTACAAATCGTTCATATACAATATTTTAGCAAATTTTAGGCCTTGCGCCGTGCAAAGGCTTTGCTTTCCCACTTGCGGCTCTTCCAGCGGCGCTCAAAAACAACGGCGCGGATGTTTTCGTCCAACGCCATTGCCAGCCATATACCGGCCAAGCCCCACCCCCACCATACGCCCAATAGATACGCGCATAGCGTGGCTACCCCCCACATCACAATCACACCGGTGATGAACGGATAAAATACGTCCCCCGCCGCGTTTAAGGAGTTGACGGACGTAATATTTACCGCCCGCCCTATTTCCAATACAATATCAATATACAATACCGCCGCCCCTATTTTGATGACTTCCGGGTTAGAGGACAGCAATTTAAAAATATTCGTTCCCGCTAAAGCTGTTATAACAGAAATTAATACACTGATTATAACGGATAAGCGAATGGAATACTTTTCCACCGAGAATGCGGCATTATCCCTGTCCGCCCCAATCAAATGCCCAATGGATATAGCGGCCCCCTGCCCCAAGGCAATGGCAAACACATAAGAAAACATCACTATATTCATTGCGTACGTACGGGCCGTTAATGCCGCCGTGCCAATCATAACGGAAAAGTACGTAATCATTATTTGAGATAAATTGTACGATACCTGCTCCCCTGCGGCCGGCAGCCCGATAATCATCAAATTTTTTACCTTATCCCACGGAAACGGCCTCAAGCAGGAAACTTTAAACTGCGGCACCACTTTTTTAAACAAAATGTACCCCAATAAAAACAACGCAATCAGCCGGCATACCGATGTGGATATAGCCGCCCCCGGCGCCCCCAGTGCGGGAAAGCCCCACTTACCGAAAATCAGCAAATAGTTACCCGCTATGTTAAGAATATTCATAAACAAGGTAACATACATAGGATACTGGACTTGGTTGTGGCTTCTGAGTACGGAAGACATCGTCATAGCCACCGCTTGAAAAAAAGAAAAACCGGCTACTATTTGCATATAGGTTTTTCCGCGGGCAATCAACTCCTCATTTAAACCCATTAATCCCAACAGTTGCGGCGCCAGCAAATACAAGCTTAAGCTAACCAGTACCCCCATCACCAAATTAACCGTTAAAGAAACGCCAATCGTCTGCATCACGTTTTTGTTCTGGCGTGCCCCCAAATACTGCGCACATAAAACAGACGTACCCAATGTGGTAATTCCATATAAAATAAACACCAGGTTTAGCAGTTGGTTTACCACTCCAACAGCGGCTACGGTGTCATCTGAATAACGGCTGAGCATTACCACGTCCGTAGCGCCCAGCAGCATAATCAGCAAGGTTTCTACAAAAATGGGGCTGGTAAGGCTGAAAAGGCGGCGTCTTAACGGTTTTTTGAGCAAGGATTTTTTCATAATTTTTACACGCACCACGGCCGGGGGAAAGCTATTCCGCCCGGCCGGGTTTGCAGCAAAATTTAAAGATTAATTTTTTTGGTAACAGGGCGCTGCAAGTCCGTAAACAAGCGGCGCGTTACTTTTAATATAGGCGCGGTTTGGGCGCGTTTGTAATCCGCCCCGTCTATTAAACGGCATACTTCCGTTACCGTTTGTACAGAGGCCTTACATTTGCGGGCAATTTCCTGCGGGGTTAAACGCTGGGCTACGTACAGCGGGATAATTTTATCCAAAAGCGGATAAGCGGGCAGGGTATCTTCGTCCTTTTGATTAGGGCGAAGCTCAGAAGTGGGGGCCCGGTCTATAATCCCTTGAGGGATAATCTCACGGTTTTTGTTGATGTAGGCAGCCAAGTCATAAAGTTCCGTTTTAAAAACGTCCCCCAGCGGCAGCAAGCGTCCGGCTGTGTCTCCGTACAACACACAGCTGCCTACGGACAGTTCGCTTAAATCATCGGTGGAAATAGGCATAGCGCCGTATTCCCCCCCAAGCGTAAACAAAATATTGGCGCGCAGGCGGGACTGCAATTTCTGTTCCGTAATGTCTTTTAAATGCGACACAATATGCCCCACCGCGTTTTTCATACCGTCCAATACCGGTTTTACGGCTACTTCTTCTAAGTTGATTCCCAAGTTGCGCGCCAGCTGCCCCGCTAAGGATTTGCTTAAATCACTGGTACAATAAGAAGGTAAAGACACGGCGTACACGCTTTCCCCCCCTAATGCACTGGCGGCCAGCACGGCTGTAACGGCAGAATCTAACCCGCCGCTTAAACCAAAAATAACTTTGCTGTATCCGGCTTTTTGTACAAAATCCCCCAGGCCAAAGGATAATGCGTCCAACACCTCGCCACGAGGATCAGCCTTGTAAGAAACAATTTGGGGTTTTTCTTCCGAATCCCAGGTGTTGATGTGTTCCCGGAACAGTTCCCCCAGTAAAGAGAGTTCTCCCCTTTTAGTGGCAGCGGCGCACAGCCCGTCAAAAATAAGCCCGTCACCGCCGCCCAGCAAGTTACATTCCAATATAACTGTACCGCGTTTTTTAGCTTGCTTTTTTAATTCGTCCAACCGTTCTGCCACGTTGCCTTTTTCATAGGGGCGGGCGGTAAGGTGGAGAATAACGTCGGCGTCTTCGCGGGGTGCGTCTTGCAGCGGCCCCAACACTATTTGCAGGCTTTGACCGGCAAAAGAAATGGTTTCACTGTCGTAAATTTTGGTTATTTTCCCTTTATAAATAAAAGCGGCAGCGGTAACAAACTCTTTGCCCAGTTTATCCTGAAACCCCAACACACAGGCCGTGTTTTGGGTTAATTTGGCAATTTCTTTTAATGCCGCGGCGGATTGTTTAAGCAGGCGCTCGTCCTCAAATAAATCCAGCATGGGGCAACCGCATAAGGCGGCTTCGGGCAGTAACAGCAAGTCCGCCTTTGGGGCGGGAGCTTTTAACAAAGCAATAATGTGTTGCGCGTTGGCAGATACATCCGCAGTTAAAGGATTAAAAGACGCCAAATTTATTTTCATATCTAATACCTCTTTATTATTATATATTTTAGCAATTTGTAGGATTTTTTGCCTTTTTTTGCCCAGAAATTGCTAGAATAAACTGTCAGTAAAATTTAAGGAGGGTATATGAAAAAAGTAGTTCTGTTGGCTTTATGTTTGTTGGCCGCCAATGCTTCTTTTGCGGCCGGAAATGCCGGGGTGTTTAAGCTTTCGCTGTGGGATAAACTGGCCATTGCCGCCCCTGCTAATAAAGATGTAGTACACGGGATTGATTTTGGTATCGGTTCCCATACGGACGAAGTATATGGCGTCCAGCTGGACTTGGTAATGGCGCAAACCCGCTATGAGCTGCGTGGTTTAAGCTCTGCCTGGTTAATCAGCTTGGCGGAAGAAGTAACCGGCGTACAATGGGCCGCTTTAACCAAAAACACCCAAATGACCGGTGCCCAGTTTGGTTTAGTAAACCTCTCTTCCCGCCACGTAACCGGTGCGCAGGTTGGTTTCTTTAACCAAGCCGAAGACATTAACGGTTTGCAATTTGGTTTTGTAAACTATGCCAAACAAATTTACGGCTTGCAAGTAGGTATTTTAAACATTGCCGAAAACGGCTGGTTCCCGGCTATGGTGTTGGTGAACGGGCGTTTCTAATTTAAAAATACCCTAATTAAACCGCATTGAGTGTTAAGCCCAATGCGGTTTTTGTTTTTTTATGGTATAATGAGCATAGGGTGTATTTGAGCGGGAGAGCGAAAAAGTTAGTAAATCAAAGCCTGTCCCGACGACACCCGAAGCGAGCCGCCGCCGGGGAAACCTCTTCCCTAATTTGGGCGGACGCTTACAGGAGAAAACATGAGCAACGTATCTATGAAAGCCATGCTGGAAGCCGGTGTGCACTTTGGGCACCAAACTTCCCGCTGGAACCCCAAAATGGGCCGTTTTATCTTTGGAGAAAGAAACGGCGTGCATATTTTGGACTTACAAAAAACCGCCAAAGAACTCAAAAAAGCTTGCGCTTTTATTAAAGAAGAAACCAAAAAAGGTTCCAAATTCTTGTTCGTTGGCACCAAAAAACAAGCCCAAGAAGCCATTCAGGCAGAAGCTGCCCGCTGCGGCGCCTACTGCATTCACGAAAAATGGTTGGGCGGCACGTTAACCAACTTCCAAACCGTTAAGAAATCCGTAGAAAGACTTAACGAATTGGAAAAATGGGAATCTTCGGGCGTCTTCAAGGCCATTTCCAAAAAAGAAGCCAGCAGACTGACCAAAGAAATGCTCCGCTTGCAAAAATTGCTGGGCGGCATCCGCGATATGAAAGTATTGCCGGACGTCGTTTTTGTAATTGACCCTGTGGACACCGCCGGCGCTGTGCGCGAATCCCGCGTGTTGGGTATTCCCGTGGTGGCCGTGTGCGACACCAACGCCGACCCGGATATGATTGATGTACCGATACCGGGTAACGACGATGCGGCCCGCTCCATCAAATTGTTCTGCGGTGCTATTGCCGATTCTATTTTGGAAGCTAGAGCCGAAATGGAAGCTGTCAATAAACCCGCCGAAGCTGCCGAAGAAGGCAAACCGGCTGAAAACCCGGTAATGGCTCAGGCCTTTGAAAGCGCTATGCTGGCCGGCGAAAAAGCCGCCCAGGAAGAAGAAGCCAAAGCTGAAGCTGCCAAAGAAGAAGCTCCTAAAGCTGAAGAAGTA
>CALUUY010000020.1 GCA_944324095.1 uncultured Elusimicrobiales bacterium
ATGAGCGCCGGAGGCAAAAGCCCTTTCTTGCTAAAATAGGTCTTTTGCATTTCCTTACTGATTTCGTTTTCGCTGAAGGCATAACACTTTTTTTTACTTTTTTTCTGCATACACAGAACCGCTTCTATATTACCCCAAATTTGGGCCCAACTGATATACATCTTTTTTAAGCTGCGCCCCTGCTGAGAAAAACCGGTCAAACTGGCGGGGATTTCAGACGAGGGCAAAAACGCCCACACCTGGCCCTTGTCGTCTTGCGCACGGGCCACGACGCCTTCTTTGTCACGCAAGATATGTTTAAATTCAACAGGAAACGCCGCCAAAGACTCTGCTGCGGGGGCAGCTTCTTTGTCAGCTGCACTTGCCGCCAGAACGGGAAACAAAAAAAGGCTTAAAAGTATTGCCATTAATATATATTTCTCTTTTTTCATTCATTTACCTCCTTAATAATCAATATAATAAAAACCCCATAAAAAGCAATACTTTTATACTTATAAAATATAAAACCCCCGCTTTTAATAAGCGGGGGTTTTTAATTTAAAGCGGTTTAATTAAACGAGTCGTGCTCGCAATCATTTAGGCAAATATCTAGTATCTTTTCTTTTACTTCAAAACCCAGGCGGATTACGCGGTCTTCGCTCGTCCAATCTCTAAACCAAACATAAACCGTATTGCCTTTGCGTTCCACTTTATCGGCAAATTGGGTTTTATGGTCAAAATCCAGCCTGAGCAACGCGCGCAACCGCAAAAAAGTGTCTTCACTCATTACAGAAAAATCTATCGGGTTTGCTGCGGCCACGGCATACGGGGCAAACAGCTTGCCGTTTTGGGCCTCCAGCTGCAGCCATTCGCGCCGGCCTTTTACCAAAGCATATAAAGCCGTTAACTGGTGTTCTGCTCCGCCGCCGTATATTTCTTTGGTTTTTTGCACAAAGGGGCTTTCCGGCGTCATCATATCCTGGTAACAAAGGGAAATATATTTTTCCTCTTTGGCGTGGCGCACGGCATACCAATGTTTGCTAAGCCCGGCCGGGAATAACTCCTGCTCCACGCGCCACACTTCATGTACCCACTGCGGATACCCCTGCGCCATGGAAGGAACAGCAAAAAATAATACACAAGCTATTAATATAATTATTTTCTTCATAGAATTAGCATACCAAAACGCCGGCGGCAAGACCAGGGCCCTTGGGCCTACACCCAGCCTAGGCCTTGCGAGGCCCTTTATGTTAAAATAAAACCCCTCCAAACGGAGGGGTTTTGTGTTGCTGCAAAACTTGGCTCTGCCAAACGATTAACGTTTGGAGAACTGGAAGCGTTTGCGGGCACCGGGCTGACCCGGTTTTTTGCGTTCTACCATTCTGGGATCGCGGGTTAAGAAACCGGCTTTCTTTACGGTTTTCTTAATATCTTCGCTGATGTTAGCCAAGGAACGGGCAATGGCGTGGCGCACGGCGCCGGCCTGAGCGGCAACACCGCCCCCGTTTACTTTGGCTTTTACATCATATTCTTTATCCAAGTTGGTCAGCACCAGCGGAGCCTTTACGGCCGCTTTGTAGCGTTCGCAACCGCCAAAATAATCTTCCAAAGTTCTGGCATTGATGGTAATTTCGCCCTTGCCTTTTAAGAGTTCAACCTGGGCGACGGAGGTTTTTCTTCTTCCGGTTTTAAGTTCTTTGGTATTGTTCATAAATAGTTTCCCTCTTATTTGCCAAAACGATGGCCAAAATCATGTTCCTCGCCGGCGTATAAGCGCAAGCGTTTCATTCTGGGGGCGCGCAGTCTGTTCACGTCCAACATTCTCTTAACCGCCAGTTCAATCACGCGGGTAGGATCTTTTTCCATCTGTCTTTTAAGCGGGGTTTCTTTGCCGCCTTTGGCATAACCGGAGTGGGAGAAATATACTTTCTGTTCCAATTTGTTACCGGTAAAAGTTACTTTGGCAGCATTGGTTACTACGACAAAGTCACCGCAATCCATGCTGGGGGTATAAGTTCTTTTGTGTTTACCCATCAGCAGAACGGCAATTTGGGTGGCCAGTCTGCCTAAGGTTTGGCCGCTGGCGTCAATATGATGCCATTTGCGGGTGGTTTCTACTTCCTTTACGGAAGGCAAAAAAGTTTTTGTCATGTTTTGTTTCTACCTTTTGTAATTAATGCGCAGCGGAGTGGTGGCCGCTGTCTTAATGACTCGTGGTTTCCTATATATTATAGCAAAATCATCGGTTTTTGGGCACTTTTTTGGCCGGAATTTTCTAGCCCTGCCAAAACCCCTTCCAATAACGCCTTTACCTCTGCAAAAAAATCCAGCCTCACAAACTGCCCGCGCACCTCGGCCGCGTTGGGAAAATCCTTAATCCAATACCCGGCTGTTTTGCGGCTGCGGTTTATGCCTATGCGCTCCCCGTAATGCTGTACATTTTCTTCAATTAGCGCCAAGTACGTCCGCAGGCGTTGGACTGGAGTATGCGGCAAAGCCGGCAAACCTTGCAGCTCATTAGCAATGTCTTTAAAAATAAGCGGGTTTCCAATAGCGCCTCGGCCAATCATCACCCCTGCACAGCCGGCCTGAAAAAACGCCTTTGCATCCTCTGCACACAATACACCGCCGTTAGCTATCACGGGGATTTTTACTGCCGCACACACTTCTGCCAAGGCCGAAATATTGGGCGGCCCGCTGTGTACGTCCACCGCTGCACGAGCGTGCATAATAACGGCCGCAGCACCGGCTTCCTGCGCTAAATGCGCTAAACGGGCACCTAAAAATTCTTTATGGTTTAACGCGATGCGGGTTTTAAGCGTTACCGGCACTTTAACCGCCTTTACAGCAGCCTCCACCAAGCGGGCCAGATGATCCGGGTCTTTCATTAACACACAGCCAGCCCCGGCTTTGTTGATTTTTTTGACCGGGCACCCGGCATTTAAATCCACAATATCCGCACCGGCAGCTTGCGCATTTTGGGCGGCTTGCGCGATAGTTTGCGCGTCCGAGCCGAAAATTTGCATAGAAACAGGGTGTTCCTTCTCACTTACCTGCAGCATACGACCGCTGCGCGCATTACCATAATGCAGTGCGTAGGCGGAAACCATCTCCGCACACACCAACCCGGCCCCGCCCCGCAAACACAAAATGCGAAACGGAGAATCCGTTATCCCGGCCATAGGCGCCAGCACCAAATTATTGGCACACGTTACCCCAGCTATCTGCAACGGACGGATGTATGACATTAATTCACCTTTTTCCAGCGGCCTAATTCCGGCACGTCTAATTCTTTGTATTTAATCAGGCAAGAGCGCATTATTTGGCGCGCTTCTACAAAAGTATTTTTAAATTCCAATGCGTTTACAAACTCATCGTGGCCAAAACCACCAGCCATAATATGGTCTGTTACAGCAATACGGTATGTGTCCTGCGGGCGGAAAGAACGGCCAGAATCCCACACTATACGGGTTATTTGCGGCCCGTTTTTAGCATTGGTGCGGTACCAAACTTTCATACCGGAAATTTGAGGAAAATTGTCCTTAGCTGCCAAAGAGGCTTCCAACGCTTTTTTTAAGTCCCGCCCTTTAATGGTAACAAAAGTGATAGCGTCGCTATACGGGTACATACGATAGACGTCATACTCGCTGATGCGGCCAGCCGGCAGAGAGGCGCGTATAGAGTCCGCATTTAGCACGGCCCCATCTAACCTAGACCACTTATGCAGGCAATCCGTCAGCAAATCCCCCAAGCGGGATTCCCCCTGTAAATTACCTTTAATCTCTTTAGCGGCTGAGGTAACCCGCGCATTCATTTTGTGTTGGGTTTCCTTGCGCAAACTGTCCGTGGCTGAAGCTATCTCGGGGTCTTCGCCAAAAGTATCTTTGGCTAGCAGGATGTCTTCAAAGTCCACCTTGGAAAGCTGGTTGTTTTTATCAAAGGTTAAACGCACGCGGGCGAGCCCGTCAAACTTAGCCCCCGGGTAAACAATAAAGGTTTTGTTTATTTTGTCGGTCTCGGCGTTTTCTCTATCCATATTAGAACTTAAAATAAGGTCTATGGAAGGAGCTTCTTCGGCCAAAGTGGAGTCGCTCACCCCTTCTTTTTCAGGCGATCCCACCGAACTTAACAAAATAACCACCTGCACACCCTTTTCTTTTAGCCGCTCACTCATTTCTTTGGCCGCCGCCACGGGGTCGGTGGCGCGCATACCGGTCAGCCGGTGCGTAGTGTTAACGGGTTTAGGATCCAGCAAAGCAAACATCCCCACTTTTATACCGTTTACTTCCCGTATTAAATAATCGTGCGTAGGCCAAGGGTTTTTGCCGTCTATGGTTAAGTTGGAAATAATGTACGGATACGGCATTTTTTGAATAATCTGCCGTAAAGAAGGCCAGCCAAACACCAAATCTTTATCCGATACGGCCGCCGCCGTGTAAGGGATAGAACCCGCTAAACGGGGCAAATATTCCCCCTTGGAAAGCAACCCTTCGGGCGTTTGGCTGAACCAGTTTCCGCCGTCTAACAACAGATACGGCTGTTTTTGTTTTTCCAGAAAGTTTTTTAATACGGCGTAGCCGCCCACGTCCCGGTTGCCAAAGCGAGGCTCGGGGCGAGTCCAAAAGAAACCTTGTATGTCTGACGTGTAGAACACGTCCACGGTTTTTAGGTCTTGTTTAAAACAACCGCCTAAAAACACTCCGCTAAATACAAGTGCCAATAAAAAGAAGCGGGTTTTCATAACTATTTAATCAAAATACGGCCCGTATCAACCGGGGACAGCGGGCTCTGCTCCTCTATGGCTTCTTCCATAATTTCCTGAATACTGTCATCGCCAACTTGTCTTTTATCTTTATCGGCAATTTCTTTAAACATCCAGCCTTCGCTGCCGCCGCCGGCAATGTAAGAGTTTGTACCCACAATATAAGTGGCATTTTTATCCAGCGGTTTGCCGTTTACCCATATTTTTAAGTCCTGCACTTTGCCTTTGCGCAGTTTATATTCTATTTTTAAACCGGAATAAGAAAACAAATTGCGCGGAGCCAAGCCAAATTTAACAAATTTTTCCAAAAATTTTCCGCTCACTTTTACATTGGTAATCGTGTTACCAAACGGGTGCATATTCACCAAGTCGCGCTTGGTGATGGTACCCTTTTCTAAATCCACACGCGTTCCGCCGTTATTGTGTATAAACACTTCCGCCCCGCTGTATTGGCGGCAAATATCGGCCACCCAGTTATTAAGGGCGGAGTCCCCTTCATTGCCTTTGGTCGGCGTGCGGGACAACTTGGCCTGGGCCGAACCTAACACTTTATCCATACCCGGCTCTTTTAAAAATTCAGCCAAAGCCGCCACCGGGGCATATTCACCGGTTTTTTCCACATCCAGCGGGATAAGCTCCGACGTGGCCGCTATTACCTCTCCCGTTTCATCATCCGTTTCCACCGTAACACGGCTTACATATTGCAAATAGCAGCCGCTTTCTACAAACAAAATCCCGTCGTGGTATTCATTTTGAATGATTTTATGTGCGTGCCCGCCCAATACCACATCAATATCGTCTTTGTGTTTTACGGCTAATTTTAATAAACCGGAGTCTGTACCGTGTTTGTCATCGTCAATAGAGTTATGGTCAAGCAATACCACAATATCCGGGTTTTGTTTTTTTACTTCTTTTAACACGTCTGCCAAAACTTTGGATGTTTTTAAAATTTTATATTGCTTGGTTTCATGGGTGGGATATTCGTGCCCTAACCCAATAACAGCTACTTTTACGCCGTCCACGTCAAACACGCGGTAAGCTTGCAGATAATCCGGCTGGCTGCCGCTTTTGCGTTCCACAAAATTGGCAGACAGTATGGGAAACTCCGCCGCGCGCAGCATAGGTTCTACGGCCGGGTCTTTAAAGTCAAATTCGTGGTTGCCCAAAGTGGACGCGTCATATCCCACCGCATTCATTAGCAACACACTCTTTATGCCTTGGGAAGCCTTTGCCTCCACTGTGCCGTTGGCAAAATCGCCCGAGTCTAACAACAAATAAGGGCGTTTTTCCTGCTGCAAAAGGCCGGCCAATGCGGCAAACCCGCCGCGGCCGTCTTTGGGATAATAAAAACCGTGGGTGTCACTGGTATGGTATATTACCGTGGTTTTGGCCGTTAAAGCCAGGGGGAACAACAATGCCGCAAAAAGCAGCAGCCAAGTCTTTTTCATAAAGAATTTCTCCTTTGCAACGGGATATTTTTATGGTAACAAAAACAACTCGCCCGTTCAACAACGGGCGGTCATTAAAACTATTTCTGTACAGTGCGCCCAATAGCGGGCGGAGTTATGGGGCCGCGCTTAAAATCTTCTTCCAAAATCGTCCGCACGGATTTTTTACCCGCCGGGCGAAGCACGCCTTTAGGAAGCGTTTTAAACAATTTGCCTTCGCTCCCCCCGCCAGCTACATACGAATTGACCGACACGGTGTACTCTTTATCTTCTTCCAACCGTTCGCCGCGCACCCAAATTTTTAAATTTTTTATTTTTCCGTTTTTACTCTTTTTATAAGTAAGCGTTAGCCCGCTGTACGCCAAGCGGTTCCAAGGCACAAGCCCACCCGCCACTAAACGTTTTAAGAAAGCGCCGCTGACGCGGGCCGTCATTATGGTATTGTCAAAAGGATACAAATCCATAATATCCCGGCGGGTAATTTTTCCCTTAGGCAACCCTACACGCGCCCCGCCTGTATTATGAATACAAACATCGGCCGGAGCATAGCGGCAGGTAGCATCGGCCACCCAGTTATCCACCGGGGAATCCATCTCCCCGTGCTGGGAAAAACGTTTTTCTAGGGCGGCGGTTGTTTGCCCTACCACCACGTCCACACCCGGTTCACGCAAAGAATCGGCGTATTTTTTAAGGGCTGAGTCTTCCCCGATTACCGCAGGATCCAGGGCAATCAGTTCCGACTTGGCACTCACAAACCCGCCCGCTTGATCATCCGTTTCTATGGTTACTTTACTTACATTTTGGAAGTTGCAGCCGCTTTCTACAAACAAAATACCGTTGCGGTATTCATTTTGAAAAATTTTATGTGCGTGCCCGCCTAACACAATGTCCACCCGGCCCGCATATTGACGGCCGATTTCACCCATATAATGCGGCTGCCCGGGGCGGTCATCCGCCAACGAATCGTGCGCCAGCACCACCACCACATCCGGGTGTTGAGGCTCTATTTCCGCCAAAGCCTTCTCCAAGGCGGGCAGCGGTTTGGAAATTTTATATTTACGCACCGGCTTAGTGGGTTTTTGGTTAGCCAGCCCAATAACTGCTATTTTTACGCCGTCCACATTAAAAATTTTATACGCAAGTACATTTTGAGGATATTGGCCCGTTTCGCCTATGGTTAAATTGGCGGCCAATAAAGGAAACTGCGCCTGAGAAGAGAGTGCGTCAAAGCCGGATTCTTTAAAAGCAAACTCGTGGTTGCCCACAGCCGCGGCGTGATACCCCAGCTTATTCATTAATTGTACGGCTTTTAAGCCGCCGGAACGCTGGGTCTCCACGGTGCCTTCGGCAAAATCTCCGCCGTCTAATAGCAAGTAGTTTTCCGGGCCTTTATTTAGCACTGCCGCCAAAGCCGCCGCGCCGCCTTTACCCGCACGTGGATAAAAAAAGCCGTGCGTATCACTGGTGTGATACAAAACCACCGTCTTAGCAAAGACGGGAGAGACCAAAACACATAAAGCCAGTACAAGCCAAAATTTTTTCACAAAAATTTTCCTGTAAACCACTTTTCTGCTTAAGCCGCCAAGCGGCTGAAAGGAGAAATTTTACGCAGTTTTTGTACAATTTCCGGCATTACTTTAAGCACCAAATCTACGTCTTCTTGCGTCGTCTGATCCGACAAAGAAAACCGTATAGACCCGTGCGCAAACTGAAACGGCACCCCCATTGCCCGAAGCACGTGCGAAGGCTCCAGCGAGCCGGACGTACAAGCCGACCCAGACGACGCACAAATGCCGTAATCATTCAAGTACATTAAAATAGATTCCCCTTCAATGTACCCAAAACTGATGTTGGTGGTATTGGGCACGCGGGCGGCGGGGTTCCCGTTTATTTTGGTGTCCGGTATAGCGGAAGTTAGTCCTTTTTCCAACGCGTCACGCAATGCGGCAACGCGCTTCATTGTACCGTCTTGCAGACGGGTTTTGGCCAGTACAGCCGCTACACCTAACCCCACAATATAAGGTACGTTTTCCGTACCGGCCCGGCGGTGCTTTTCCTGATGTCCTCCCATTAAATAGGGCATAAAGCGCGTACCGCGCCGCACATACAAAGCACCCACTCCTTTCGGGCCGTGGAATTTATGGGCCGATAAAGAAAGCATATCTATATCCGTTCCGTCCACCTGTACGGGTATTTTGCCCACAGCTTGTACGGCATCAGTATGAAAGAGGGCCCCCTTCTGTTTGGTAAGGCGGGCAATTTCTTCAATAGGGAAAATGGTTCCCGTTTCACTATTGGCCCACATTATAGACACCAAAGCGGTGTCTTCGTCCAACACTTCTTTAAAACGGGCCATATCAAAATTGCCTTTTTCGTCCACGCCAATAAAATCTACCCGGTAGCCTTGGCTTTCCAGATATTTAAAAGGTTCCATCACAGCCGGGTGTTCTACGGCAGAGGTGATGATGTGTTTCTTTTTGGGTTGGGTGCGCACGGCGGAAAAGATAGCCGTGTTGTCACTCTCGGAGGCACAGGAAGTAAAAATAATCTCGTCAGCGTATTGCGCGCCGATTAATTCGGCCACTTGCTGGCGGGCAATGTCTATTGCTTTGCGGTTGGAGCCGCCAAATGTATGCATACTGGAAGCATTTCCGTATTTTTCACTAAAATACGGAAGCATAGCTTCCACCACCTGCGGCAGGCACTGCGTAGTGGCGTTATTGTCTAAATAAACCGTTTTCATAAAACCGCCTTAAATATGTTCCACCTTTAAAGAAGGATCTACTTTTTCTTTCAAAGCTTTTTCCACCAAGTTTTTAATGGTACCCGCCGCGCCCAAGCAGCCGCTGCACATACCTAATAAACGCACTTTTACTAAAGTGCCGTCCAAATCCACCAACTCTACGGAGCCACCATCCATATTGAGTTTCGGGCGGACGTCTTCTTCCAATACTTTTTCTATCCGGCGGATTTTTTCTACCAAGGTTAATTTGGAAAATTCTTTTTTCTCCGCTTTAGGCGCCGGGATTTGGCAGGCGTTTACCTTATCCAATATTTTTTGTATTTCCCCTTTGCAGCGCCCGCAGCCGCCGCCGGCTTTGGTAAAGTGGGTCACGTCTTCCACTGTGGTCAAATGGTTGGCGCGGATGGCCTTGATGATGGTTTCTTCCGACACGTTAAAACAATGGCAAACAATTTTTTCTTCTTCCTGCTCAAACACTACCGGCTTGCCGCCTTGGCGGTAGCTTTTTACAGCCGCTTCCAAGGCTTCCATACCCATAACGGAGCAGTGCATTTTTTCCGCCGGCAGCGTGCCTAATGCGTCGGCAATATCCTGGTTGGTTATTTTAGAGGCTTCTTCTAGGGTTTTTCCTTTAATCATTTCAGTAAGCATAGAGGAAGAAGCAATGGCGCTGGCACAGCCGAATGTTTCAAACTTGGCGTCTTCTATCACTTCGGTTTCTTTATTTACTTTAATGGTCAGTTTCAGTGCGTCCCCGCAAACCAAACTGCCCACCTGGCCGGTACCGTCTGCATTGGGGATGCTCCCCACATTGCGCGGATTTTTAAAATGGTCCATTACTTTATCGGTATAATCCCACATACAAAAAACCTCTCTTTATAATTAGTTATATTATACCATTTTAATCCCCCGCGCCCGCAGGGCCGGCCGGCCGAACGCCCCTGCTAATATTTGCTAAAATAAAGGAACTATGAAATTTAACCGCGCCGTATTTTTCTACAACGCTTACAAAGCCCCCAGCCGCACGCTGGCCGAAGAATTACTGGCCCTCACGCGGCAAAAAGGAACCCAAGCCGAAGTGTTAACCGATTTAACCCTTCTGCCCTCTTTGCCGGGGGTGGATTTGGTGGTTTGCTTGGGAGGGGACAGCTCCACCCTGCAAGCGGCGCGGGCAGCCGCCCCGCTGGGATTGCCGGTGTTTAGCGTAAATTGCGGAACGCTGGGCTTTTTATCCGGCTGTGAAGCGGCCGACTGCCGCCAAGCCCTAACGGACGTTTTGGACGGAAAAGGTCTCATCAACGAACGGTTTATGCTGCACGCAGCCGTAAAGGACCCTTACGGGCACACCCAGGGGGAAGGGCTGGCTTTTAACGATTGTGTTATCCGCTCCGCCCAAGCCAGAGCATTTTCTTTAGAGACTGACTTTAACGGGCGGGAACTGCAAAACTACTTTGGGGACGGGATTATCGTTTCCACCCCCACCGGTTCTACGGCGTACTCTTTGGCGGCGGGCGGGCCAATTATAGCGCCTGAGCTGGATGTATTTCTGTTAACGCCTATTTGCCCGCATTCTTTGGGGCAGAGGCCGCTTATTTTACCGGCGGACGGAGCCATTACATTTTCCCCTTCGTTTAAATATCCCAAAGACCACGCCGCCGTTAGCTTAGACGGGCAGGTAAACTTTCCGCTGGAAGCGGGCTCCAAGGTGGTCATTTCGCGCAGCCCGGTGCGCGCGCGCCTGATTACATTAAAAGGAAGGGACTTTTTTACTATTTTAAGCCAAAAACTCAAATGGGGTAACCGCGGATGTTAAACAAATTAAGCGTGCAAAACTTTGCCATTATTTCTAACTTAACTTTGCATTTTGGGCAGGGGCTCAATGTGTTCTCGGGCGAAACGGGCGCCGGGAAATCCATCGTCATAGAAGCGCTGGGTTTTGTGCTGGGGGCACGCGGAGACACGGACGCCATTAAAGACGGCGCGCAAAAAATGAGCGTCAGCGCGGAATTTTCCGCCGATATGTTGCCGCTTGAAATCCGCCAGGAACGCCACATAGACACCGATACCTTCACCCTAAAAAGAGAATTAGACCGCCACGCCAAAGGCAAAGCCTTCATTAACAATAAGCCCGTCACCGTATCCGCCTTGGCCCAAATAGGGCGGTACTTGGTGGATTTTCACGGCCAGCACGAACACCAAAGCCTGCTGCACCCGTCTGTACATCTTACTTTACTGGATAAATTTTCAAAACAAGACGCTCTTTTACAAAAAACACACGCCAGTTACAACCGTTTAAAAGACATTGAAGACCGTTTAAACGCGGCCAGCCTGTCCGAACAGGAAAAAGAGCGCCTGCGAGATTTGTGCGCCTACCAATTAAAAGAAATTGAAGACGTCAACCCCACGGCCGATGAAGACTTGCAGTTGGAACAAAACCTGCCCAAAATGAAAAACGCCGGCAAATTATTGGAACTGGCCCAAACCGCTTACAACGAACTGTATGAGGACGAGGGTTCCGCCACCGAACGTGCCGGCCGGGCTGCACGCTGCGTGGAAGAAATGGCGCAACTGGATGAAAACGCCGCTGAATTAGCTGAAAACCTCAACACGGCTTTAGCGGCGCTGGAAGACGCCGCCTCCACTCTGGCCTCTTATAAAGACGATATTAACCTTGACCCGCAAGCGCTGGACGATATGCTTTTGCGTCACGAAAAAATCAAACGCTTAAAAAGCAAATACGGCCCCGGCATTGAAGACGTGTTAAAAACCGCACAAGATTTAAAACAGCGCCTGCACGCGCTGGAACATCAAAATGAAGAAGAGCAGCTTCTTCGCCAAGAGTGGGACAAAGCCCACGCGCAACTGTTGGAACTTTCCCAACAATTGCACGAAAAACGCCTGCAAGCGGCAGAAAAACTTTCCAAACTACTGTGTGAACAAATCCGCCCGCTTGGGTTTAACGCGGTGCGCTTTCGCGCGGAAGTGGAAATGGACGAAGAAAACCTGGGGCCCACCGGGGCGGACAAGGTGGAATTTTTATTTTCCCCCAACCCGGGCCAAGCGCTTAGGCCGTTAAAAAACATTGCCTCCGGGGGGGAAATTTCCCGCGTTATGCTGGGCTTAAAAACCGTTTTGGCCCCCACCGTACCCGTAATGGTATTTGACGAGGTGGATGCCGGAATAGGTGGGGAAACCGCCCTTTTAGTGGGTGAAAAATTAAAAGCCGTTTCCAACGGCCGCCAAGTGCTTTGTGTAACCCACTTGGCACAGGTAGCCGCACAGGCAGATGGGAACTTTCACGTAACCAAAACCGCCCAAAAAGACAGTACGGACGTGACCATCACCCCCCTGCACGGGGCGGAACTAACGGCCGAAATTGCGCGTATGCTGGGCGGTAATGCTGACCCTAAATCCGCCGCGTACATCCACGCGCAGGAACTTTTAAAACAGGCAGGAAGACAAGATGAAACTAAATAAAAATATTTTTATCCCCCACCGCTGGATAGACTTAAAAGGGCTGACGCGTTTGTTTTCTTTCTTATTTTACATTCCGCTCATTGTATTTATATACAGTTTTATTCAGTGGATATGGGTGCTTTTTACCCCCGCCAAGGAACTGGCTTTATACTCGGCCCCGGTTAAACAGCTGTGGTTTTCGGCTGCGGTGCAAAGTTTACTGATAGGCGTTATTATAATAACGCTTGCCAAATTGCTAAAAACACTGGCGGCACTGGCCCAACAAACCACCCAAAAATAACCCTTACTTATTCTTTACAGGGCGCTTCTTTTTGATACAATATGAATATAAGGCCACGCCGGGGGTTGCTTCAGGCGGGCTTTAAAAACTAGGAGGAAGAATATGTCTAAATGCTGCAAATGCGCCAAATGGTGGCCGCACAACTGGCTTTGCTTGAAACACTTGTATTATGTGTTTATTGCATTGTTCTATCTTACGTTGATTTCCGCGCTGTATTTCTTTATTAGCGCTATGTTGGTTCCTGCCGGGGTGTTTGAAAACGCCGGCCAAAACAAATGGTTCTTTATCCTTAACACCATTACGCCTATTTTGTTGGGTATGATTATGAGCTTGACTTTGGCTAAAATTATCAAAGTTTTGCGCAAAATCAAACACGCGGTAGCGCCGTGCGCTTGTGCGACCCAGCCCGAAGTAACCGCTGAAGAAGTGGTTGCCGAAGAATCCAAATAATTACCAAGCGGCGGGGCTTACGGCCCCGCCGCGTTTTTATAAGAGAGGGTGCATGAAAAGAAGTATTGTTTTATTTGCCTGTTTATTTGCCGCGGCGGCCCTTCAGGCCGAAAGCATTAAACTTAAAGACGGCACCATTTTAAGCGGATCTATCGTCGCACAAACCCAATATACTTTAAACTTGGCCACTTCTTACGGCACTGTTACTCTTAATCAAAAAGAAATTGAACAAATCCTGCCGGACAAGCACCGCATTCTGCTTAAAGGCGGAACGCAATTAATCGGCGTGATTTTGGATTTGGACGAATTTAACCTTAAACTCCAAACTGATAACGGCGTCGTCAATATTGATATGCCTCAAATCGCCAATATCGAAGTTTACGATTACGACCAAGGCGCCACCCAACAGCAACAATATGTGGAAGAAAAAATAGAAACAGCCCAGCAAGCCGCCCAAAAACAAGAGCAGGTTGCGCAAACCGGCACGGTAAGCGCGGCGGGGGGGCTGTCTTTTGATTCCGACATTGACAAAGTTTTTGACGCGCAAAACGCCACCGTGGTAAACGGGCGCGTGGTTACTCAAACCCCCACCAGCCCGGTGATACCCGCCGCCCAAGCACCCAAACCGTTAAGCGATGAAGAAGCTTTTTTAAAAGGTGTTAAATCCGGCACCGTCACCCAGCAGGAATTTGCCGCTGCCGCCAAAACGGAGCTGGCCGCCAAAAAGCAACCAAAAAAAGAGAAGCCCGTCAAAAACGAAAAAAATTTTAATAAATATTTTGCCATTCAATTAGGGGCCATGCCGCTTGATTTGCAATTAGACGTAAGCGGATTAAAAGGCTTTGAAAAAGAAACCAAACCCAAAGATTTAAGCGGTACCAGTATTGCCGTGTCCGGTAAATTTTTATGGCGCATAATGGACAGTAATTTTTGGTTGGGGCCCACCTTGGGCATAGCCAATATTGAAGGGGCGGACTTTGCAGACCTGGATCCGGACGTGTCCGCCGCGAATGACTTAGCCTCCAGCCAAGGCAAACCTATTCCGTACCCTAACCCCACCGCCAAAACCAGCGGACAGATTTTAAATATTGGCCTGGCGGCCAACTACTACATTAACCCGCAAAGCCGTTTTGCTTTTTACTTAACCGCTAACGGCGGTTATGAAATGCTGTCTATCAACTACCGCGGAGAAATGAAAAGCGAAAGCTTTACCTCTAACGGCTTCTCCGGCGGGGCAGGGGCAGGGGTGGAAACCCGCATAGATGATTTGTATTTAGGTGCGGAAGTACGCCAACAGTTTGCCCAACGCAGTGCAGAGTTTAAAGACTCGGCCTCCTCCAACACGGTTTTTAGCATACAGGCCAGCTGGAAATTTTAAATGAACATACTCGTCTTACCCAATGCGTTTAAAGGCTCTTTAAGCGCATTGCAAACAGCGCGCATTTTACAAAAAGAATTATCCGCCCGGCACCGCGTTTATGCGGTGCCTGTTTCGGACGGGGGAGACGGATTTATCGATTTTTTCAAATATCTTTACCCCACAGCCCGCATTGTTCGTTTACGAGCCAAAAACGCTTTTAACCAAACCAAAGCCACCTCTTACCTGTTACTGCCGGACGGCAAAACCGCTGTTATAGAAACCGCCCGTATATGCGGTTTAGGCTCAGCCAAAAAAGAAGAGTTAGACCCGTTAAACGCCACCTCTTACGGGGTGGGGCAAGCCATACTCCACGCCATCAAACGCGGGGCTAAAAACATTTATATCGGTTTAGGTGGGGTTGCCTGTAACGACGGCGGCAGCGGAGCTGCCGCTGCCTGCGGCTGCCTATTGCAAGACAAAACCGGCCGCACTTTACCCCTGGGGGCTCAACCGCTTTTAGGCTTGGCGCACATCCATAACCAAGCGCTAGAGCAACTGCTTAAGGGCATTCGTATTTTTGCCGTGGCGGACGTAACGAACCCTCTTTTGGGCCCCAAAAGTTCAGCCAAAGTATTCGGCCCGCAAAAAGGAGCCACGCCCCAACAAGTAAAACTATTAGATAAGGCTATGGGATCCTTTGCCCGCTGCATAAAAAAAGACTTAGGCAAAGACATCGCCCACACCCCCTCCACCGCTGCGGCTGGCGCCATTTGTGCCGGTTTATATGGTTTGTTTAATGCACAAATTTTACTGGGGGCGGACTTTCTGTTTAACAAAGCCCATTTGGCCCAGCAAGCCCAAAAGGCGGACTTACTGATCACCGCAGAAGGCAAACTGGATGAACAAACTTTTGGCGGCAAAGCGCCTTTAGCCGTTATTAAGTTGGCCAAAAAATACCGCAAACCCGTTTTGTTTATTTGCGGCAAATTAGACCCGCGCATATTTACACATTCCGCCCAACTGCCAGACCAAATTGCCGTATTGAGTGATTTTGCAGCGACGGAAGAAGACTGCCGCCTCCACACCGCCAAATATTTAAAACGCCTCTGCAAAACCATCTAACAACCCCGCTTGTAATTAACGTATTTTTGCATTGCACGCGGGTCTTTTTAAGCGGCCTTCTTATCTATGTTCCCAGCACAAAAACGTTTCCTTCGCGGGCTCTCTGACACCAAACATAAAACGTCCTGCTACACATTTATTGGTAATACCCAAATAGATATTTCTGTTAACTGTTCCCCGGCCTGAACGGCACGCGCTAACAGAGCACAATAAATTTCACGTTCCACGTTTTCTAATAACAAATGTACCCAGCTTATACTTAGAAAGGCACAAGAATAAAAAACCCCTGCCAGCTGCAGGGGTGTATAATTAAGAAGGGTCTTGCTGCGGCTCTGGGGCGGGAGGATCCGAGGGCTGCGGAAGCGGGGCAGAGGGTTCTTCAGCGGCCGGTTCGTGGCGGGCAAAAGCGCCGTCCGCCAGCCATTTCATACCGCCTTTTTCTATTCTAAAAGAAATCAAGTTAGAGAAAATAACGCTAAAGAAAATAACGGAATAAATTACGTCCTGCACGGCTCCGCCGTCTCCCGGTAACTGTTGGGCCACCATAGCCGCCAATACCGCGCTAACCAGTCCGTTAGGGCACATAGCCAAAAGGACGGAAGCATCCGTACGGGATATTTTTTTGGAGGTGCAAAAATCCACCACCGGCCAGCGCACCAGCAATTTGATAACAGCCAGCAGCGCACCTGCCGCCACAAACTGCCACTCCCCAATACGCATAGAAATACCCATATACACAAAAAATAAGGTTTTAAAAATAAATTCTACTTCATCAAAAAATACGCGTTCTTCCGCATTTAAGGCAAAACCCTTAAACTCGAACTTTTTAAGCCACATACGGCTAAATAAACGGATATTCCCCGCCACTATACCAAAGGTAAGTGTAGCGATGGCGCCGTCACCACCCAACAGCTCGCTGGCGCCGTACACCAAAAGCACAAACGCAAATGTTAATGAAACGGCATTTTCCATACGGCGGATGCGGTTTAACACTCCCATCCAAAACAGCCCCGCCGCCAAAGCAAACACAATACCAATACCAAATGATTTTACTATCTGCCCGCCTACTAAGCCGGCAGAAACGGCTTCCCCTTTTACCAGTACCCCCAGTACAGCTAACGCCACAACAATGGAGTACACCCCCGTCAAATTAGCTTCTAAGAAAAGAATGGTTTTGGTATTATCGGCAATTTTTAATTTGGCAATCATAGGAACAATAATTGCGGCGGAATTGTCCGCCACGATGGAGCCAATAATAAAAGACGCCATTAACGGAATGCCCAACATCCAATGCGCCGCAAAAGAAACAACCAACCCCGCCAATACAAAGCACACCGTGGTAAGTAAAAGCCCTTGCCCCACGGCGCCTCTTAAAGAAGAAACCTTAAAATCAATACCGCTTTTAAACAGCACCACAATCAGCGCCAATGTGGTAAAAATCTCCCCGGCGGAACCGAACATATCCGGCGTTACCACGTGCAACCCCGGGCCAATAATCATACCCAGTATCATTAAAGGCAAAACATCAGGCAGACGGGTTTTTTCAAACAAGAAAGAAAACATCTGCCCCAAAAACAAAACTGCACCGATAAATAAAATGGCGTAAGTCATATTTAAATTATATGAAAATTTATCCTTGCACCGGGGAACAATATTTCATTTAATACATTAATATGGAACACAACGCAAAGATTTTATTGGCGGATGATTCCGCCACCCTTCGTTTTTTAGTGGCTGAAGTTTTAACCGATGCCGGGTTTACCGTAGTTGAAGCGGAAGACGGACAACAAGCCGTGGAAAAAATTTACAAAGAAAACCCGGACTTGTTAATTTTAGATTACGATATGCCCAAAAAGACTGGCTTTGAAGTGGTGCGTGAAGTACGCAGCCGCACCGGATATTTACACACACCTATCATCATTTTTACGGCAGACACACACAAATCCACCAAAATGGAAGGATTAGGGTTGGATATTGATGACTATTTAAACAAACCGGCTGACGGGGATGAAATTGTTGCCCGCGTGAAACTTCTCTTAAAACGCAATAAACAAAAAATGGACAGCAACCCTTTAACCCGCTTGCCCGGCAATCCGTCCATTCAAGCCCGGCTGGAAAACGAAATTGCATCGGGCCGCAAATTTGCTGTTTTATATTGTGATTTAAACAACTTTAAAGCCTATAACGATAAATACGGCTTTGCCGCCGGAGACCGCGCACTCATTGCCTTTTCCGCCATTATTGTAAAAGCCGCCGCACAAGACCCGGGCGCATTTGTAGGCCATATTGGAGGAGATGACTTTATCGTTGTCTGCTCCTTTGACAAGGCCCAACCCATCGCCCAAGCCATTACCCAGCAATTGGACGAGGAGGCCCCTTCTTTTTACAATGAGCAAGACCGCGCCCAAGGCTATATGCAATCCGTCAACCGTAAAGGAGAAACCGAAAATTTCAAATTCCTTTCTGTTGGCATTGGGATTGTACACAACACCCAACGCCCGCTTACGTCTTTTGCTATGGTGAGCAATATTGGAAGCGAACTTAAATGCCTAGCTAAACGCCACGAAGGCGCCAGTTATTATGTGCTAGACCGTCGCAGTGCTTAAAACAAAAACCCCCGGCATAACCGGGGGTTTTTTATGGTTTAGTATTAGCCTGAAAAAGCCTTGCGGGTTGTGTTGATTTGAAGGGCATTGTTCAATTTACATTAAAGTTTACGGCTTAATTGTTCCGTAAAAGGTGTTTTTATGGGCTGGGTGGCCAACAGGGCTTTTAGTTTTTGCAAATCTGTTTTATATACGTCCGGATATTTTAACATAATAGACACTATATCCTCTATACAAAGGGCCGCCTCGTGAGACACACGCCCCAGTATGCGTTGATAGTTCTGCAAGGCTTGATGACTGGGATAAGACTCGTTTTGTAAAAGAATACCGTAAAAAGTTTTGGCTGCTTTTAAATCCAACTCATTCAGCCGGTAACGCAGAGCGAACATTAAGGCAAATTCTTCATCAGTCATTTGAGCTAGCCGCGGAGCCAAAACCGTTGCCTGCTCTGTTAAAGAAAAGCCGCCGGCTACTTCAAAATTTGAATTTTTACGATAAGAAGCGGGAACGTCATAGGAAACAGTACTCATAAAATCAGCCGGCTGGCCTAACAAACGGGCTTGCTGACTAATGGATTGAGAAGAAGGGGCAACATCCCAATATTGTTTGGCCCAGGTCATTTCATCTGCCCACTGGCGAAAAATTTGAGTCGTCATATAGGCTTTTGACTCTTCAGAAAAAGCAATTACACCCGCAAGGCGGGCCGGCGGCTGTAAATAGACGGATTGCCGCTCTTGCAGAATAGCCTTCACCTTTTGGCGGTCTTTAGCGGGCATACGTTGCTGCAATTTGCGTAATTGCGCCCAGGATTGTTCTTGCCATTTTTTAACCTGTGCTTTAGACAGAATAACGCCAATTTTAGGTTCAGTTAAGGTCTGTCTTTCCAACCATTGACGATATTGGGCTATACTTTTTTGAAGTTCTTTTTTTGGTTTTTGAAACGCAACGCCCTGTAACGTTATCTGTTGGTTCTTTACAGCATTAAGCCGAGCAATAGCGTCCAACTCTTTTATTTTTTTAAGCAAAGGATCTTCCCCTTCGGGGGCCAGTTTAAAACATTGAACAGCAGTGTTTTTTGTTTGTTTGGCTGCAGTTTTGGCAATAGATTTTCCAGCCTTGGTAACAACGGGCTTTAGGTTTTGCGCAAAAGCCCCGCCAGCCAAAATACACATAAGCCCAAAAGGGAGAATAAATTTATTCCATCCTTAATCAATCCAGTAAATACAATATTTTATTATAGCAAGATTAAAACGCCTATATACCCCAACCAACTCAAGAAACGCAATCACCCGGTTTTATTTGTTGCTTTTTCTGTTAATAAAGAGAAAGCCTTTCTTTAAATTTACCCCCTTTCAGTAATACAGTAATACAAAAAACCCCCGGCATAACCGGGGGTTTTAAATAAACACAAAATATTTTACATCGGCCTGTGTAGTTTAAACCCCAGCCACACAAACAACAAACAGATGACAACATTTAAAAACACATTTAATACCGCCTGGCCGGGTTCCTTGCCATTAAGCAGCGTAAGCGTGTCTAATGAAAAACTGGAAAAAGTGGTAAACCCGCCTAACAAACCTACCACTAAAAATAAACGCCACGGATGGGAAGGAGACTCAAAATAAGGCGCCAAAAAGCCAATCAGCAAACTGCCTACAGCATTTACCGCTAATGTAGCCCAATGTCCCCTCCACATAAGTGCACCCACCCCCAGCGTAACACCATAGCGCAGGGCCGCACCCAAAAAACCGCCTAATCCTACATATAAAAAAGCTGTCATAATTATATTTTATCAAAAACAAAAAGCTTATTACGGCTATAAAGCCTGTAAAACATCTTGCGCGCAATGGGCCCAAAAATCAGGTTGATAAACCTCTAACTGGGCTTGCGTACGGAAGCCCCACAACACGGCACATACCCGTAAAGAAGCATTGCGGGCGGTTTGCATATCCACTTCGCTATCCCCTACATACAAAACGCTTTCTTTAGGCAGGCCGGCCGTTTGCAAAATATCCTCTACAATTTGGGGAGCAGGCTTGACCGGTACCCCATCGCGCGCCCCTAACACACGGCAAAACGGTATTTGAGGGAAATAATGTTTTACTAATTTTTCCGTAGCGGACTGGTATTTATTGGACGCTACCGCCAGTTTTATTCCGCGTGCATTTAACTCCTCCAACAAACTGCTTATGCCCGGATATACGGAAGTGGCATCTGCATTGTGTTCATCATAATGTTTTTGAAAAACCGCCTGCATTTTTTCTATGTTTACCGATGTTTGGGCATCTGCCGGTAAGGCGCGCTCCAACAATTTGGTAACACCATTGCCTACAAAAGAGCGGCACTCCGTTTCTTGCCGAAGAGGAAACCCCAATGCTTTTAATGCGTAATTGGCGGATGCGGCCAAATCCGCAATGGTGTCTAATAAAGTGCCATCTAAATCAAAAATAACCAACCGGGTTTGCATATTAAAAACTCCTTCACATAAAAGCCGCCTGCCGGCGGCTAACGAAATAAAACAATTATAAGTAGCGGCGGAAGAAATCACTCAAACGCTGCTTATACTCAAAGCCGCCCACCTCGGCGCATTTATTGTGCTTGGCGCCGGGAACCAGCCAAATTTCTTTGGGCTCTCCTGCGCGCTTAAACAACAGCTTTGCTTGTGCGGCAGGCACGATATTGTCGTACCGCCCGTGTATAATAAAAACCGGCCGCGGTGCAATTTTACCAATATTGTACTTAGGACTGTAACGCTCCGGATTGACCCGCAAATAACGGCGGATGTAATGCAACACTATAGGAATAACCGGAAAAGACGGCACCTTGTGGTGCACCCACGCCCAACGGGAAACCACCCGTCTAAACGAATAATAAGACGCTTCCGCCACCACACAACTTACTTGTGGGTTGGAAGCCCCTTCACAAATGGCTACCATCGCCCCCATAGACAAGCCATACAAACCTATTTTTTTACAGGACTCCGGCCGCGTTTGTTTTAAATAATCTATCGCTGCGCGAACATCACGTGTTTCTAAATAACCAATAGAGCTCACCTTTCCGCCGCTTTCACCCAAGGCGCGAAAGTCAAAATACAGCAAGTTAAAACCCAAATCGTGCAAAAAATACGTGTTTTTTAAAATATCACTGCGGTTCATTCCCCAGCCGTGCATTAAAATAATCGTCTTTTCGGAGCCCTCGCACGGGATGAACCACCCTTTAATGGTCACCTTGTCTTCCGTCGTAAAATACACATTATCATACGCAAGCTTGTATTCATCCGGCCAAATATACAACGCTTTACGTTTGGAAACCGGATGCAGCACTTTTTTAGCCGTATAAGCGCACACCCACATTAACCCCAGTACCACCAGCGCCAAACACGCTAATACCACTAATACTATTTGCCACAACGGCATACAAACTCCTTTATTGTACAATCCGGGCAACAGCGTCGGGCAGATAATCCAACAAATCCCCCGCCAGTACACAATAATCCGTCAAATCTTCAGCGGCTAAATCACCGCTTAAGCCGTGGAGATACACTGCACAGGCTGCCGCTTTCTGTGCACTTTTTACATTAAACCCCTCTGCCATACCCAGCTGCGCCCATAACCCGGCCAGAACCCCGCACAAAACATCCCCGCTGCCAGCTTTTGCCAAGGCGGGGCCGCCTGTGGGGTTTTTCCATACATCTTCGCCGGCATACACTAAGGTGTCTTTCCCTTTAAGCAAGCAAACGGCTTTTGTTTTTTCATAAAGAGAGCGAACTTGCTGCTCACGGGTTTTTTTATCACGGGCGATGTCTGTTTTAAGCAGGCGGGCCATTTCTCCAGGGTGGGGCGTAAGCACCACGGGTTGCTCCCGCGGGAAAACGCTATCTAACCCGCTGACTGATAAACGGTTTAACGCATCTGCATCCGCCACCAACGGCAAGCGGCACTGCTTCATAAAAGGCACCGCCGCGGGGGAAGCCCCCAACCCCGGCCCAATAACGCCCAAACAAGGATTGAATGCTTTAATTAATGCATCTAACACGTTTAAAGAACGCAAATCAATTACGCCATCTGTTTCCGGCAGCGGCACGGTAATCACTTCCGGCACTACGGCAGCCACACTGGCCTGCCGGCTTTGCGGCAAGGCCAATATCACCAGCCCTGCACCAGCTTTTAACACGCTTTTAGCACACAGCACAGCCGCTCCCGTCATCGTAGCGGAACCGGCCACCACTAACACCCGGCCAAAACTGCCTTTATTAGCGTCTTTAGGTCTTTTAGGAAAAAATTTTTTTACCGTTCTTTTTTTTATTTCACGCATTTTCCACCACCGCCATAGCCGCGGCATACTGCCGGGTATGAGATAAACTGATTAATATTTTAAGCCCCGCACAGCGTGCGTCGTCCACCTGCACCCGGGGAGCCCCGTCCGGCCCGTTGTACACCGCTATTTTTTTAAACGCCACCCCGCCAAAAGGCAAAGCCTTGTAAACGGCTTCTTTGGCGGCAAAGCGTACGGCCAGATGTTCAAAACAGTTTTTGCGTGCGCGGCAATAGGCAATTTCTTCATCGGAAAAAATACGCTCAAGCGCACCTGCCTTTTTGGCAAATTCCGCTATGCGCGCCACTTCCACAATATCCGTGCCTATGCCCACCAGCGCCATTATTCCACCGTAACGCTTTTGGCCAAATTGCGGGGCTGGTCAATTTCGCACCCTAAACGTTTGGCCGTCCAATAAGCAAAAAATTGCAAAGCTACTACATTTAATACCGGTTGGAGCATTTCGCCCGCATAAGGCAGAATGATGGTTTTATCTACACTGTCTTTGGCCAGCTGGGCGCCCTCTTGGGTGGTAACCGCAATTACAAAAGCTCCCCGTGCACGGCATTCCTGACAGGCCGACAACATTTTTTCAAACAATCCGTCCGCCGGCATTAACACAATGGTAGGAGTGCCTTTTTCTATAATAGAAATAGGCCCGTGTTTAATTTCCCCCGCGGCAAAACCTTCCGCACTGCGGTAAGAAACTTCTTTCAATTTTAACGCCCCCTCCAACGCAATGGGGAAGTTGACGTTTCTGCCCAAAAACAAAAAATGCGGCGCTTTATATACCTTTTTGGTAATGTGGCGCACGCCATATTCTATTTTTACAGCTTCCGCCATAAATTTAGACAAAGAAAGCAACTCTTTATACAAGCGGTTGAAGTCCGCCTCACTTACATTGCCTTTGGCTTTGCCCAAAAATAACGAAAGCGCATACAAAGAAGTTAACTGGCTGGTAAATGCTTTGGTGGAAGCTACGCTGATTTCCGGCCCGCAGTGCGTGTAAAAAGTAGCATCGCACACGCGCGTAAGTGTAGAAGACAACACATTGCAAATAGCTAAGGTTTTAAAGCCTAAATCCTTGGCTTTTCGTATGGCACCAATCGTGTCGGCCGTTTCGCCGGATTGGCTGACCGCAATAGCCAAAGTATGCGCCGTACGGGGAACCGTGCGGTATTTGTATTCGCTGGCTAAATCCACCTCTACGGGAATACCGGCAAATTTTTCTATATAATACTTACCCACCAGCCCGGCGTGATACGCCGTACCGCAGGCAATGATGTGTACATTTTGCAAAGAGCGGAGTTCCTCGGTATTCCAATTAAGCAGTTTGCCAAAATCGGTCTGAGCGGTGCGCAGGGTGTCTTCAATAGCTTGGGGCTGGTCATAAATTTCCTTAAGCATAAAATGCTCGTAACCGCCCTTTTCGGCTGTTTTTTGATCCCAATTTATTTTGACGGGTTTGAGTGGTTTTTCCTGTCCGGTTTTATCCAACAGTTTTACCCCTTCAGCTGTCAATTCCACCATTTCTCCGTCTTCCAAAAATAGTACTTTATTCGTATGTTTTAAAAAGGCAGGCACATCAGAAGCTAAAAAGTTTTCTTCTTTCCCTAACCCCACCACCATCGGGCTTTGATTTTTAACCCCTAACAAAAACCCCGGGGCTTTGGCCCACAGCACACCATACGCATAAGCGCCGGCGATTTCCCCGTTGGTTTTACAAACGGCGTTTAACAGCCGCTCACGGGGAGTGGAGCCTTCCGCCGTTTTTAAATTTTCTTCAATCAAATGCGCTATTACTTCGGTATCTGTTTCGCTTTTAAAGCGGTGGCCTAACGTACTGAGTTTTTCGCGCAAGGTCAAAAAATTCTCAATAATACCGTTGTGAACTACAACCAGTTCCCCGCTGCAATCCGTATGCGGGTGGGAATTTTCTTCACTGGGTTTGCCGTGCGTAGCCCAACGGGTGTGCCCTATACCGCACTCCCCTTTAGGGTTGGCCAACAAAGCGGCTTTTTCCAGCTCGGCCACTTTGCCCACAGCACGAACGGTAACCAGTTTACCATCTTGTAAAATAGAAATGCCGGCGGAATCATACCCGCGGTATTCCAGTTTTTTAAGTCCGTCTATAATAAAAGGGACGCTGTTCTTCTTACCGACATAGCCGATAATGCCACACATAAAAATCCTCTGTTGTTTTGACTATAAAAGTTCTTTCATTTCCGCCACTGCAGCAGGAAGGCCCACTTCAAGAGAGCGGGATATAATGGAAAACCCAATATTCATACAGGCCATACCGCCAATATCCGCCACGGCCAGCACATTTTTGTAATCCAGCCCGTGCCCGGCGTGAACTTCTAAACCAAGTTCTTTGGCAAGCAACGTAGAAAGGGCTAAATCCTGCAATAATTTTTGGGTTTGTTTTTTGGTTTTGGCTTCGCTGTAATCACGCGTGCACAGTTCCACAATGTCCGCCCCCAATTTGGCCGCTATGCGAATATCCGCCGCCGCAGGGCTGACAAACAAACTTACTTTTACCCCTTTTTTATGCAGGGCGTCCGTCATTTCTCCCACGCGTTTTTGTACGGCCGGCGTAAATTTTAATCCACCGGTGGTGGTAACCTCGCCGGGGAGCTCCGGCACAATGCACACGGAATAAGGTTTATACTTTAAAGCCGCCTCTTGCATTTGAGGCGTGTAGGAACATTCTAAATGAATCTGACGGCGGAACTTTTTACACAGGCGGGCCAAGTCGCTCTCTTGGATATGGCGGCGGTCTTTACGCAAGTGCACCACAATATAATCCGCCCCACAAGCCAACGCTAATGACGCAAAAGCCAAAGGATCCGGAAATTCCGCCTGGCGCGCTTGGCGCAAGGTGGCAATATGGTCTATATTAACCCCTAAAGACAAACTCATTGGTGCACCTCCGTTTTGCTTAAATATAATTTTTCTACCTCATCGGCAATGCGGGCCACCAACGGCTCGTCCTCACCTTCCACCAAAATACGCAGTTTGGGTTCCGTTCCGCTGTAACGCACAATAATACGCCCGCGGCCGGCCATCTGTTTTTCCAACTCGGATACGGCCGGCAAAAAACCTTCCAGCGTGTCCAAAGCCGGCTTGGAAGAAACCGCTACCGCACGTAATAAACTGGGATATTTTTTCCATTGGCTGCCAAACCAGCTAAGAGGCTTGCCGGCTTTTTTGGCACATTGTAAAAATTGCAAAGCCGAAAGAATACCGTCGCCCGTGTTGGAAAATTCTCTAAAAATAATGTGGCCGGATGTTTCCCCCCCAATAGAGAGGTTTTCCTTCTCCAACGCTTCAGACACATACTTATCGCCCACTTTGGTTAATTCCACAGTAATTCCGTTTTGTTTTAAATAGTTGATACAACCCAAGTTGGCCATAATGGTAAGCACGGCTTTATTGCCGTTTAAGCGGCCTTCCTGTTTTAAACACAGGGCGGAGGAAGCAATAATATTGTCGCCATCCAACTGGCGGCCGTTTTCATCGGAAGCTATAACCCGGTCAGCGTCGCCGTCAAAACTAAACCCGGCGTAGGCTTTTTCTTGGGCGGTTAAATTCTGCATAAACTGCGTATGCAGGGCGCCCACCCCGCGGTTAATGTTGGTGCCGTCCGGCTTGGCGCCGGTAACCACCAAATCCATTCCTAAATCGTGAAATACTTTGGCAGCAATTTTGTAGCTGGCGCCGTTGGCGCAGTCCAACACCACTTTGGTACCTTTTAAAAGGGAGGCATCCACCGTGGATTTTAAAAATTGTTCGTATAAATCAATAAGGCTTTCGTCTTCTTGATAAGCGGCGCTGGGCGCAGGCACAGCCGTGCAGGCATCTATACGTTCTTCAATTTTACTTTCCAACGTTTCCGGCAGTTTAGTGCCGTGGTTAGTAAAAAATTTAATGCCGTTAAATTCCGCCGGGTTGTGGCTGGCCGAAATGACCACCCCGCACAAACTGCCCGTTTGGCGCACAATGTTGGCCACGGCCGGAGTGGGAGCAATCCCCACGCTAATCACGTTAACGCCGGCAGCGCGAATGCCTTTTTGCAAAGCCGCCAAAATGGACGGCCCTGAAGCGCGGGAATCCTGCGCGATGATTACTTGGTTTTTTAAACCTTCGGCTTGGGCGTATTTTTTCAGTTCGTCCAATGCGCACCAGCCTAATTTTTCAATAAAAACGTCCGTCAACGGAAAGGTACCCGCTACGGCGCGGATCCCGTCCGTTCCAAAATATTTTCCCATAACAAGTCCTTACGCCCGGCAGTAAAACGTCCCTGCCCAACGTGATAACCCGCCAGCACTCCTACTTACCGCTAGAAAAGCTCCGCCTGTTTTGCCTCCGGCTCAGTAGCGTTCGGCGCCTTCGGTTTCTCTTCTTTCGGTTCGTCCGGTGCGGGCTTGCGTTCGGAAGAAGCGTCTTTGTCTTGCTCAGACGGTTCTTCCTGTACGGCAGGTTTCAAGCCCAAGATTTCATCTATTTCGGCGGCTTCCACCACTTCTTTTTCAAGCAGGGTCTCCACCAGTTTATCAAACGCTGCGCGGTTGGTTAATATAATTTCCTGCGCGCGTTCATAAGACGATTTAATTAAATCCACAATTTCAGCATCAATGCTGCGGGCCAGTTCTTCCGAATACACTTTATGGCGGGACAAGTCTCTCCCCAAGAACACTTCGCCTTCTT
>CALUUY010000021.1 GCA_944324095.1 uncultured Elusimicrobiales bacterium
TTATAGATATCGGCAAAAAGATAGAAGTGAACGATTTTGAGCCAAACCCCGCACATTGCCCGCAGTGCCCGTTTAATACGCGGTGCGAACATTCGGCTTTGGCAAAACAAACTGAGGAGAAATAAAACTGTTTTCAAGGCCTGCTTTTAAAGCGGGCTTTTTGGTTAAGAGGACATTCTTTTATGCACGAACTGATTAAAAATGCAAAACGTATAGTTTTTAAATTTGGCACTAATGTGTTGACGTCGCCGGAAGGGGGGTTGGCGCTGTCGCGCATATATTCGTTTATGGAGGATATGGCCCGCCTGAAAGCCAAAGGAAAGGAAATCATTGTGGTTACTTCCGGTGCGGTGGGATTAGGCGCCCAGCGTTTGCATTTAACCGAAATGCCGGACTTGGTTTCCATTAAGCAAGCTTGTGCGGCGGTAGGGCAGTGCGGGCTGATGAAATTTTACGAAGACGGCTTTGCCGCGTTGGGTTTGGTTACGGCACAGGTGTTGTTAACGGAGGATGATTTTTCTCTTCGCCCGCGTTATTTGAGTTTGCGCGATACGCTTTCGCGCTTGCTGGAGCTGGGTGTTGTGCCGATTATCAACCAAAACGATACGGTTTCCACCAACGAACTACGCGCATATAAAGACAAAGGCGTTAAAGTATGCTTTGGCGATAACGACAAACTGTCTGCTCTGGTGGCTGGCGGGTTGGACGCGGATTTACTGGTTATTTTGTCTGACATTAACGGCTTGTATGACAGTGACCCGCGCAAAAATAAAGACGCTAAATTGATTACAGAAGTAAAAGCCATCACGCCGGAAATTGAAAACGCCGCCGGTGGAGCGTCCAAACGCGGCCGGGGCGGGATGAAAACCAAATTGGAAGCCGCCAAAGTGGTCACGCACGCGGGTTGTGCGATGGTGATTGCCAACGGCAAAACGCCGGGTGCGTTGGGGCGGGTATTTTCGGACGAGTTTACCGGCACGTTGTTTAGGCCGGTGGCGGACTTGCCCGGCAAAAAAGTGTGGATAGCCTACTCCACCAATATGACGGGAGGAGTCGTCGTCAATGCGGGAGCTTTTAAGGCGCTTGTGCAGAAAGGCGCCAGCTTGCTGGCGGCCGGTGTAACGGGCGTAGCGGGCGAGTTTGACGTGGGGGACGTTATCAGCGTATTTGACGAACACGGTGCCGAGTTTGCCAAAGGTATGGTAAATTACTCCAGCGCGGACTGCGCCAAAATATTGGGCTGCCAAAGCGAAGACATTGCCAAAAAACTGGGCGGCAAAAATTATGACGAAGTCATCCACCGCGATAATATTGTTATTTTGTGAGGTTTTATGATGAACGCAACTGAACTGGCTTTACAGGCAAAAGAAGCCTCCCGCCAACTGGCGTTAACTGATACACAAACCAAAAACGCGGCCTTAGCGGCTATGGCGCAGGCTGTGCGTGCGGGGGCGGACGCTTTATTTGCCGCCAATAAACTGGATTTAGAAGCAGCCGAACAGGCCGTAAAAGCAGGCAAGATGAAGCCGGCTTTGTTTGCCCGTTTGAAGTTGGATGAAAACAAACTGCGTGCGGTGGCGGCGGGGATGGAAGACTTAATCCGCCTGCCTGATCCCATCGGCCGCACCTTAGCTTATACGGAAATGGCTCCCGGGCTTACTTTGCAAAAGGTAAGCTGCCCGCTGGGGGTTTTATTGGTCATTTTTGAGGCTCGGCCGGATGTGCTTCCCCAAATAGCGTCTTTGGCGGTAAAATCCGGCAATGCCGTTATTTTAAAAGGCGGAAAAGAAGCCTTGCATACGAATGAAGCCTTTTTAAAAATATTAACGGACGCCTTGGCTTCTTTACCGGGTGGTTGGCCTAAAGGGGCGCTTAGTTTGGTGCATTCCCGCCAGGACGCGGCCGAACTGCTTACGCAGGATGCTTATATTGATTTAGTCATTCCGCGCGGCTCCAACGCGCTGGTGCAGTATGTAAAAGAAAATACCTCCATCCC
The DNA here is from genome assembly GCA_944324095.1 of uncultured Elusimicrobiales bacterium. Lineage (GTDB taxonomy): Bacteria > Elusimicrobiota > Elusimicrobia > Elusimicrobiales > Elusimicrobiaceae > Avelusimicrobium. The sequence goes on from CALUUY010000021.1 coordinate 1,997, forward strand.
CGTTTTGGGCCACGCAGACGGCGTATGCCATATTTACATAGCGCCTTCCGCCCCGTTGGATTTGGCCACAAAAGTTTGTGTGGACGCCAAAACCCAATATCCGGCTGCCTGCAACGCAGTGGAAACTTTATTGGTGGACGGGGCTTGGGCGCAGGAAAATGTGGATGCTTTGCTGCACGCTTTGCAGAAAGCCGGCGTAACACTGCACGCGCCAGAGGCGGAAAAAGAACGGTTCCCGGGTTGTGTGTATCACGAGCAGATAGAGTGGCATACGGAATATGGAGCATTGGAACTTTCACTTCATACGGTGAGCGGTGTGCAGGAAGCTGCCGCCCACATTAACCGTTACGGCTCCCACCATACGGACGCTATTTTAACGCAAGACGAACAGGAAGCTGAATTTTTCCTGCGCGCGGTGGACTCTGCCGGGGTGTATCATAATGCTTCCACCCGCTTTGCCGACGGATACCGTTACGGCTTTGGGGCCGAGGTGGGCATCAGCACCGCCAAAACGCACGCACGCGGGCCAGTGGGATTGGAAGGGCTCACCATTTACAAATATCGTTTGCGCGGGCAAGGGCAGATAGTGGGTGATTTTGTAGGCCCGCAGGCACAAAAACTTACACATAAAAATTTATTGCAAGAGGATAAAAAATGAAAATAGGTTTTTTAGGCGCCGGAGAAATGGGCGGTGCCATTATTAAAGGTTTAATAGATTTTGGCGGCTACCGTGCGGGGGACATTTTGGCTTCCGTTCATACGGAAAAATCTGCCCAAAATTTATATTCCCGTTATGGAATAGACGCTTCTACCGATAATGCTCACGTTATTTCCAAGGCGGACGTGTTGGTTATAGCGGTTAAACCGGCAGTGGTGCCGCAGGTTTTGCAGGAGATAGCGCAAGAATTGTCTTCTCCTAAATTGGTATTATGCGTGGCCTTGGGTTCCACTACGGCTTCGCTGGAAAAAGCCCTGCCTGGTTTCCCGGTGGTGCGTGTAATGCCCAACACGCCTATTGCCTTGGGTAAAGGTATGAGCCTTTTGGCGCGCGGTAAATATGTAACCGATGAACAAATGCAAACAGCGCGGGAGCTGTTTGGCTGTGCGGGTAAAGTAGAGGAACTGTCCGAAGATTTGTTTGACGCTGCCACTGCCGTTTCCGGCTCCGGCCCGGCGTTTATCTATTATGTAATAGCGGCTTTAGCCAAAGGTGGCACAGATTTGGGCCTGCCGGAAAAAACGGCCAATTTGTTGGCCGCACAGACCACGGCAGGTGCGGCGGCTATGGCGCTTTTTTCGGGCCAAAGCCCGGCTGCTTTGCAAAAAAGCGTTACCACGCCCGGCGGCTGTACGGCGGCGGGTGTAGCCGTATTGGAAGAAACCCAAACGGACAAAATTTTTGAAAAAGTAGTACAGGCCACAGTAGCCAAAGCACAAGAATTTGCCAAAAAATAAGTTCTTAGGCCCCTCATAGCAGGGGCTTTTGACTGTGTAGGTAAATATATTCTGTGCGGGCCTGTAAAATGCCCAGCTGTTTAATGTAATTACAAAACCCCTAGCTTGTTGCGCCAGGGGTTTTTATGTAAAAAAAAGAGCCTGAATGTGCCCTTTTTGTTGCAAGCAGAGCCAATGGGTTTCTAACGCAGTGTTTGGGGTTGTTTGTAGGGGGATAAATAAAAAACCCCGGTTTTAACCCCGGGGTTTTGAAGGAAAAGCGGTTATTTATAAAAATAAAACCCAATAATAAACGCCCCCAGCAATAAACGGTAAACTACAAATACGTTAAAGCTGTGGGTTTTAATAAACTTCATTAGCCAGCCAATAACCAGTATAGCCCCTATAAATGCACTGATAAACCCCCATATAAAGGGCCCATTAACATCAGCCCAAGAAAGATTATGCAGTTCTAGCACAGCCGCCCCGCCTATTACCGGTGCAGACAACAAAAAAGACACCCGTGCGCTGGCCGCGCGGGAAAGCCCCAGCAGCAAGGCCGCCGTAATGGTTACCCCGCTTCTGGAAACACCCGGCATAATAGCCAAAGCCTGTGCGCAGCCAATAAGCAGCACTGTTTTTAAATCAAGTAAAGAGCCCGTCTGGCGGCCGGCTTTGCGGTCAGCCAACCACAAAATAACGGCAAAAATCATCAGGCAAACGGCAATCATCAGCGGGTTTCTAAAGGTGGTTTCGGCCCAATCACCAAACAATACCCCCGCTAAACCGGCGGGCACGGTACCTAAAGCCAGGTACCAGATGGTTTTTCCTTCGGGCGAGCGTGGGCGGGTTAAACCGTTTTTAATTAGTTCGTACCAGTCTTTCCAAAAATACAATAGTACAGCCAGCAGGGTGGCCACGTGCAGCATCACGTCAAAAGCTAGGCCTTGATAGGCCTGCCCGCGCAGGTAAGGCAAAAGTACCAGGTGGGCGGAGCTGGAAATGGGCAAAAATTCGCCCAGTGCTTGTAAAAGTCCCAATAAAACGGCGTCAAAAATAGTCATTGTTAATCCTCAAAATCGGTTAGTTTAGGTTGTTTTAAATCTAGCATATCCACCCGGGCAAAAGAACCGGGGGAAAAATGTTTGCTCTGTCCTGCCAGCAGGTACAGTACGGCCGATATATTGGGGTTGTGTCCTACGGCCATTAGGCAGGAAAAGGAGTTCATTTGTTCAAGTAAAAAATCGCAAACGTCCTGGTCGCTGTGCATACCGTCCAGTTCCGGGCAGGCTTGCAGGGGCGCGTTTAACGCGTGTGCTAAAATATCAGCCGTTTGGCAGGCGCGCACTAGGGGGCTGTGTAAAATAAGTTCGGGCCTGCAGGCGGCAGTTTTTAGTTTTTGGGCGGTTTGGGCGGCCTTATTAAGCCCTTGGGGGGAAAGCGGGCGCAGGGCGTCTTGGTGTACGCCGGCCTGCAAACAGTCCAGCGCGTGGGCGTGGCGTACCAGAATAAGTTGTTTCATAAGTGAAAGTATCCTTAAAAAATGCAATAATAAAATAACGGCCTTATTCTTTATTACTATATCATTTTATGCAGTTAAAATACGCAAACTATCCCGCCTTGGAAAAAGGATTTGTTGAGCTTTTTGACCCGTCTGTGCACACCCCGCAGCAACGGGTGCTGGTGGTTTGTGCTTCCCAGCGTTTGGGGGGGAGGCTAAAAGAACAACTGGCCCGCACGTACGGGGCGGTGTGTAATATTCATTTTGTTTCTTTTAATGGGCTGATGCGGGAGTTGGACGCACAAAACCCCCAAAAACAAAAAAAACTGCTGCCTAATGATGATTTGCACGATTTTATTATTCGGGAAATTATTTCCCGCCCCGGTTTAAACCGCTATGCGGCAGGGAGAGGGTTTGTAAGTGCGCTTAAAAGCTCTTTGAGGGACTTGGCGGACTCTTTGGCCGACCCTGCCGTATTAAAAGAGCATTTGGCCTCGTCATCTGACCCGCGTTTGGAGGCCCAACGCCCGCATTTGGAGTGGCTGTTGGCGGTGTATGAGGCGTATTTGCAGGCCACTGCCCAAGTGCCGGGGTATCGTTCATACGCGCAATTTTTTGATTCTGCTTTAAAACAGGCGGAAGATTCGGCTTATTTGGCGGCTTTCTCCCGGATTATTTTTTACGGTTTTTATGATATGACCGGCCGCCAGCTGGAGTTGTTTTCCCACATAGCGGCGCATTATCCGGTAACGGTGTTTGCCCCGTATGAGGCGTCTGCGCCTTTTGCGTTTGCGCGTAAATTTTTTGAAAGCAACTATATGGGGGCCGCACAGAGCGAGGCTTTAGCTGCTGTACCCTGTGCGCTTGGGCAAACGGCGCAGGCGTTGTTTAATCCCGGGCAAAGTGCGCCGTGTGCGGCTTTGCAGCTGGTACAGGCACCGGGGGCGGAAGGAGAGTTGTTTTACGTAGCTAAGCAAATTTTAAAACTGACGGAAGAAACGGGGCTGAAATTTTCAGACATCGCCGTTGTGGCGCGCAACACACAGCCGTACCGTCAGGCGGCCGTATCCATATTTGAGCAAAACTGCATAGCGTTAAACGCGTCTTTTGAGCGCAGTTTAGGGGACAGTGCGTTGGGGGTGTTTTGTTTAAATTTATTGTCTTTGGCGCAAAACGGTTTTGAGCGTGAGGCGTTGTTGGCGGTGGTGGGGTCGGCTTATTTTCGGCATAAAAACAAAAATTGGCGGCGTTTAATAAATGCTTGTTTGGCCAGCCGGGATTATGCCCAATGGGTGGATTTAATTACCCCGCAAACCCCGTTTTATGACCCTGAATTTTTAACGTGGCTGGAACAGTGCAAAAATTGTTTGCAAGAGTTGGACGGCGCCCTGTTATGGGGCGACTTGTCTGCCCGGGTGCAATCTTTCTTGCGGGAAAATACGGACGAATCCGTCCTTACGCCCAAAGAGCAGGAACTGTTTAACCAAATTCTGCAGACGGCGGAAAGTTTTAAACGCCGCGCCAGTGTGCGTGCGCAAGCCAAAGAAGGGGAGTTCGTGCCGGATTTATTGGCCGTACTGACGCAGACCTCGCTGGACGATTCTTTTGCCTGCCCGCAGGGGGTTACGTTTACGGACGCGTTGTCTTTGCGCGGCCTGTCTTTTAAAGCGGTGTTTGTGCTGGGAATGAATGAAAAAGTATTTCCGCGCATTGTGCCCGAAGACCCTATTTTAAAAGATTATTACCGCTTTGTGTTGCGCGATGGGCTAGGCTACTGGTTAAACCAAACCGGGGAACGGCTGGAAGAAGAAAAATTATTGTTTTATACAGCGCTTACGGCAGCCAGCCAATTTTTGTTTGTATGCTGGCAGCGCAGCGGGGGCGACGGGAAAGAAGCCGTCCCTTCCGTGTACGCGGCGGAACTGGCCCGTGCCTGTGGGCAGACGTTGCAGTCTTCGGCTTGCCACACCGTAAGCGGGCGCTTACTGGAACGGCTTGAAAACGTACCGGATGAATACCTAACCCCTCAAGAAATGGCGGACTGTATTGTGCTAAACGGCGGTAAGAACAAACAAAGCCAATTTCAAGAAGCCGGCCTATTAACTCCGCCTTTAACCCGTTGTTTAAACGCTTGTGAAACCAACCCCGCTTTGGGGCGGCTTAGCCCGTATGACGGAAAAATACAAAGCGGCTCAAACGTGTTTGAACAGGTTAACCAAAAAGGTTTTTCTGCCTCAGCCTTAACGGTGCTGGCAGGATGTCCGATGCGCTTTTTTCTGGCGCGTGCGGTGGGGCTGGGGGAGCCGGATGAGGCACTTTGCCGGCACGAACTGGCGCCCAATTTGCGGGGCAGCGCCTATCACGAAGTACTAGCCGCTTTTTACGCCGGTTTAGTAAAAGACGGGGCGCTTGATAATCTGTTTGCCGACGGCTTGCGCCAGCGTTTAAAAGACACTTTATACAGCCTTTACCCGCCGCAGTCTTATAAACGTTTTGGCATTTACCCGGTTATTTGGGAGCTTATTTTGCAAAACATACAAGCCGTACTGGAAGAGTTTGTTCTGGCCGATACGGCCGAGCTGGAAGGTTTTACCCCGGCTTATTTTGAGAAGGAACTGGACGGATATTATCGCCCTTCTGCCGCCTCTTGCCTGCATTTAAAAGGGATTTTAGACCGTATTGACGTAAACGAGAAAACCCGCTCTTACCGGGTGGATGATTATAAATCCAGCCGCAAAGCCGGCAAATCCCTTCAGCAGGATGTACTTAAAAAACGTATTTTTCAACCGTTTTTATATTTATTATTAGCCGGGCAGTGGCCCCTGTTAGAGGGCTATCAAAGTGTAGGCTCCTGCCTGATGTCCATTCAAAAAGGTTACCAGCGTAAAAACTTGTCCCAGCCGGAATTTGAAGCCTTAAAACCGGCGGCGGATGCTTTTTTTGCGCGCTTGGTTCAGCTGGTTAAGGAGGGTGATTTTTATTTACACCCCTCGCCGGACTGCGCCTACTGTCCCTATCAAAGCGTTTGTAAAAAGAACGCATTTAAACCCCGCCAGCGTGCTTTGCGCTGCTTGGCTGCCCAAGAGTTGGAGGAAACCATACCCGTATGATGCAGGAAGACCGCACCAAAGTGCAAACCCTTTTAGGGGTAAATATGGTGGTGGAGGCCGGAGCCGGAACCGGCAAAACAACGCTGCTTATTGACCGCCTTTGCCTGGCTCTGTTGGCCCAGCAGATACCTGCCCAACGGTTGGTTGCGCTGACGTTTACCGATAAAGCCGCCGCTGAAATCAAAAACCGCCTGATTGTTAAATTGCAGCACTTGGTTGTTTGCGTGCAAAATCATCAGCCAGACCGGACGCTAGATTTACTAAAACAGCATTTTTCCGTGCGGGATGAAGAAGTTACTTCCCGCGCCCTGCAAGCCCTGGCTTTGTTAGACCGCAGCGCCATTGGCACCATACACGGCTTTTGCGCCGATATTTTGCGCGCTTATCCGTTGGAAGCGGGGCTTTCCCCCAACGCACAAATTGATACCGGTACCCGGGCCCAGCGCGTATTTGAAGCTAAGTGGAATAGTTTTTTAGACCAGCAATTAGGCCTTAATGCCACCCGCGCAGAGGATTGGAAGACTGTGCTGGGGCAAATCAGTTTGGGGGATTTGAAAGATTTTGCCAAGCAGCTTTGCAGCGGGCGGATAGAAAAGTATGATTATTTTTCCCACGCGCCTATGCTGGCAGGCATTTGTTTGCAAAAAGCACAGCGCGCGCAGGAAATGGCGGAATATTTTTCCCAAGGGGTTAAAACACCCCGCAAGGCGGAAAAAATGCTTTTATTAAGTGCCCGCCAGCTGCGCCGCGCGGCCCTTTATTTACAGGGGAAAGACCCCGGGCCTGAACCGGAGGAAGAGTTGGATTTTTCCGGCAAGGCGCCCAAAGGTTGGGATGAAGAGAGTTTTGAAGAGGCCGAAGAGTTGGCCGCATTTGCTCAAAAGGCGCAGCCTAAAAATCAAAACATATTTCGTTTGGCGTTGTCTTTGGTTCAGCCGCTGGTGCAGGAAGTGCGCCTAGAGATGGAGCGGGAGGGAATTTTAAGTTTTGATGATTTAATCATAAAAACCCGCAATCTGCTTCAAAACCATTTAGACGTGCGCCGCGCCCTTAAAGAAGAATACGACGCTTTATTTATAGACGAGTTTCAGGATACAGACCCAGCCCAGGGGGAACTGCTTTTGTTCTTGGCGGAAGAAAAAACTTCCCACGCTTCCCGCTGGCAGGACGTTAAACTTTCCGCCGGCAAATTGTTTGTGGTGGGTGACCCTAAACAATCCATTTACCGCTTCCGCGGGGCGGATATTACGGCCTATGAGTTGTTTACCGATTTGATTTTAAACCAAGGCGGGCAAAAATGCTTTTTGCAAAAAAACTTTCGCAGTGAAGCGGAAATTATAGACGCGGCCAACGCCGTATGCGGGCGCGTAATGGTGCAAAGCGCCACCTTCCAGCCGGCCTATGTACCCATTTTTACCGATAAAACCGCCCGCAGCGCTGCGGTGGAAATAGCGGTGGTGGACGCTAAGGAACAAGCCCCTTCGGCCGATGATTTACGCCGAAACCAAGCCCAGTTTATTGCCTCTTGGATACAACAAAACGTAGGCCAAATGAAGCTGCCAAGCGGTAAAACTTTGGCGTATTCGGACATAGCTTTGCTGTCCCGGGCGTCCACCTCGCAGGAGTTTTATTTGGATGCGCTTCGCCGTTGGGGCATTAAGTTTAATGTGGAAGAAGACAAAAACTTCTACCAAAACCAGGAAGTGAGCGACTTTTTAAACCTGCTTCGCGTGATAGATGACCCGTCCGACAAAATTGCCTTAACCGGTGTTTTGCGCGGCCCGTTGGGTTCGTTTACGGATGAAGAGATTTATCAGTTTTCCAAACGCGGGGAATTAAACGTTTTTGCCAAATCCCAAAATGACGAATTAAACGAATTGTATTTACAAATCCGTTCTTTTATTTCCCGTGCGGGGCGTATGCCGCTGGCGGAACTGTTGGATGCTATTAGAAAGGAAACCTTTTTTACGCAGTTGTGTGCTTTGGCTTACGACGGGCAACGCACGCTGGCAAATTTGGAAAAGCTCTGCTCGCTGGCGGGTGGTTACGCGCAGGAGGCACCGGTGACGTTGGGGCAATTTTTGTCCCGCGCGCAGCAATTGATGGACGAAGAGCCCGATCGTTTAAAAGGCGTAATGAGTGATGAGGCACTGGACGCCGTATCCGTAATGACGGTGCACAAATCCAAGGGGTTGGAATTCCCGGTGGTTATTTTTACCGACATCGCCCGCCGGGAGGCTGCTTCCCAGCGTGAAAAACACATCTACTCCTGGCAATACAATATGCACGGCTTGCGCGCCGGCAATGTGTGCGACGTAAATCTTGCCTTTTTGGAAGAAGAACAAAAAAAACACGCCCGGTGTGAAGAAATCCGCGTGTTGTATGTAGCGCTTACGCGCGCAAAAGAAAAATTGCTTTTAGTGGGGAATTTAAATGTAGCCTCTAAAACGCCGGCCGCGTGTTTAGCCCAGGCGGGGCTGTATCCGTCGCAGGAGGTGCACCCGGATTTTGTACAAAAAGAACTTTTACGCGTGCCGGTGCGTTATGTTCCGTACCGCGCGCCGGATGAGTTTGTGTATCAAACGTCTGTCTTGGCAGCTCCGGCGGAAAGCCCTGCACAACTGCTTCGGTGGAGGCAGGCGCGTGCGGCGCGGGAAACGCGTTATGCTTTGGCCCGTTTGCAAACCAATGTGCCTGCGCCCAGCCGGCGGGAAGAGTTCCCGGCTGCAGAAGGCAGCGCGGAGGCTTTGGCATTGGGCAGTTTGACGCACAAGACGCTAGAATTGTATTTGGCCGATAAAGAGCGTATTCTCCCGCGTGCTTTGTCTCGCGCCGCCGCTTTGCTGCAGGCGAATGAGGTCTTGCAACAAGAAGCGCTTAAACTTACGCAAGATTTTATTACCTGCCCGGCATTTGCGCCTTTTTTGCAAGCCAGTCCGGTAGGTTTTGAAATACCGTTTACTTTGCTGGAAAAGGACGGGCAGGCTGTGTCGGGCGAGATTGACGCCTTGGTCAGTACGCCGCAAGGCTTGTGGCTGGCCGATTACAAAACGGATAAGGTGGAAGGAGATTTGCAAGCGGCGGCGCAGAAGTACGCCCCCCAGTTGGAAGTTTATCGCCGTGCGGTGGAGCAATTATTCCCCGGGCGTGCTGTGCGTTGCAGTGTGTTTTTTGTGCGGAGGTTTGCGGCGGTGGATTTATAAAAGTTAAAATAAATAAAACCCTTTTGGAGGAAAAACTATGTTTGATAAGTTAGGACAATTAAAAGATTTGTGGAAATTAAAAAGCCAGATGGAAGAGCTGAAAAAACGTTTGGACGGTATGGTAGTAAAGGCGCAAAGCCCCAAACACTTGGTGGAAGTGACCATTTCCGGCTCTCAGGAAATTAAAGAAGTAAAACTGGCCGATAATTACAAAGACGTTACCCCGGCCGAACTGGGCGAAGAAATTAAAGCCGCCGTTAACAAAGCAGTGCGTGATTCCCAAGCTATGGCCGCCCAAGCTATGGGGGGAATGACCGGCCTTTCTATGCCTCAGGCATAAGCCTATGAATCCGCACGATACGATAGCCGTGTTTGGGGTATCGCAAGATGCGTCCAAATACGGCCACAAGATTTTTAAAACCTTGCAAGCCAAAGGGTTTGCGGTGTATGCCGTAAATCCCAAAGGCGGGCAGGTGCTGGGTGCGCCGGTGTATGAAAAATTATCCGGCATTCCCGTAAAAATTCACACGGCCATAATGGTTATTCCTCCGGCTGCTTTGCAAGACGCGGTGCAGCAATGCATTGCGTGCGGTGTAAAAGAAATTTGGTTTCAGCCGGGGGCCCAGGCTCCGTTACCCTATGAAACGGCCGTACAAGCCGGCATAGACGCGCAAGACGGCTGTTTTATGGCCCAGAACGATTTGTGGTAATGCAATACGCAGCTTTGGCACGTACAGGGGTGCAATTATCCCGCATAGGGTTAGGCACTTGGGCTATGGGCGGCTCGACAGATTGGGGCCCGGCCGATGACGAAGCGTCCGCCTCTGCCGTATGTGCTGCGTTGGATAGTGGAGTAAATTGGATTGATACCGCTCCCATTTACGGGTTTGGCCATAGTGAAGAAATCCTTGGGCGTGTTTTGAAAGGGCGCCGCCAGCAGGTTTTTTTGGCTACCAAATGCGGGCTGGTGCGTTTTGCCAAAGGGGTAAACCATTGGCTTAAGCCAGAGTCCGTACGTAAAGAGCTGGAAGACTCCCTTTGCCGTTTGCAAACCGATTATATTGATTTATATCAAATCCACTGGCCGGATCCGGCCACCCCGCTGGCCGATACGCTGGCAGAACTGCGCCGCCAACAACAAGCGGGTAAAATCCGCTTTATTGGGGTGTGTAACTTTTCGCCTGAGTTATTAGCGCAGGCTTGTTCATTGGCGGATATTGTTTGTGTGCAGGGGGGGTATTCTTTGCTGGACAAACAAAAAACGCGCCAACTGCTGCCTATGGTGCAGGAAAAGGGCCTGGCTTTTGCCGCATACGGCGCATTGGGCGGCGGTATTTTAAGTGCTAAATACAAAAAAGAAGCCAACATCCGCCGGGCTGATGCCAGAAGTTATTTTTACCGTTTTTATAAAGGGGAAAATTTTGTACGCAGCAGCCGGCTGGTTCAGCGGGTACGGCAAATAGCACAGCGGGACGGCGTAACCCCGGCTCAGGTGGCTTTAGGTTGGGCGTTAAATGCCCCCGGTGTGACGGCTGTTTTGGCAGGTGCCCGTACCGCAGCCCAAGCGGCTGAAAATGCCTTGGCGATAAACTGGCGGCCCCAACCGGGAGATTTGGAATTTTTGGAGAATGAAAATGAATCCGGCGGAAATTGAACCCTATTTATTGAGCATAATGCCCGGTTTAGGCGTTAACAAAATGCGTGAATTGGGGCGTTTATTATATGAAATAGCCAAACGTGACGGCGTGTTGTTTACATCCATTTTGCCGCCGGGTGAAAAATGGAATTTTGAAAAAGCCAAAAATTATTTATTAAAAAAGCGTTATCCCGTTAATTACAAAAATACTCCGCGCAACCGTTTTTATTTGCCCAAGCTGGAGCTAGACCCAGCCTTAGAGGCTGACTTAACCCCACGCCCTTTTTACCCCAAAACTGTTTATATAGAAGAAAGCGTACAGCATAGCGCGCTGGCTAAACGCGTGGAAAATCTTTTTCCCCGTGCAAAATTTTTGCTTACTGACGGAAAAACCCAAGTGGGCAGCCCTAATTTTTCCCGCCGTACGGATACATTGTTTATCCACCGGGAAAAGTATGATTTTTTAAAACCCTGCCCCTGCAGCTGCGCCGCAGCCGGCTGCGGCTACAATTTGATTAACTTGGGTTTTGGCTGCCGTTTTGAGTGTGAGTATTGTTTCTTGCAGCAATATCAAAATCTGCACGCAGTATTGTTGCCGGCTAACGTGGATGAGCTTTTAGCCAAAATAGACGGCGCTTCTTTTAATAAAGGCCTGTTTGAGCGGCCCCGCATAGGCAGTGGGGAGTTTACAGACTCGCTGGTGTTTGACGATATTACCCATTACAGCCGGCAAATTGTTCCTTTTTTTAAAAAACGTCCCCATTTACAATTTGAATTTAAAACCAAAAGCGTCAATATTGGCGGGTTATTGGAAGAGGGGGGCGCTGAAAATGTGGTGGTGGCGTGGTCTGTCAATGCCGAGCCTATCATCCGCCAGGCGGAACATTTTACGCCGTCTTTATCGGAGCGCCTGGCCGCTGCCGCGCAGGTGGTACAGGAGGGGTACCGTACGGCTTTTCACTTTGACCCCGTGATCATCTATGACGGCTGGCAGCAGGACTATGCCCGCACGGCGCAAGCCCTGGCCGAGGCTGTCCCTGCAGATAAAGTGGCGTGGATTAGTGTGGGTACGTTGCGTTTTAGCCGGGAACTTAAAAAAATGATGGAAAATCGTTTTGTAAACGGCCGGCTGTTAGATGGTGAATTTTTGCTGGATTTTGACGGTAAAATGCGTTACAGCGACGCCCAGCGTGTAGAAGTGTACCGCTATTTGGTGCCGCTGTTAAAGAGGTTATTCCCCAAAACGCAAGTTTATTTGTGTATGGAAGACCCTGCCGTGGTAAAAACCGTTTATTCGGTTTAGCAAAATAGCGCAGGGATAATCAGCAGAAAGCTTAAAAGCGTTGTTTTAGAAAAATAGATTCTAGTGTAAGCCTTTTGAAGGCGGAAAACAGCATAAAGCCAGCGTTTTAAAATAAAATAACCCCCGGGTTTTGCCCGGGGGTTATTTGTTAATCGGTCAATTGGTCTAATTGTTCTTTAAATTGTACTTCTAAGTCCGGCCCGTAACCGTTCCACACTTTTACCAAGCGGTGTTTTTTGTCAAAAAGCATAATGTGGGGAAATCCGGTCACGCCCATTTCTTCTATGGCGTTGCGGGCATTGTAAAGCGCTTTGGTTTTCATGTCGTGTTGTTTTACTACTCCTAATACGGATTCTTCATCTGCGTCTGCAAAAGCGCCTACCACAACCGCTTTTCCTTCAAACGCGGCAGAGGTGGCATCCAACGCCGGCAGCGTGCGTTTGCACCACGGGCACCAGGTTCCCATAAAAGCAATTAATACGGGTTTGTCTTTATAGTCGGCGGCTTTCCAAACTTCTTCGCTTCCGGCTACGGGGATTTCTACTTCCAGCTTGGGGGCTTTAGGCAGTTCCTGCAAGCAGGCGGCTGCAAAAAAGGCCAAGGTAAGGGTAAAAAATAATTTTTTCATCAGTAATTCCTTTTAAACAAGATTAAAACGGGCCCTACATCTCCCGCTCCGTATATGATAGAATACAAAAGATGGAAAAAATAATCAATTCGTTGGGGCGTTGGCTGGGCGAGCGGGTAGATATATTAATTATGCCGCGGTTTGGCTCGTCCAAAAAATTTAAAGTACGCGTGATTACCGTGGTGTTGGCTTTTATTTTATGGGTAGCGGTAACGGGTATTGGCATATTCTTTTTTATCCGCGCGTATGATTACAATATCACCAAGGCCGATAACCGCCTGATGCGTGTAAAAATGCAGTTGATTTCCGACGAATTGGAACGCGGACGCAAATATTTGGAATTAACCCGCACCACCGAATCCCAAATGCGGCAAATGTTGGGCATGCCGGGGGGAAAATTTGTTAATATGCCTAAAGGGTGGGAAGAAAAACAAGAAAAAGCAGACGCCCGCGCCAAAGCAATGTTTGGCAAAGATTTGAAAGATTTTGATACGGAAGAATTTGAGCAGTATATAGACGAAATTGAAGACACCGCCCAAACGCGTTTGGCCGGCTTTCAGGAGATTGCCTGGTATTATGCCAACGCACGGGAAGGGTTAAACTCCACTCCGTCTATACGTCCGTCCACCGCGCGGATAAGCTCCGGTTATGGGTACCGGTTGGATCCGTTCGGCCGGCGCAGTACCAAGCGTCATAACGGGCTGGATTTTGCCGGCAAGCCGGACAGCCCCATTATGGTTACCGCCGACGGGGTCGTGCGCCATACAGGTTGGGTAAACGGATACGGACAGGCGGTATTGGTGGATCACGGATTTGGTTATTCCACTTTGTATGCGCATACTACGGGTATTCGCGTAAAAGCGGGTGATGTGGTAAAACGCGGGCAGACGATTGCCACGATGGGTTCCACGGGGCGTTCTACCGGCACGCATTTACATTATGAGGTGTGGAAAGACGGGCAGCCCGTTAATCCGCGCAATTATTTTAAATGATTTTTAGGAGGATTTATGGGTTTTTTAAAAAAGGATTCCGATTTTGAATCCGGTGAACATTTTTCCATTGTCAGTGCAGAATGTTATTTTCAGGGTACGCTTAGCGTGCAAGGTTCTTTGCGCGTGGATGGACGCTTGGAAGGCGCGGTGGACAATGCCCGCCACGTTATAGTGGGTGCCGGCGGACGTATTGCCGGTGATGTAACGGCCGAGGTGGTTGTTTGCGGCGGAGAAATTGAAGGTAATATTTGCGCCGATATGCTGGAAGTGCTGGCTAAAGCCTGCATTAGAGGCGATATCCGCGCTAAAAAAATGATAGTGGAAGAAGGCGGCCGGATTGAAGGCCATTGCGCCGTTGGCGGGGAAGAAGAAGTGGCCCAAGCTGACGCTTTGCCTAAAAAATAAACACGGGAGCTAGCAAAACAATGATATCTTTTCTAATCAAATACAAAAAAAGCATTTTAATCATCACGTTGGCCTTTTTTATAGGCAGTATTGTGTATTTGGGCTTGGATTCTTACCACCGCGGTGCTTTTAGCACAACGGCGGCCAGCGTGGGCGGTACGGATATATCTTATCGTACTTTGTATAAAATGGCCGAAGACCGCGCCAGCCTGCTGCGCAACCAAGGGGTGGACGTGGATGAAGATTTGATGAAATTTATCACCCAGCAAACCTTGTCTTCTTTAATCAGCGAAGAAGTGCTTAACCAAGCTGCCCAAAACATCGGCCTGCATATTGCCGATTACGAAATTGCCTATGACATTCAAACCGCGCCCCAATTTACCGCCGGCGGTCAGTTTAACCGCATTGCTTACGAATACGCGGTAAAACATTCTTTGGGTATGACCCCGGCCGAATTTGAAAACCAGTTGCGCAAAACCAAACTGGCGGATCGTTTCCGCGGGGTTTTGTATTCCCACTATAAATTAACGCCGGAAGAAATAAAATATTCTTATAAAATTCAAAACGGCAAAATGAAAGATTTTGAAAAAAACAAAACTGATTTTGCCGCCGCTTTGTTGGATACCAAAATGGAAACGGCGCAACAGGCCTTTTTTGACCAGTTCAATAATGAAGTGGAAATTAAAACTTATTTGAAATAGGATTTTCTTGTGAATAATGAAGTATTAGTAGTAGGTTCCGTAGCCTTTGACACAATTGAAAACGCCAACGGGCACGCCGAGCGCGTGCTGGGCGGCGCGGCCAGTTATTCTTCTATCTGTGCCAGTTATTTTGCCCGGCCTTCCGTAGTGGCCGTGGTGGGGACGGATTTTACCGCCCAATACCGCCAGCCGTTTATTAAACGCAAGGTGGATTTGTCCGGCCTGCAGGTAAAAGAAGGCAAAACGTTTCATTGGGGCGGAAAGTATGACAAAGATTTCAATAACGCCATTACCCAGTTTACGGATTTGAACGTGTTTCAGGCCTTTGAACCCCGTTTAACCGATAAGCAAAAAAACGCCTCTGCCGTGTTTTTGGCCAATATAGACCCAGCCTTGCAGCTTTCTGTTTTAAAGCAGACCAGAAAACCCCGTCTGGTGGCGTGTGACACGATGAATTATTGGATTTCTTCCAAAAAACAGGATTTATTAAAAGTAATTAAAAAGATAGACATCTTGTTTTTAAACGAAACGGAAGCCCGCCAATTAACCGGTGAATACAATTTAATTAAAGCCGGTAAACTGCTGCTCAAACAAGGGGTTAAGTACGTTATTATTAAGTTGGGTTCCAACGGGTCTATGCTGGTAAGTAAAAAAAGCATAGCGCAGCTGCCTCCGTTTGTGTTGGAACACGTGCACGATACTACCGGCGCCGGGGACACTTTTGGCGGCGGTTTTACGGGTTATCTAGCCAGTTTAAAAAATTGGGATAATCCGCTTGAAATTAAACGCGCTATGATGATTGGTAACGTGATGGCTTCTTTTACCATAGAATCTTTTAGCGTAACGCGTTTAGCCAGCCTTACCAAACGGGAAATTAACAAACGTTTAAAAGAGTACATCAAAATGCTGCAATTTTAACGACTTTGTTAAGATTTGTACGGCCTGTGCGAAGATTTATTCGCCAGGCCGTATTTTTTGGCTTTTTGCAAATCAAAAAAAGCTTTGCATACGTTAGCGGTTTTGTTACAATATATAGCCGCCTTGTATGGGGCGGATATTTATGTAAGGAGAGTAAAAATGCGTAAAAAATTATTAGTAAGCATATTGGGGTTATTCTTGGCCGCGGCTCCGGTTTTTGCTGGGGACACGTTAAAAGTGCGCGCCAGCCAGGATTATATTTCTACGGAAGTGGAATTAACTGAACCTTTTGATTCCTTAGCGTTGGACGGAGACATTGATGTTGTTTTTGAACAGCAAGATGAAGTTTCCGCCCGCGTGTATGGTGCTGAAAATTTGGTTAAATTAGTGCGCGTGAATGTAAAAGATTCTACGCTTTATATTGGCTTTGATCAGCCGGTAGTCATCCGCGGCCGGCACGATTTGCAAGTGCGTGTAACGGGGCCGGAACTTTCTAAAATTACGGTGTCTGACAAAGGCGAAGTGGATGTGCGCCGCGGGTTGGTAACCAAAGATTTGGAAATTACCGCTTCTGACCGTGCTGAAGTGAGCTTAAGCCGCGTGGAAGCTGAAAATATTTTGGTGGAAGCCAGCGGCCGGGCCGATGTGTCTTTGGAACGTATTGTAAAAGTGGACAACTTGGTTGCGCGTTCCAGCGGGCACGCTGAAATGGACTTTAGCGGCGTAGCCGATAAAGTGGAATTGGAAAACCGCAGCCGCGAAGACATTGACGCTGGCGATTTGCGCGCCGCTGTGGTAAATGCCGCCACTTACGGTTGGGGCGACATCAGCTGCCGGGCTTCTAAAGAGCTTAATGCCGCGGCCCACAGCTGGGGTAAAGTAGAGTATGAAGGCTTCCCGGAAGAGTTGCATAAATCGGGCAAAGCCAGCCGCATCGTGCGGGAAGATTAGCCCCTGGTTATTTTTTAAAAACCTCCGCCTGAGGGCGGGGGTTTTTTATTGTATTGATAAACCTATTGGCCCTTATGGAAGAGATCGTATTTCTCAGGGGCTTTAGGTTAAAAAGGGTTTGGGATAATTTTGCAGCTTGAAAAATGCGGCGTAACGTGATTTTAAGGTATTTGATAAAATAAAGTAAAAAGAGTACAAAAGGCCTAGTTTGTATTGGGCCTTTTGGCCCTTGCGGTTTTATGGTTTTATTAATTAGAATAAAATAAATAAAAGTTGTTTTTATACAGGAGAACACATGACTCATAACAGAACCTTGCTTTTATTGGCCGCGGTGTTGTTTGCGTGTCCTATGGTGTTTGCCCAATCGGCCAATGATAAGTTCCTCACGTCTGAAGACGTGATAGAGTTGGAACTGCGCCAGGATTTACAGCAGAAAAACCGCTTAAGCGGAAAATATGCCACGGTGGAAGATTCCTATCGTGCCGCCTTGTTGGAGCGCTTCCTTTTTTACACTAAAATGAACAGCCAGAGCCAGCTGGATCCTAATGTGGACTTCCCGATGAACGATGATTTGCGCCGCACGGCTGCTTTGCTGTATCAGGAAATCCAACTTTTTGCCAAACCGGCCGGTTGGACTACTCACCTGAGCGATAACCAATATATATACGTTCATATTCCTTCCAATATCAAGAAAAAAGTGCCGGTGCTGGGTTTTAGTGCCCATTATGATACCACGCCCGACATTCCCGGTAATAACATTAAGCCCCGCGTAATTAAAAATTACGACGGTGGGGATGTGGTAATTAATAAAGAAAAGAATATTATTATCAACCCGGAAAATGAACCTTATTTGGGTAAAATGATTGGCCAAACCATTGTGGTGGCAGATGGTAACACGATGCTCTCGGCCGATGACAAAGCCGGTGTAGCCGCGGTTGTAACCGCTTTACAGACCTTGGCCGAAAACCCCAAAATTAAACACGGCCCCATCCAAGTAGTTATTACGCCTAATGAAGACATTGGTATGGCGGGTGAAGGTCTGGATATGGATTTGTATTATCCGGAAATTCCCTTTGACTTTGACGCCGGTGTAAACGGGGAAGTGGTAGTAGCCAACTTTTCCGCCTATGGGGCTTTGGTTCACGTACACGGAATTAACGGCCACCAATCCTATGCGGCTACCAACGGTTACCGCAATGCTACGGTAGCGGCTGCGGCCATTATTAAAGAAATGGCTCCGCTGGAAGATTTGCCCAACTACAGCACCGGGGAAGACGGTTATGTGGAACCGCACCATACAACCTATGATGCGGAGAAAAACATTGTAACGGTGGATTTCCGCTTGCGCTTTTTTGACCCTAAACAAGGCCAATCTTGGTTCGCTCGGTTAGACAAAGCCGTGGCAGATGCAGCCAAGAAATATGATGTAAAAATTGAAAAAGAAGTAGTAAAACAATACACCAATGTGGCCGATGGTATGCATCCGGCTGCTGCGCAACTGGCCGGGAAGGCTTTGCAAGCGGCGGGTGTGGAACCTAAATTCTTAAAAGAACGCGCCGGTACAGGGCCTGCTATGTTTGCCAAGAGAGATGTGTGCTTAGGTGCTCCGTGCTTGCCTACCGGGCAGAATAACCCGCACAGCTTTAAAGAATGGTTGAGCGAAAAAGACTTGTTTGTTTCTTATAAAGCGGCTTTAAATTTGGTTAAACTGGTGCAGGAAGTACCTTCTGTGCCTCAGCGTGCCCAAAAAACCCAGCAGCGGGCTGAAGCGGCCAAAGCCAAATTGTTAAAAGCGCTTAAAGAAGACCGCAAAGTACAGCAGGTTATTAGAGGGAAATAAGTCTTTTATATGAAAATTCTTATTGCAACGGGCAATCCGCATAAATTTAAAGAGCTTCTTGCTATTTTGCCCAAAAAGCAGACCGGCGGGAAAAAATTGGAATATGTAAGTTTAAAAGATTTTAAAAACTTGCACCTCCCGCCGGAAACCGGTTCCACCTTGGCGGAAAACGCCGCCATAAAAGCTGTTTATGCTGCTAAAGCAACCGGGCTACCTGCCGTAGCGGATGACACCGGTTTGGAAGTGGGTTATCTTAACGGACGGCCGGGTGTACACACCGCCCGTTACGCCGGGGAATACGCCGATACGGACGAAAATAACCGTAAACTGTTGGCAGAGCTGGACGGTTTGTTTCTCCATCAGCGCGGGGCCAGTTTTCGCACCGTAGCCTGTTTGGCATTACCCAGCGGGCAAACCATTAGTTTTGAAGGCAAACTGGATGGGTTTATCGGTTTTGGTTACCGCGGGGAGAATGGTTTTGGGTATGACCCGTTGTTTATAGTCAAAGATACTACCCAAACTTTGGCGGAATTAACGGATGATGAAAAAAACCGCATCAGCCACCGGGCTAAAGCCTTTAATCTGTTGGCTGAAAAGTTAAAGATGTTAAAATAATTTATGTGTTCTCTTAAAGCCCCGGCTGATAAAGCCGGGGCTTTTTGTGTATATGGGTCATAGGTGGGGCCAGTTTACAAAAAGAGCTTCGGGGTATGGGGTAAAAGGCCTAACAAGAAGTTGCGGCAGAAGGGAGGAAAGCGTCCTTTGTATCAGGCGGATAAGAGACGGGGCAAAGCGAACGGCTGGCCTGGGAAAAATACTCCCCGCTTGAAACACAAGCGGGGAGTGTAAGCAGATTTAGTAGAAGGAAAGGCTATTTGGTATAGTAATTGTCAAAATAGCCGGTTATGTAAATGACGGGGGTGCCTTTGTCCCCGGAGCCGCTGGTTAAGTCACACAGAGAGCCAAGCAAGTCGGTCAATCGGCGGGGGGTGGTACCTAAGGCTTGGCCTTGGGCATTGGCTTCAACGGCTTGGCGGACGTCTGCCCCGGAGTCAATTAAAGATTTTAATTTGGTTTCGTGGGGCATACCACACAGCCCGCTGGTGGCTGCGGGGCTGACTAACGGGTCGGCCAGTTCCCAAATACCGGTGGAAGGGTCTTTATAGGCGCCGTCCCCGTAAATTAACACTTCGGGGCGCACGCCGGTTTTTTCTTCTACGGCTTGTTGCAAACGGTTTACAAACTCCTGGCAGTTGCGGGGGAATAACTTTACGCGGTTTTCGTTGGAATAATTAGAGCCTAACAGGCCAAATTGTTCGTTATATCCGCTTTCCGGGCGGACGGGGCTGGAACATATATCGGCCAGGGTACATACTTTAAAACCGTGTTTAGCTAAGCGGTTGGCGTAGGCTTGGCGGTTGTGTACGGTGCAGACCAACACTTGCTTGTGGGGGGTATTAAAATGTTTTAAAAAGTTATCCAACCCCCAGGTAAAATAGACGTTTATTTTTTCCGGTGCCAAGTCTTTGTAAAGGCGGGCGTAATTCATACCGGTAATGGGGTGGGTAAAAGAAAAATAGGGGCTGTCTTCGCCAAAAATACCTTCCTGATAGGCGTATGGATCGGTACAGGAGGGGTTGCCTACTTCATCAGACGGAAGGGCAAACACAATGTTTACCTTACCCTGAATGCCGCCCACAATGCCTTTTAACATAGGCAAAAAGCGGTTGCGGCTTAAAATGGGGGAGAAGAGGGTCACGTCCCCTTGGGGAAAGAGCTGGGCCACAGAGTCGGAAATATCCTGCAAAGTAACAAAATTGCCTTGGCTGCGCGCCACGAGCGATTCCGTTACCCCGATAATGCCTTTTGGTTTAAATTCAAAATTTTCCGCTTGGGCGGCCTGCACCAACGTTTCTGCAATAACCGGCACCAAATCTGTCCCTTCTTTAATAAGCGGCATACGTATGCCGCGGGCTACAACTCCGCTGTATCTCATAAAACCTCCTACGGATTAAAACTGCCTTTGGCAGTATATCTTTTTAGCGGGCATTTTTTCAACCGCCTGCACATAAAAAACCGGGGTGTGTAAACCCCGGTGTAATAAATTAAAGCGGGATGGTTAAGTCTGTAAACTTAATAAGCGTAAACAGGTTGATTAACGCACCCGCACTTAAAAACGGGCCAAAGGGAATAGCGTCCGAGCCTTTTTTGCCTTTAAAAATCATTAAGAATAAGGCGTAAATAAGCCCCAAAAAGGAAGCAAAAATAACGGTGGTAATCACACCCTGCCAACCTATTAAGGTGCCCACTCCTCCCATAAGTTTTACGTCTCCGCCGCCCATGGCCTCTTTTTTAAATAAAAACGTGCCTATAAGCGCAATAGCCAGCACGCCAAAAAAACCAACTGCTCCGCCCAACAGGCTGTGCAGCAGTTTTTGCCACCATAATCCGTCAAAATTAGGGTTACACCAAGAAAACGCCAACCCCAATACAATTAAACCCAGGGAGAAGCGATCCGGGATAATCATTAATTCCAAATCTATTACGGACAAGATAATTAACGCGTACACGGCGGCCAGAACCACAAACGTCCACGGGGTGATGGAGTAATGCCATACAAATAAAAGCGTTAGCGCCCCGGAAATGGCCTCCACAATGGGGTATTGAACCGAAATGGGCGCCTTACATTTACGGCATTTGCCCCATAAAAATAAATAACTTAACAGGGGGATATTGTCGTAAGGTTTAATGTGGGTGCCGCATTTGGGGCAGAAAGACGCCGGCCACACAATGGATTTATTGCGCGGAATGCGGTATATACATACATTTAAAAAACTGCCTATGATTAAGCCAAAAATGGCTGAGAATACTAAAATAAGCGTATCCATAAAACCTCTTTTGATGTAAACTTTTTCCGGATGGGCGGCCTTATTTCAAAGCCGCTTCCGGACAAACATGCATTTAATATTTTAGCATTTGTCGGTATCAATAGCTATAAAAGCGCGTATGCGTAAACTTTGGCTGTTCGGGGCGTGGATGGGTAGGCCGTGAGGGGGAATACAATTTTTTGTGTGTTTAAATAAGAAGCAGTGCGTTTGGGCGGAAAGAAGGGGACTGTAACAAAGGGTGTTTGGTTAAATTTTTTAATAGGAGAAGGCTCTCATACTTGTTTTAATGTAAAGACGTTTCTTGATAAACAACGTAATCCTGGAAAATAGGGTAAGGCAATTAAAAACCCCCGCCTAAAGCGCGGGGGTTTTTAAATAAGGGGCGTTAAGATTTTTTATGGAGTAACTGAAACAGGAACGAAATACCTATTAACACGATGGCTACTCCCACCAGGCCAAAGATACGATATAACCCGCCCAAGGCCCAAATGTCTGAAAAGAACAGTTTAAATAAGCCGGCGCCAATTAGCACAAACCCTACAACCGATACACGGCTTCCTTTTTTACCAAGGCCCAGTAATAACAGCACACTGCCAAATATTGTCCATCCTACAGTGTAAGCTATGGCGGAGTTAAATGACCCAAACACATCTAATTGTAACGGGCCGGATTCTTGGGTAAAGCTGACGGCAATTTCTATGTGTAATAGGATAAACAGCAAAAGCCCGCCCAATATCTTTAACCACGTTATATAAGCTGAACTTGCGTTCCCGTTCCATTTAGTGGCGGAATAGAGTAGCGCTACGGCCGTTACCCCAAAAACATACAGGAATCGGTTGAAAAGAGGAATCCCTTCCTGCACCGTGTAATTGGTGGCAAATACTGTCAGTAGAAACGACAGCACCATTAACCAAAACCCCACCTTTTGGGGCCCGGTGTATTGTGTTTTGTTGCTTAACCATACTAAAGCGCCCCCTTCCAATGCCCAGGCAACACTAACCCATTGTGTATCAAAATACAGGGGAAAGAACGCCGTAATAAACAATAAAGTTACTCCGCCCAACCACGCTATGCGTGTGCGTTGGATTCCTTCTTCCAACCTTTGCCAGCCATATACATAATAAGTAAGCCCGCCATACAACAAAGCAAACCCCGCGCTAATCCAGCTGCCTTCTATATTCAAATAACGTTGCGCCGTTAATAGGGTAAACAAACAGGCTGAAATTCCGGCCAAGGCAGCGCTGCTCCAAGCCTCTTTGTCTTTTTCAAAGCGTTGTTTAAATACTAAAACCATCAATACAAATACGGCATTTAGGGCCAATACCCAGCTGATAAAAGCCGGGGCAAACTGATTTTGAAGGGCAGAAAACCCGGCTGTTTGTAACAGCGTGCTGCCCAACCACGCGGCCGGTAGAAGCTTACCGTTTCGGTAGATATAGGCAAAGAAAATGCACAACACATTTAATGCCAACGTAAAGCCCAGCACCCAACCAAGGTGTTCGGATAAGTGTTCTACTGCGCCTAAAGTTAGTAGATAGGGCATTAAAGCAGAAATGTACACAGGGGTGTGCGTTTGAATAAATTGTGGCGGAAACAACCACCGTGCTGCCGCGCACACAAACAATGCGGGAAATAAACTAAGTGCTAATACAGCTATTTCACAAAGTGGGGAACCCTCTCCCTCCGGTTTTATGACGAGTAAAATAGCAAAAGCAATCAAGCTGCCCCACAACGCAGCTAGTGGGCGTTTGGCGGCTAAAGCAAATAAAACCGATATGCCCATCAAAGCTAATACTAAAATGTATATGCTGAAAAGGCCATTTTGCCCCGATAATGCTCCAGCTGGAAGCATTAACAATACCGGGAATATAATGGCCCAATATCCGGGCTGGAGGGCTTGTCTTTTATATAAAAATAAATCAGCCCCGCCGTTTACTGCCGCAAAAGCCGCAAACGTTCCCAACGTAAATAAGGGGTTTAATTGGTATCCAAAACGGGATGCCCATACAGACAAAGCAATAAATACAAACATTTGCCCCGTCCGCCAAGCGGCAATATGCAGGCGGTTGTCTTTGCTGGTTAAATAAACTAATACCAAGTTTAACCAAATACCCAACGCTAAAAAGTAAAAAGAGCCCGCAATTGATAAG
>CALUUY010000022.1 GCA_944324095.1 uncultured Elusimicrobiales bacterium
CCGGCAACGGGTACCTCTCAGCCGGGCGGTTTTATGTGGTATGAAGCGCTGGACTTGTTCCGCGAGGTCATCAAACACAAAAAAATCGTGGCGGTGGACGTGGTGGAAGCCTGCCAGCGCAAAGCCGATACCATTACGGAATTTAATGCTGCTAAATTAATTTACCGCTTAATGGGTTATTTGGCTTTAAAAAAATAAGGTTTACAAATAACTAAACCCCCGCTGATTAACATCAGCGGGGGTTTTTAGTTTGTTTTAAAATAGCTATCTAGTTTACAAGCGGTTTATTAAAAAGAATAAGACAATTTTAATAAACCAGAAATGTATCCGTGGTGTTGGGTGCTGTTAACGCCTTGTAAATTATATTTACCGTTATCAAACCAAAAACCTTGGTAACGCATTTCCACCCCCCAGGCCCAATGGGAAGAGAAAAACTTCTCCATCCCAAGCCCCAAATAGTAGGCAAAAGACGTATCCCGCCCGGTAAATTTACTGTACTTAAAATCCGCCGGGAGCAAGTTGGTTTCTCTTACCTCTACCGTAGCTTTACTGCGTGCTATACCCGCCCCAAACGGTACATAAAACCGAAAGGAACTATCCGGATTAAAAGTAAAACGCCCCACAGCTAAAAAATTGTGAACATCCATACGGCTGTCTATATCCTGTTCCCACAATGCAAAAGGTGGAAGTAAAACCCCGCGGGTTTGGGTGGCGTCGTCAAAATTATTTCCGTTATATTCCAAACCTAACGCCCAACGCGGATGAACATTGTAAGTGTATTGCACCCCGTACGAGCCAGATAAACCGCCCCAATCCAGCGCGGAGGAATAGGTATCATCCTGCGTTACATCCTGTTCGGTTAAGCCGGAATGCCCCATCGCTACTGCTCCGCCTAAAAAGACGCTTACGGTCTGCCTGGAAGAGGCAGCCGGCTGCCCCTGCACAGGTGATGTACAAACAAATAAGCCTACAAGCAGGCCAAGTATCCATTTTTTTGCATACGTTTTTCTCCATTATGTCTGGTTTTTGGCATAACGGGCCAATCCACCCGCTTAATGCCCAAAAATCAACCTCTTTTAATATGAAACATCCCCCCCTTTTATAACGGAGTATAGGATGTTTCAAAACTGTTATTCCGGCAGGATTTTTCCCATAACCCCTAAAGCCTTACTACCCGATCATCCTGCAACAGGCCGTGATTGTATCCACCTTTACCCCAAAACTTGCCCATAAAAAAACCCGCCAAAAGACGGGTTTAAAAATTACAATCTAGGGCAAGGAACGGTGGTGCCGTCTTCCTTGCGAATTACACATTCCCCTTTCCCGGCGCGTTTACGCGCCGCTGCTTTTTTGCGGGCCAGCACGGCTGCGTACTCTTCCGCCCGGATACGTTCTTCCTCCGCTACCAGTTTGTCCGATAGTTCTTTATTGCCCTTTTTTAACGCATAATAAGAGGCGGTATAACCGGCTTTATCACGCTGGGTAACATTGGCCCCCAATAACAACAAACTGGCTACCAGCTTGTCTTTATCTTGGCGTACAGCCGCCACCAGCGGGGGCTCATCCATATTGGGGCAGCCATTAAGCGGCAGCACATTTCTTATTAACAGAGAATCCACCATACTTTGGTTCTGGCTGACTAACGCCGCCGGCCAAAAACAGCGGGTCTGAAAATCCGGAAAAGATTTGGCGTGCTCCAATAAAAAATCCACCGTTAATTCATTCGGGTTATATGCTATCGCCCCGGATAAAGCCTCATATACTTCCTCGGCCGAAGCGCCGGACGGGAACATAGTAGTCATCAAAGATGGGGTCATGGTGGCGGAATAAACTATCCACAACGGCTTGCCCTGTGCATTTACATCCCGGTTGCCAGCACCATTTTGCAGCAAAAACTGTACGGCTCTTTCATTATTGGATTGCAAGGCTAATTCCAACGGAGTAAAGCCCTGTTCGTTCACCGCGTGTACATCGGCCCCGTGCTCCAACAATAATTTCATAGAAGCAATATTCCCCGTTTGCACAGCCTCGTGCAAAGCCAAAACCGGGGACTTTTTTTCCTGGTTTTGCTCCGTAGGATTTGCCTGCATTTCCGTACCGGAAGGTTTACAGCCTAACGGGAACAAAAATATACTTAAAACAATAAATAAAATTTTGTAATACATAATAAATTCATCCTATCAAACTCAAACCTGTTTTGCAATTCACCTCCACCACCCAATATATTAAAACCCCCGGAGAAAAACTCCGGGGGTTTTATGCAAACAAAAAACGCTTTTTTACAGCGGGGGCAGCGGCCCCGGGTTTTTGCCTTCCGGCAAAACATACGGTTCGTTAATAAGGGATTTGGCTAAATCATCAAATCCCCATTTATCTTTAAATGAGAGTACATATTTATATTGTTTAACCGCTAAGTCCCGCTCGCCCAGTAAATCATATACTTGCCCTAATCGCAGCTCATTCCACAACCCCCACCGGCTGACGGCCTGACCTTTAAGCGCTTGGCGCCCTTGTTCAAAAAGCTGGCGTGCGCCCGCAATATCGCCCCTAGCCATAGCCGCCGTTCCCAATGCGGTGTAGGCGCGGGAAACATAAATTTCTTTATAGAACGGGTTGGTTCCAATAAGCTCCAAAAATTGACTAGCTTGTTGGG
The DNA here is from genome assembly GCA_944324095.1 of uncultured Elusimicrobiales bacterium. GTDB lineage: Bacteria > Elusimicrobiota > Elusimicrobia > Elusimicrobiales > Elusimicrobiaceae > Avelusimicrobium. The sequence goes on from CALUUY010000022.1 coordinate 2,654, forward strand.
TTACTTGGTCAAAATGGCCGGTTTCATACAAACAAATAATTTCCACATAGTGCATAAGCGGGTTGTTGGGGTATTTGGCACGCAACTGGCGTATGTATTCCAAGGATTTTTGCGGATTGTAATATTTACTGTCACGCACGTTTTGAATTTCAATCAAAATCAGCTTGGAACTATCGGCCGTGAACATAGCTTTTTCACGCGCCAAATTAAGCTGTTTTACCCCTTCATCCGGGTTGCCCTTGATGGCCACAATTTTAGCCAGTATTTTGATGACAGAAGGCAGCGTGCCCGCATAATACTGATAAATCCCTAAACCAAAATACGCGTCATAATACGTGGGGTCCAGCTCGAGCGATTTTTCCAAATTGGAAATGGCTTTCCTTCCCGCAAAATACGCCGTTATCCAGCTGCGGTTACGCATACTGAACATAGCCCGCAATCCGTATAAAGCGCCAATGCCCATATAGGCGTTGGGGTCATCGGGATTTTTTTTCATCCAGCGTTTGATGCCGGCGATGGAGTCGTCCAAAATTTGCTCAAATACTTTTTGTTGTTTTTCATCGCTTTTTTCAAATTCGTATTCATAGCGGGACCACGCAATCATCGCATTACCAAAATGGGCAAAGGGATGATCGGGATATTGGTCAAAAACTTTTTGTATGTTTTTTTGAGCGATGTCAAAATCCAGGCTGTACACGCCGTTTATCCCTTCGCGCGCCTGGGCCATTACATCCGCCGGAAGTTTAATTTCCGCATAAGACGGGGCGGCCAACAACGCCGCCCCCACAAATCCTGCCAACCACTTGCGCATTATTTTTTAACCTCAATTTTGTCTTTACCAAAATACGGGCGCAACGCCGGCGGAATAACAACCGATCCGTCTGCCTGTTGGAAGTTTTCCAAAATGGCGGCAAATGTACGCCCAACCGCCAAACCGCTGCCGTTTAGCGTGTGTACATATTCCAGCTTGCCCTGGGCGTTTTTAAAGCGCATACCCATACGGCGGGCCTGGAAGTCTAAACAGTTGGAGCAGGAAGATATTTCTCTAAAGCGGTTTTCGCTGGGCATCCATACTTCAATGTCATAGGTTTTGGCAGAAGAGAAGCCAATGTCTCCGCTGCACAATTCCACCACGTGATACGGTAACCCCAATTCTTTTAATACTTCCTGTGCGTCAGACACCATAATCTCCAACATCTGGTACGAGTGCTGCGGGTGGGAAAGCATTACCAGTTCCACTTTATTAAATTGATGGTTGCGGATTAAGCCGCGGGTATCTTTACCGTAGGTGCCGGATTCTTTGCGAAAGCAGGGCGTATAAGCGGTCAACTTAATAGGCAGTTCGCTCTCCGCTATCACGCGGGTGCGGTTTAAGTTGGTCAGCGGGATTTCCGCCGTAGAAATTAAAAATTGTTTCGGCTCTCCCGTCAGCTCATACATGTCTTCACGGAATTTGGGCAACTGGCCGGTACCCAACAAAATATCTTCATTTACGATAACCGGCGGCAAAATTTCCGTATAGCCTTTTTTGGCGTGCATATCCAACATAAAAGAAATGATGGCGCGTTCCAAACGGGCACCGTCCCCTTTATACAAAGCAAAACGGCTGCCGGACAAGGAGGCCGCGGCCGCAAAATCCAAAATGCCCAATTTTTCACCAATGGACTGATGGTCTAAAGGTTTAAAATCAAATTTGGGCAGTGCAATCGTGCAGGGAAGATATTCCGGGTTATCCGCGTCCGAAGTGCCTACCGGAATGTGTTCATTGGGGATATTGGGAATAGACAATAAAGCATCGTCTATTTGTTTTTTAAGCGGTTCCAATTCGGCTTCTTTAGCCGCCATTTCTTCTTTTAATTTTCCCACCTGAGCCATAGCTTCTTTGGCGGCTTGGTCACCCTGTTCGTTTTTAATTTTGCCAATGCTTTTAGACATTTCGTTGCGTTTGGCACGCAGCTGTTCCACCTGCGCCAATACGGTTTTATATTCAGAATATTGCGCCAACACTGCGTCAATCTGGCCGGCTAATTCCGGCTTGCGCAGGGAAAGGCGTTTTTTTACTTCTTCCGGGTTTGCAACGATATACTTAATGTCTAACATAAATAACCTCTTTTTAATCTTCTTCTAATTGAATTAAATACGGTTCCGGGAAATACGGGCGGAGGGGTTTTAAGTTTTTGGAGGCGTACTCTATGGTCAGAGTCGTCAGCAACCGCGTGCTCACCGGCGCCACAGAACTCTGCGCCGCCACCAAAGCCGCCACCGCTAACACCACCAGAACGGTTATCGCTTTAAAAAAAATGAATATGGCCTCTATACACGCTTGGGCATACCCTCGTTCCAGGCCTTGGGGGTTACGTTTCATTGTTCTTGTAATTTGGCCAGTTCCTTAGTAAAACTTTTTACTAATACGCGTGCCAGATAGTCCGCCGCGGAAAGAGCGCTGGAACCTTCGGCATCGTCCGAGCCAATCCACACCACTTCACCGGTTTCTACATCTACCAATTTGGCAATCACGCCTACTTGGGCGTTGATGGTGTACTCCTGGGGGGTAACCTCGCTGGAGTGGGAATACTCCGTCCCTACCCGGCGGGAATACGCCGCATAAGTTCCGTCCGGCAATTGCATAACGTCCTGCGTATATACCGGGCGGCTTTCCGTACGGCGGGTGGAAACCAAAGCCAACTCTTTACGGGTAGGCGTATAGGCCGTCACTTCCCCCATAAGCAGAACTTCCACCCCTAAAATTTTGCCTATTTCTTGGGTAGTCTGCGGTGACAAATATCCCGATACCGAAATATTGTGTTCCTTTAACACGCTTTCCAGCTGGGCGCGTTCCACCACTTTAAAACCGGCATTGATTAAATATTTGGCAAATAAATTTTCCACCCCTTGCAAAGAAGACCAGCTGCTGTCAAAAGACATAATCCCAATGCGCTGCATTTGGTTAAAATCATACGTACGGCTAATCACTGTTTTTGGGGTGCAACCCGTAAAACTAAAGCAGGCCGCCAATAATAAAAAACAAAATTTCTTCATACGTTCATTATATAATTTTCAGCCGGAAAGCACAGCAATAAAAGCTATAATAAAAAAAGGAATAATTTATGAATGACCTTTTGTTTGAACAAAAAGCACGCCAAATCAAAATGTTTTTAACCGATGTGGACGGCGTTATGACGGACGGCACCCTTAGCTTTTTTACGGACGCCCAAGGCACCGCACGGGAAATAAAACGTTTTGAATCCTTAGACGGTATGGGCCTGTTATTTTTGCGTTACTGCGGTATTTCCACCGGCATTATTTCCAAAGGTAACAGCCCCACGCTGGAATTTTGGGCCAAAGCATTGGGTATGGATTTATTGTATTACAACATTTCCGCCAAAACCCGCGCGTTGGAACACATTCAACAAACCCGGGGCATCTCCCCGCAGGAAATTGCCTTTGTGGGGGATGATTTAATTGACCTGGGTGTTTTAAAAAAAGTGGGCCTTGCGCTTAGTGTACCTAACGGCGTGGAAGAAGCCAAACAAGCGGCGGTGTACGTTACCCAAAAAACCGGCGGACGCGGAGCCGTGCGTGAAATTGCCGAAAAGATATTAAAAGCACGCGGCCAATGGCAGCAGGTAGTGTATGATGTGGAACACGGCATTTTTCAAAATCCGCAAAGTCCGTTAAGCATTGTACGCGGGTTATAGTGTATTGTAAAAACGCTTTAAAACAGTTAAAATAACTTAACTTATTCTTATTAAAGGAGCTGTATGAAAAAACTCATTTTGTTGTGTGCTGTATTAACGGTGGCCCCTTTGGCGGCTTTTGCCAAAGACGCTTACCACGAATATTACGGTCTGGAAGAATACGGCCTGCGCCATAATACTACCCGCATGGAATTTTACGGTGGGATGGCAGAACCGCAGGATAATTGGTCCCATAACGGGCAGGAAGTAGAAATCGGTAAAACCGGTTTTTCTGCCGGGTTAGCTTTTTTGCGCAACATCAGCCCTTATTTCACTTTAGGGGTGGACGGAAACTATACTGGCTTTGCCAGCGGGGATAAATTCAACGCCGGCACCCAGCAAGCCAAATACAACTCCGGCATTGCTACGGGGTTGATTATTGGCCGGATTAACATTTTCCCCTCTCAGCCTACCCGCTTATACGTCACTTCCGGCTTGGGTATTGGGCACATGTTCACGCGTGAAAAATTTGACGACGGCTCCCACGATACCGTAAACAGCACCAGCTGGGCGGCTATGTTGGGCACCGGGATTGAATTTGATATTGACGATACCGTCATTTTTGGCGTGGAAGGACGTTATAATTTAGTGGATTTAGACGGCGATTATCCGGACGCTTTAGGCAAAAGCCGTTACCACTATTTAAGCGCTATGTTAAAAATCGGCTGCCGGTTTTAAACATTTGTTTTAAATCTAAACCCGTTGCCCTAACGGACAGCGGGTTTTTTTTAACCGAAATACCCCTGTTAAGATAAGGAGTAATTATGGAGATGCAAACTTATTCTGCTTTTACTATGGGCGCTTTAGCCTGCATTGTGCTGGCGGCGCTGACGCTACCGTTTTTAATACACAAAATAGAAGAAGAATTGGAAATTTTTCTGCTCATTTGCGGCGTAACCGCCGTAAGTATTTCCGGGTTATGGTCCGGCCATTTAGTGGCTGAAGGTTTAAAAGAACCCCTCACCATTACCGCAGCGGTGTTGGTGCTGGGGGTGTTGTTTAAACAATTTGGAGCGTACTTGGCCCACGGCGTTCATTGGCTGGAACAAAAAACCGGCCCGCGGGTATTATTGTTTAGCACGGTATTACTGCTGGGGTTAACTTCCAGCATCATCACCGCCATTGTGGCGGCATTGGCCGCGGCAGAAGTGGTAAAATTGCTAGATTTGGAAACCCGGCTAAAAACCAAACTAACGGTTTATATTTGTTTTGCCGTTGGGTTAGGTGCGGTGCTTACGCCGATTGGGGAACCTTTGTCCACCATCGTGGTAGCTAAATTAAAAGGGGAACCGTATAATGCGGATTTCTTTTTTCTGCTTAAATTAATGGGGGCGTGGATTTTGCCGGGGATACTGTTGTTTGCCTTCTTAGCGGCCCGCTTGGGAAAAGGGCGCAAATTAACCCAACCCGTGCAGGAAAACTCCCGCGGGGAAACCTACAAAACCATTTTAATGCGCGCGGGAAAAGTATATTTATTTGTGGCCGCGCTGATTTGGCTGGGCGAAGGTTTAAAACCCTTAGCCGCACAAACGATTACCAAGCTTTCTAAATATGCTTTGTATTGGATAAACTCTCTATCGGCCGTGTTGGATAATGCTACCTTGGCCAGCATAGAAATTATGCCTTCGTTAGGGAAAGAGACGCTGGTGTTTTTGACGATGTCTCTTATTTTGGCTGGAGGGTTGTTAATTCCGGGCAATATTCCCAACATTATTTGTGCGTCTAAACTAAATATTAAAAGCAAAGAATGGGCCAGAGAAGCACTGCCGGTAGGATTAGTGTTAATGGTAATTTACTTTATTGCGATGTCTTTGGTATTATAATGCTATGGACGAACTATTAATAAAAGTTGCCTTGTCATTAATTTTAGGCGGCGTGTTGGGTATGGAACGCCAATACCACGATAAGCCCGCCGGTTATGCTACCAACTGTTTAATCTGTTTGGGGGCCACGCTGTTTACCATACTGTCCCAATGCATGGGAGAACAAGGAGGAGACCCCGGCCGTATAGCGGCGCAAATTGTCACCGGTGTAGGGTTTATAGGTGCGGGGTCTATCCTGCGGGACGGGAACAAAATTTCCGGCCTTACTACCGCCGCCGGTGTATGGTTGGTGGCGGCCATTGGAATGGCGGTGGGTTATGGCGAATATATTTTAGCCTCCTTGTTTGCCGCTTCTATTTTGCTTATCCAGCTGGGCGTACGCAAAACCATCAAATTGCTGGAATTTGTAAAACATTATGACACCATCTACCTGCTTTGTACACCCAGTTGGAAAGTGGTGGACGACATCTGCCACCGCATAGAAAGCCACAATATTTCTATTTTAAAACAAGAAGTAACCAAGCAAGACAACCTTTTTGCCGTGGCCATTACCGCCACGTTTACCGGCCGTGAATTTTACAAAATCACCAAAGATTTGTTGGAAATGCCGGAAGTAAAATCTTTATACAAATAACCAACCAGGAGAGCCTATGGCTGACGACCCAATACCCTTATTAGATTTACGCACCCAATACCAAACGCTCAAACCCCGCCTGCATCAAGCGGTGTTAGAAGCATTAGATTCCAACCAATGGCTGCTAGGGCCGCAAACCCAACAATTTGAAACCGAATTTGCCGACCTAATAGGCGTTAAGCATTGTATTTCCTGCTCCAGCGGAGCGGCTGCCCTGCAAATTGCCTTATTGGCCGCCGGTATTGGCCCGGGGGACGAGGTCATCACCACCCCATTTACTTTTTTGGCCACCAGCTCTTCTATTTCTTTAACGGGGGCAAAATTTGTATTTGCCGATATTGACCCCCGCACTTATACGCTGGACGTACACGACGCCGAACGTAAAATCACCAAACACACCAAAGCCATTTTGCCGGTACATTTATACGGCTATCCCGCCAATATGGAAGCCATTATGCACCTGGCCAATGAACACGGCTTAAAGGTAATTGAAGACTGTGCGCAAGCGCATTTAGCCCAGGCCGACGGCGTATATGTAGGAGGCATCGGCACAGCCGGGGCGTTTAGCTTTTATCCCAGTAAAAATTTAGGCGCCTGTGGAGACGCGGGCTGCGTAACCACCAACGACGATGAACTAGCCGCCAAAGCCCGTTCCCTGCGCCACTGCGGCCGCGCACCCGATAAAGCCTATGAATACATTTTAGAAGGTTCTACGTGGCGTATGGACGAAATTCAAGCCGCTATTTTGCGCGTAAAGCTGCCTTTGTTAGAAGAATGGACAGACGCACGCCGCAAAGCCGCCGCCTGGTACGAAGAAGAACTGGCCGGGGTACCGGTTACCTTGCCGCCCACTCCGCCGCCTGGTTGGAGCCAGTCTTTTTATGTCTATACTATCCGAGCGGAAAAACGGGATGAATTAATGGCCTTTTTGCGCAAGCGTTCTATTGGGTGTGCCGTGTATTATCCACAGGCCTTATACAGCCAACCTGTTTATGCCCCGTTAAAAATAAATGCACAGCATTACCCCAATACACAACAGGCCTGCCGGGAAGTACTCTCCCTGCCTATGTTCCCCGAAATTACGCCTGAACAAGTACAACGCGTATGCAGTGCCATACGGGAATTTTACGAAGAACAAGCTACGGTTTAATACCCCTAAACCCCGGATATTTTCCGGGGTTTTTTGTATCAGCCCCTTGTGCGTGCCCAAGTTATACTCCTCCTCTTTACCTGCGCCAATATGTACCCAACCCCATACAATAAAACTGCGCTGTATAAGGGAATCTATCGCCTGTTACCCAAAAAAGGTTTACAAAAATACGTTTAACTAACTTTTGACCTCTGCCGCCTAAACGTATGGACTACAAAACACAAACGGCTACCTAAAAAGGCGGTTTTATACCGGTTAAAAAGAAAAAATAAAAGCGGAATTATACCCCTACGAAAAACCAGGGGATAACATTGGTTACGGGTGATGATGAGAGGGATGTTTTTTCCAGCGGGCTAATGTAGGTAACACCAGGCGCATCATATCGCGCGCCTGCGTTTCCGATAATTCCGGGTGGGCTTGCGTCATAAACCCAACGCAGGTGTTAATCATTTCGTCCATTGTTAAATCGGCCGTAAACTCCCCCCGCTCATAACAATAGGCACAATATTGTGTGTTGGGGGAACCGTCCTCATTCGTACCCAAAGAAGCCTCATCCAATAACGGCATACCGCAACTTTGGCAAAATTGGATTTTTTCCGTACTCATATTAACAGGATACAAAAAATAAAGCTGCCAAGTTTTTAAATATTTAAATATTAGCCTGCCTAATTTTAGTTAATAATTTTGGTTGCCTAACTTTTTAATGGGACTTTGGGGCCCAAAAAACTCATCCTGTGACTAAAAAGCGCCCTAAAAACATTTTTTCTCCGACGGTAACCCTCCAAAAACACCTCTCTTTTTTATTTTAACCGGCCCGTCTATAACTTTCTTTATTTTTAATAAAAAATCGCTTCAAGAAGGCTTTTTGACTCAAATAAGGGTTTTTTAGCGTTTTTAACCTGTATGAGGTTGTATTTTAATGGTATTTTTTCCCTAAAACCAGCCGGAAACTATGTTTTTAATTGTTTGTAGGTAAAATTTAAAGTTTACCCCATCATCCGCTGTGTGGCGGCCAGCAGATAGACCGTTTATGGGTGGCTCCATAAATTTTGTAAAAGGCAGTATATGTTGCTGCTGGCCAGCCCCCTAAACATCTTTTGAATACATCTCCCAGTATCAGCCCTATTTTTGTCCTCTCCCGGCACTTGCCCTACATAATGCATCATATCCACCTATAAATTAGTTGACCATATAACAATACGCCGCCTACACAATCCATTTACTTGGATTTATGCTGCAACATCTGCATAAGCTGCCCCTCCCTAAATAGTGCTATAAACCTATAAACCCAAAATACGTTGTTAATCCCTTGCGCGTTTACACGCACCGAGAAGAAACCAAGTAATTACCGCACCCATACCCTTTCATTAACGCTATTGGCCAATAACCATATAGAGAAGAGAATAGCAGTCTGCACGTTATGACGGGTTAAATTTATTTGTGGGATTATACTTTCTGCTTGCATAGACATAGCAGGTAGGGCCATATATACAAACAAAAAAGCCCCCTGAGTCTTCAGGAGGCTTTTAAAGGATACAGGCAGTTATAAGAGTTTGTTTTTTAAACGGCCGGCAATATTATCCAATTCTTCCAAAGAATGATAATGAATAACCAGCGTGCCTTTTTTAGGGTTTTTACCGCATTTTACTTCTACTTTGGTACCTAATGCGGTTTGTAAGTCGTTCTCAAAGGCGGCTACTTCCACCGGTTTAGCCGCTTTGGCCGGTTTACCGGCCGGAACCATTAAGGCGCGGGCAGCGTCTTCCGCCTGGCGGACGGACATTTTATTCTTTTGCAGTTTGGCAAATAAAACCGCCTGTTTGGCAGAATCCGTTACCATTAACAAGGCTTTTCCGTGCCCTTCCGTAATAACACCATCCTGCAAGGCCTGTTGTATAGGCTCGGGCAATTCCAACAAACGCAAGGAATTGGACACCGCCGCCTTGGATTTACCGCAATAAGAGGCTAATTCCGTTTGCGTTACATAAAATTTGCTCATCAGGCTTTTGTAACCCAGGGCCGTTTCAATGGGGTTTAAATCTTCGCGCTGGATGTTTTCAATTAAAGCCAAAGCACACATTTGTTTATCATCTAAATGTTTATGAATGATGGCGTCAATTTCCGTTAACCCTGCCAACTGGCTGGCACGAAAACGCCGTTCCCCCACCACAATCTCATATTTATCCAACCCGGCATCATACACCACCACAATGGGCTGAGTAAGGCCGTGTTCTTTGATAGATTGGGCTAGTTCGGCCAGTTTTTCATCATTAAATACACGGCGCGGTTGAAAGCGGTTGGGAACAATTTTAGATACCGCTATTTTAGCTACCTGGTTACCTGTACCGGGTTCAGCCGCAACAGACGGATTTTCCACCATTTCACGGGTTTGTTTGAGCAAGGCATCAAGGCCTTTACCTAAAGCTTGTCTGGACATTCAGTTCAGCCTCCAAAATCATAATTATAGGCAGCCGGGCCGCTAAGAACAGCGTTTTTATAATCGCTGACGTCTATACCGCGGCGGCTTAAAAATTCAGCCGCTAAGTCTATATAAGAAGCGGCACCCCGGCAAGCGGGGTCATAATCAAAAATAGATTGGCCAAAGCTGGGCGCTTCCGCCAAGCGGATGTTGCGCGGAATGGGGGTTTTATACACTTTATCCCCAAAAAAGTTGCTTACTTCCGCCAATACTTGTTTGGATAAATTCATACGGGCGTCATACATCGTTAAAATGCCGCCGTCCAATTTTAAACGCGGGTTTAAGAATTGTTTAATTTTACCAATAGTGGTCATAAAATGGGCCAGCCCTTCCATCGCGTAATATTCACATTGAACGGGCGTAATGACACTATCGGCCGCCATTAAAGCATTTAAAGTTAACAAACCCAAAGAGGGCGGACAATCTATTAAAATAAAATCATACATCGTGCGAAGCGGGTTTAAAGCTTCGGCCAACATATTTTCCCGTCCGCGTACGTTAACCAGCTCCACTTCTGCCCCGGCCAAATTTTTACAGGCAGGCAAAACATCCAACATTTCATTAGAAGTTTGCCGAACAACATCTTCAAAGCGGGCTGTTTTGGTTAATAAATGATAAACCGATTTATCCGTATCCCCCAAAGTAACACCTAAACCGGAGCCGGCATTACCCTGCGGGTCAAAATCAACCAACAAAACCTGGCGGTTTAAGGTAGCCAAAGCGTAGGCTAAATTAATAGAAGTGGTGGTTTTACCCACCCCGCCTTTTTGGTTGGCAATACAAATTATTTCTCCCATGTATGTCCTCCCTAAGATACCTATATATTAAATCATAAATTAAAAATGAAAAGCAACCGGGTTGTTTTCACGTGAAAACTATTTAATAATCCGCCAGCGGGATATAGGCCAATGGATAAACCAGGCCTTTCCTTTGATGTTTTCCCGCGGAACCGGGCCCCAAAAACGGGAATCACAGGAATCATCCCGATTGTCCCCCATCACAAAATAGCTATTAGGCGGTACAATAACCGGGCCCATACTGTCACGCAATTCTAAGCCCAGTTCATTGTCTAATTGATGTTTTTCCCACAAGATTTGATAGGTTTCCATATCATATTCATCTTCCGGCACAATGCGTTCCACATCTTGATATTTTTCATAGGGTTGCCTAGGTACTTCTTTATCATTTACCCAAGCACGCCCTTGGCGGATTTCCACCTTATCCCCCGGCAAAGCAATAACCCGTTTTACATAATCCTTACCATATTGATACCCACCACAATTAATTTGATGTTTATGTTCAGCTGGGAAGGAGAAAATAATAATATCTCCCTTTTCTATAGGTTTAAACTGCCCAAAGCGAATATCCGTTAACGGAATCCGAAAGCCGTAAACAGCCTTATTAACAAATAAATGATCCCCTTCTAACAATGTATCACGCATAGAAGCAGAAGGAATTTTAAAAGCCTGAATAAAAAAGAACATTACAAAAGAGGCCACAAAACCCGCAAAGTAAACCGTATTAGCCCAATCTAAATCCGCCTTTTGAATGGATTTCCGTTTATCTTGCGAAGCTTGATAACCTGCTTTCAGACCATAAAAACCTGCCGCCAGGATAATCAAATAAGCCAAAGCGCGTTTACCAACAGAAACACTTTCCAACCCTATTCCGTTTGCCCAAATAAAAGACAACACATACCACCCACAGCCCAAAATACACAACAAAAAAGCACAATGCCAAATAGCAAAGCGCCATTGGGTTTCCAATGCCTGTTTTTTATTTAAGTACCGCGTTAACAAAGTAAAAACATACATTACACAAGCAATTATAAATAAACGCTGTTCCATAATTCTCCTAAGCTGTTAAAGTTTTCACGTGGAAACTATTTGATTATTTTTTGATAGGCCTTATAATAAGCCTGCTGATTGTTAATGAGTTTTTTATCAGCAATTTGGAGAGAAATCTCCCCCATTTTTTTACGCAGCGGCTCATTGACCGCCAATTCCGTCATCACACAACTAAGCATTGTTTCATCGCCCGGTTTAAATATAAACCCGCTGCGGCCGTGTTCCACAAATAAAGGAATGTCCCCCACTTGGCTGGCAATGCACGGTAATCCCGCCGCTAATGCTTCCAACAAGGCTAACGGTAAACTCTCTATATTAGAGGGCAATACAAATACGTCTGCACCGGATAAAAACTCATCTACCCGGGTTTGTTGCCCTTCAAAAATTACTTTTCCGGTTAAATCATTAGAGGTAACAAACAATTCTAAATTGTTTTTTTCCGGCCCGTCACCCACCAGTACAGCCCGGGCAGCCGGATGTTTGGCCAAAATGTTTTTAAAAGCTTTTAAAAATAATAATTGGTTCTTTTCCGGCACTAAGCGGGCTACACAAATAAATACCACTTCCCGTAAAGAAACCCCCCATTTGGCACGTATTTGTTGACGTTTAACAAAATCACGCGCAAAGCGTTTTTTATCAATACTATTAGGCAGTAAATAAACTCTGTCTTTTAAGTAGTTTTGATGACCAATTAAATATTGGGCCGTATAGACAGATTCCGCAAACGACATACTGTCCATACTTTTTAAAGTGCGATCCACCGCCTGTAACAAATACGGCTGTTTTGACATATCAAAATGCGGTGTAGTAACCAACTTAAACTTGGTAAAATAACGCAAAATACGGCACATCTCAATAGCACTATACAACATAGCGTGTACCAAATCCGGCTTAAAAGCAGTAATAATTTTGCGCAATTTAAATAATTGGATAGGTGTGGGAATATTATCCATATCCACCGTTTCTACACTAAAACCAGCTTTGGCTAATTGCACTCCCACTGCTCCCGGAGTGCGTAAAGATACGACCTTTACCTCCGCTTTTTGTTCTTTCATATAAGCGGCTAACTGGGCTAAAGATTGTTCCGCCCCCCCTACACAAGTAGTAGTAATCACATATAAAATTTTCATACGTTTATTATAGCAAGTTATTGTATATTGCGTATGGGTAGTTAAAATGTTATCATAACAATGGTTATGATTAAACAAATTACATTATTTATTTTGTTGTCTGTTTGTCTATGCGGGTGTGGTATTTATGTAACCAACAACTACAATAATACCATAGACATTACCCATACAGACTTTTCTAAAATAAAAGATTTTAAAAAAGCCTCCACCTGTTCCTTTTTAGTGTTAGGTTTTATCCCTTGGCCTTGGGCGGATAAAACCCCAGATACTTTGTTTGAAGCTATTGAACAAAGCGGTATTAAACAAGTGGTATTTATAGATAAAACTTTTGACTACCACATTACCCATGCCCGTTCCTGCGTGAACGCTTACGGACATTAACCCTTGATAAAAAGGCACTGTATCAAACAGTGCCTTTTTTATATTAAAAAATACTTAAATTTTAATCATTTTTTTCAAATTCGCGTTTTACGCTAGTTTTGCGCCTTGAATTGATCCTTACCTACCCCGCAAACCGGGCAAACCCAGCCTTCCGGAACATTCTCCCAAGCGGTTCCAGCCGGTACGCCGTTATCCGGGTCACCTACTGCAGGATCATAAACATAACCACAAATTTCGCATACGTATTTAATCATATTCAACCTCCCTTACGGGTCATTATTTTAAATCAGCGGTGCGTGGCACCTTCGGGTGTTTTGCCTTTAATGACACTATGATAATATTCATACGTTAAAGGTACACCGTGTTCACAGCATAAAATATCAGCATCGGTTACATCGCCTATAAACAAGGTATGAGTACCCATATCTACACTGTGAAAAACTTTTACTTCCATATAAGAAAGCGTGTCTTTTAATACAATCGGGCAGCCGGACGGCCCCATCTTATACGGAACATTGGCAAATTTATCAAAATTGCGCCCGGTACGAAAACCAAAAATTCCAATAAACGGCAAAGTGGTGTTTTGAGCCAGCGGCATAGCCGCAAATACTCCGCTTTTTTGTATATACTCGTGCGTTAAGCTGTTTTTGTTAACAGATATAGCTACCCGCGCCGGTTCTGCCGTTACTTGAAAAACCGTGTTTACTATCAAACCGTTTTTCTTTTCACCATCTACCGACGTAACAATATACAGCCCGTATGTAATATAACTAAGCGATTCGCCCACTTCTTTGGGTAACATAATCCCCCCGTTTATTTTAATTTTTCAGCAATCTTTTGGCTAATGGTTAACCCTAAATCCCGGCAGGATGCTAACACTTTTTCATCCGGTACAAACAAAGATTTAATAGCCGGAGCTACCACCTCTACGCCCATACCTTCCAACATTTTAGTTAACTCATCCACCGGTGCGCCGTTCCAGCCATAAGACCCAAACGCCGCCCCCACTAAACCTTTCTTACGCAGGCCTTTTAAATAACACAATACATCCGCCATCGCCGGGAAAATACCGCTGTTTAATACCGGCGTGCCGATTATCAAGGCGCTGCTGTCTAAGAGTTCTGTAGCTACATCACTGCGGTGGCAGCTGTGCATAGACAACTGTTTAACTTCCGTCCCGCCCTGACGCAAACCTTCCGTAATTTGTACGGCCATTTTTTCGGTGCTGCCCCACATTGTATCATACAATACAATGGCTTTATTTTTAGGGGCTTGAGCCGCCCATTTGGCGTATAAATTAATAATTTTCGCCGGGTCTTTGCGCCAAATAAACCCGTGATCCGGCGCAATAATTTTGGGAGAAAGCCCCATTTTGGTGACCTGGTCTAAAAAGCGAAGCACTATATCCGAATACGGCAGCACAATGTTGGCATAATATTTTTCTGCCTCATAGAGCCATAAACGTTCTTCGTTTTCATCATCAAATAATTTAGAAGTGGCATAATGCATACCAAATACGTCATTGGTAAATAATACGTCTTCTTTCTCTAAATAAGAAAACATACTATCCGGCCAGTGCAGCATACGTGCTTCTACAAAGGAGATAGTATCTCCCCCCACGTCTATACGGTCACCCGTTTTTACCACCTTTAAATTTAAATCTTGGTGAAACTGCGCCGTAATGTCCTTCATCCCCATCGCGGAAACATATACTTCTTGGGGTTCAATTTCCGCCACGGCCTGAGGCAATGCACCGGAATGATCCATTTCCGAATGGTTAGAAATGATGATTTGAATTTTTTTAGGGTCAATTACGCTTTTAATGCGCGCCATCATTTCCCCATAAAATTCTTTTTTAACCGTATCAATCAGCGTGGGTTTTTCCCCTAACACTAAAAACGCATTATAGGTGGTGCCTTTTTTGGTGGAATAACCGTGAAAGTCACGTATATTCCAATCAATAGCTCCTACCCAATATACTTTATCTGTAATTTTTACAGCCTGCATACAATCCTCTTATTCTAGTAAAACTATTTGTTTTCTGTTTGCCACAAACCGTGCAAGTTGCAATATTCGCGCACTAATACTTTCTCACTGTTGGTAACAAATTTAGCTTCCGGTTTTTCGCCCGGTTTTAAATATTGGCGCTGTATTTTGCCGCATTCGGTGCAAATAAGCTCAATCCATTCAATCCAGTGTACGTCTTGCATCGGGTGTTCCACAGAACCCACTTTTATGTGGTATCCGCCTTCTATTTTTTCTATCACCGGCACGTGTTTTTCGGTGGCGGCATCGGTTTCACCCGGCACTTGCAATTTCATAGGCTGGCCGCAGCAAACCAGTTGCCCGGCACCCGCGTGCAACACTTCTACAATGTTACCACATACACTGCATTTATATACTTCGTATTGTTTGGTCATAAAAAGTCCTCTTTATTTAGCTTTGTATTGACTATACCTTATTGTACGGTATTTGTCTATTACTTATCTGTCCTTAAAAGTGTTAATAATAATTTTTCTTATTTATTTTATAAAATATCTCCTGTACCTGACAATACTATTATATTCCCCCCTCCCCCATTTAACAAGACATAAAAATAATTAGGCGTTTTTAGGTTATTTTACGCTATTTTCATTTTTAAAGGGTTTTTACGTGTTTAGATATATCCAACAACCTAAAACCAATAAAAACCATTTCTCCCCCCTTTTTTAAGCTTTTACGGTGTTTAGCTTCATTGACGCAAAGGGGAAATAAGTGGTAAGATATACCATATATTGGGATGGACAATTATAATGGATAATGTAACTTCTAACGGCATACCTGCTCCTATTTTAACAGAAATTGAAACGATATTGGGTACAGACATTTTTGATATGTGGCTGCGCCCGGCCGTGTTTCGCTATGAAAATAACGTGTTGGAGATTGAACTTCCCAACCAGTTTTGGGGCAAAACCATCAAAGAACGTTACGAACACATTATAAAGGATGCTTTTTTAAAACATTTAGGTGCTCAAATTAACGTCAATTACGTGATTAAAGAAAGCGCCCCGGCCGTTTCGGCTGCAGCAGCGCCAGTCTTTACGGCTCCTATTAAAAGAAACCCTTTTATATCCAATTTAAATTCATCTTTTACATTTGACAATTTTATTGAATCCGCATCTAACCGTTTTGCTTACCGTATGGCAGAAGCCGTGGTAAACAAACTGGGTAACCGTCAAAATAACCCTTTATTTATATATAGTACCCCCGGTTTAGGCAAAACCCATTTATTACACGCCATAGGCAATAAAATATTGCAAAATAATCCCAATGCGCGGGTACTCTATAAATCCGGCGAAGAATTTGTAAACGATTATGTGGATTCCGTAGTCAATAAAGACCGGGAAAACTTCCGTAAAAAATATCATCAATTAGATTGTTTTTTAATGGATGACATTCAGTTTGTAGTAGGTACCACAAAAGTAGGCAGCGAGGCGGAATTTTTCTATACGTTTAATGCCTTGTTTGATAATAAAAAACAAATAGTGCTTACGTCGGACAAAACCCCACAGGAACTGCAATTGGAAGAACGTTTGTCTTCCCGTTTGTTATCCGGTATTGTAACCGAGATTAAACTTCCCAACGTAGAAACGCGTATCGCTATTTTGCGCCAAAAAAGAGACAGTATCAATTTTGATATTGGCGATGACGTTTTGGCTTTTATTGCCGAAGGCATACAAAGCAACATACGTGAATTGGAAGGTTCTTTTTTTAGTTTAGTGTCTTTTTGTTCTTCCCACGGCATTACGCCCACCATTGGGGTGGCGCAGGAAGTATTGGCCGACGTATTAACCCGGGAAGAACAAAAATTAGCCATTAACGTTAATTTAATCAAAAAGATAGTGGGTAAGCATTTTAAGATTAATATGGAGGACTTTAACTCCAAACGCAAAACCCAATCCATTACCTGGCCGCGTCAAATAGCTATGTATTTAGCTACGGAACTGACGGATTTATCTTTGCCGGAAATTGGCCGGGAATTCAACCGCGACCACAGCACCGTCGTACACGCAAGAGACTTAATTAAAGCCAAAGTGGAGGCGGATCCGTTTTTTACCGCAGAAATAAACCAAATTATTTTGGAAATTAAGGCTGTGGATAAAAAGTAAATAAACTGTGGAAAACCCCTGTGTATAAATAAAAACAAGGGGCATAAAATTTTTAATTGTGGAGCGTGTTTATAAAATAACCGGGTTATGCACAACTGCCAAAGCCGGAACTGTATAGGCAAATCCACACAATTCACACAATCAACAGGATATTAATAATAGGATTAATAGATATGAAAATAAATATAACTAAAGAGACCTTTTTGGAAGGAATCCAGATTGTTTCTGCCGGGGTATCAGCCCGTACTACGCTTCCTATCTTGCACAACTTTTTGTTGGAAGCCCAGGGCAATAAATTAAAATTGGTTCGCACCGATATGGAAATGGCCACCGTACACTATGTAACTGCCGAAGTGGAAGAAGAAGGCAGTATTACGGTGCCGATGAAGGAATTTTCCGAAATTATTAAAAACCTGCCCAATGACAAAGAAATCAACCTGTATAGCGATGAGAACAATAAATTTCATATCAAATCCGGCAAGAGTAAATTTTGGGTGATTGGTACGCCCAAATCTGAATATCCGGCCATTCCGGATGTAGATAAATCCAACAGTGTGTCTATGGATCCGCTGGAATTAAAAGAAATTATTGAAAAAACGGCTTTTTCCGCCTCTACCCAGGAAACCCGCTATACGTTAAACGGTTTATTCTGGAATAACACGCCTGAAAAATTTGAAATTGTAGCTACTGACGGCGGTCGTTTGGCTTTGGCCACGCATGAGCCGCTTCCCGGTACGCAGGAATTTAAAATTATTATTCCCACCAAAATTTTAACGGAAGTGTGCCGTTTTATTTCTATCGCCAAGCCGGAAAAAGACACCCGCTTGGAAGTGTACGTTTCTTCTAACCAAGTCAGTTTCTGTATGAATGAAACCACGTTTATTTCCCGCTTAATTGAAGGGCCGTTTCCGCATTATAACCAGGTTATTCCTACAAAGAAAAACATCAGTTTTGAAGTATTTACCAAAGATTTATTGGCTTCCACCCGCCGTTCTGCTTTGTGCTCCGGCGAGTTTGGCAGCACGGTAAAATACAAATTGGAAAATAATGCGATTATCATTTCGTCTAATTCTCAGAATATGGACTTTGTGGACGAACTGCCCATCGAATACACGCAAGAGCCTTTTGAAGCGGCTTTTAACCCGCAATACATTATTGACGTATTAAAGAATGTAGGGGAAGAAAAAGTATCATTTTCTTTTGTAAACTCTTCTCAGCCGGTATTAATTGAGCCGGTGGGCAACCCTATGTTTAAATACGTCATTATGCCGGTACGGGCTTAATATGAAATTTGGCCAGACGCCCCGCAAAGCGTGGCACAGCACCCAAGAATTAGGAAACGTGTTTAACGGCTTATACAGCAAGTTAAACCGTTTGATGGTGCTGGACCACGTCTGGACGCGGCTTACAGGCGCCAGAGGCCAATTTTGGCGTTTACAAGGGGTAAAAGGGGGGACGTTGTACGTAAAAGTAACCGCCAGCGTAGCCCGCAACCATTTACTTACCCAGCGTGAAACGCTTATTCGGGAAATGAATAAACATTTTGACCGTCCCTGGATACAAAAAATAGAAATTTTATAATTTGCGCCATTATGCAAACAAGGAGCAATCAATGACTGAAGCAGAAAAAGAAAAGGAGTATGATTCTTCTAAAATTACCGTTTTGGAAGGTTTGGAAGCGGTGCGCAAGCGCCCTGCCATGTATATCGGTTCCACCGGGTTGCCCGGTTTGCACCATTTAGTGTATGAAGTGGTGGATAACTCCGTTGACGAAATTTTAGCGGGGGGCGCCACCACCATTACGGTCACCATTAAAGACGATATGACCTGCTCCGTGCAAGACGACGGACGCGGTATCCCGGTGGACGTAATGAAAACCGCCAAAGATCCTAAACTTCGCAATAAATCCGCCTTGGAAGTAGTTATGACGGTATTGCACGCCGGCGGTAAGTTTGACAGCGGCGCTTATAAAGTGTCCGGCGGTTTGCACGGGGTGGGTGTATCCTGCGTAAACGCGCTTTCTGAAACGATGGAAGTGGAAGTACGCCGCGACGGGCACGTACATTTTCAGCGTTATCACCGCGGTAAGCCGGAAGATAAAGTTCAAATTATCGGCGATACGCGCGAACACGGCACCAAGGTTACTTTCCACGCCGATAAAGAAATTTTTGGTGATGTCGCTTTTTCGTATGAAACCATCGGCAACCGTTTGCGTGAGTTAGCCTTTTTAAACGCAGGCGTAAAAATTATTTATGTAGATGAACGCAGAGAAGAAAATCCTTCCGTTACCTTCCATTTTGAAGGGGGGATTTCCCAATTTGTTACGTATTTAAATACCAATAAAACCGTCATCAACCCAGAACCCATTTATTTAACCAAACAAGTGGGGGACAATTACATTGCTTTTGCGTTGCAATACAATGAAGGGTATTCTGAAAACGTGTTTTCTTTTGTGAACAACATTCACACGGTGGAAGGCGGTACGCACTTAAGCGGTTTTCGTTCTTCGCTTACGCGTATTATTAACGAATACATTAAAAATAACAATATTTCCAAACATAAAGACATTTCCGTCGGCGGGGATGACATTAAAGAAGGTTTGACGGCGGTTTTGTCGGTCAAAATACCGCACCCGCAGTTTGAAGGGCAGACCAAGACCAAGTTGGGCAACTCGGAAGTGGAAGGGATTGTCCGCTCGGTAGTGGGGGAAACTTTAGCCACTTTCTTTGAAGAAAACCCCAAAACGGCCCGTGCCATTTGTGAAAAATGCGTTGGCGCGGCTGTGGCGCGTGAAGCGGCGCGCAAAGCGCGTGATTTAACCCGCCGCAAAGGCGCGTTGGAAAGCGGCGGCCTGCCGGGTAAACTGGCTGATTGCCAAGAAAAAGACGCCGCCAAATGTGAAATATTCTTGGTGGAAGGTGACTCCGCCGGTGGTTCTGCCAAACAAGGGCGCGACCGTGTTTTCCAGGCCATTTTGCCGCTTCGCGGTAAGATTTTAAACGTGGAAAAAGCGCCGTTGGTTAAAATTTTGTCCAGCGATACGGTGCGTGATTTAATTGCTGCCGTAGGCACCGGTGTAGGCGAAGGGGAAGGCGGTTTTGATATTAGCAAACTTCGCTACCATAAAATTATTTTAATGGCTGATGCTGACGTGGACGGACAGCATATTTCCACCTTGCTGCTTACTTTCTTCTACCGTCAGTTAAAGCCGCTTATTGAAGCCGGCCACGTGTATTTGGCGCAGCCTCCTTTGTATAAAGTTAAAAAAGGAAAATCCGAACAATACCTGCAGACAGAAGAACAAATGCAGCAATGGTTGATGAAAGAAGGTTTAGCCAGTGTAACGGTAACGGATACGGTCAAAAATACGGTGCTGAGCCAAGAACAGCTGACGGAACTTTTAAAAGTTTTGCGTGAAGTGGAAGACACTTTGACCAAGCTGGAAGTAAAAAATATTACCCTGGCCGACTTTTTAGCTTTCCTGGCGGAAGGGCGTGTTCCGTTGTACCGCACTCCGCTGCAAAGCGGTGGATACCGTTATTTTTATACGGAACAAGAATACCGCGATTTTGAAAGCCAATATATGGAAGAAAAACGCGCCGAGTTGGAAGCCGACGGCGTGGATATGGCCATGGTTACCAACGATAGTTTAGTGCCGGAACATCAGGCGCTATTTGAATTTGGCAAACTCTTAGCCTGTGAAAAGAAAATGGAAACGTTTGGCTTTACGTTTAAAAATTACCCGGTGGTGGAAAATGAAAAAGACCGTGTAAAACCGCTGTTTAAAGTAAATAACGGTAAAACGGACGTGCTGGTATATAGCTTGGCTGAGCTCTTACACGCGGTAAAAGAAGCTGCTTCTTCCGGCGCCACCATACAGCGTTACAAAGGGTTAGGGGAAATGAACCCTGAACAATTGTGGGAAACCACGATGGACCCTGCCAAACGCAAATTAATCCAAGTTAAAATTAATGACGCGGCCGATACGGAACAAGCCTTCACGATGTTGATGGGTGACCGGGTGGAACCGCGGCGTGATTTTATTCAATCGCACGCCTTGGAAGTAAAGAACTTGGACATTTAACTTTCCCGCCGGGACGTTCTCCCGGCCGGGTACGATTTATCCGTAACAGGAGATTTTAATAATGAGTGAAGAATTAAACAACCAGCCGCAAGCCCAAACCAACAATAATGTGGACTTGTTTGGCAACATTCAACAGCGTGACATTGCCAACGAAATGCGCTCTTATTATATTGATTACGCTATGAGCGTTATCGTCGGTCGTGCATTGCCGGACGTGCGCGACGGCTTAAAACCTGTACACCGCCGCGTATTGTATTCTATGAATGAAATGGGTTTAAAATACAACAAACCCTACAAAAAATCCGCCCGTGTGGTAGGGGACGTATTAGGTAAATACCACCCACACGGAGATAGCGCCGTATATGACACTTTGGTTCGTATGGTGCAGGATTTCTCTTTACGCAAACCTTTAATTGACGGTCAGGGCAACTTTGGTTCTATTGACGGAGACAGCGCCGCCGCTATGCGTTATACCGAATGCCGCCTGCAGCGCATTGCAGATGAAATGCTGGCGGATTTGGATAAAGACACCGTCAAAATGATTCCCAACTATGACGGTTCTTTACAGGAACCTTCTGTTCTTCCGGGTAAACTGCCGGCTTTATTGGTAAACGGTTCTTCGGGTATTGCTGTGGGTATGGCTACCAATATTCCTACACACAACCTGGGGGAAGTGTGCGATGGCATCATTGCTTACATCAAAGACCCGAACATTTCCACCAAGGAAATGATGAAATACATTAAAGGGCCGGATTTTCCTACCGGGGCCATTATCCGCGGTACCAAAGGCATTTATGAATATTTTGAAACGGGCCGCGGCAGCGTAAAAGTACAGGCCCGCACGGAGATTGAGGAACGCAAAGGCGGACGGCAAGCGATTATAGTGTCAGAAATTCCGTACCAGGTAAATAAAACCTCGCTGATTGAAACCATCGTTGGTTTGGTGCGCGATAAAAAGATTACCGATATTTCCGATATCCGCGACGAGTCGGACCGCCTCGGTATGCGCCTGGTGGTTGAAGTCAAACGTGACGGCAACGCCCAAGTAGTGTTGAACCACCTGTTTAAGCACACGCAGTTGCAAACAACCTT
>CALUUY010000023.1 GCA_944324095.1 uncultured Elusimicrobiales bacterium
ACTGGGCACAAATCGTTAATACCTACAATTTCAATGTCTTTGCGTTCTTGAGCCGCGCGGAATACGAAACGACCGATGCGGCCAAAACCGTTGATACCTACTTTAATCATACGTTACATCCTCCATGGATTTTTTACTTCTGTATATATGATACTATTTTTTTTCGGCCCGTTAAAGCTACTTTTGGGCCTATAAAAAGCCCCGGTTTAGCCGGGGCTTGTGATTATTGATTATTTTGCCAAGCTTCTGCACGGGTTATTTCGGGCACGTTTTTAGGGTCAAAAGCCGGGTTTTTTACCCCTTGGTTTTTCTGGCGGCGGTAGTCGGCCAGTACGGCTAACACTTGTTTGCGCAGCAGCAACACCGCCGTAATGTTTAAAATGGCCATTAGAGACATAAATAAATCGGCCATATTCCATACTAAATTCATTTGCAGTACGGCCCCTAAATACACCATACAAGCCACCATCGTACGGAACAACGCCATAAAAGACCGGCTGTTGGTTAAAAACTGCACATTGGCTTGCCCGTAATAATAGTTGCCGATAATAGAGGTAAACGCAAACAACAGTACGCTAATGGAAATAAACCAGTTGCCAAATACTGCCCCCAAATTTTGGGACAAAGCTGCCTGTGTAAGGGCAATCCCTTCAGAAGGCATATTTTGATAATCAGCCAGCAGTACAATAAATGCCGTACAGCTGCAGATTACCAATGTGTCCACAAACACGCTAAACGCCTGTACATAACCTTGGCGCACCGGGTGGGCAATATTGGCCGTAGCAGCGGCGTTAGGGGCGGAACCCATACCGGCTTCGTTGGAAAACAACCCACGCCGCGCACCCGTCATAATGGTGGCGCCTAAAGTTCCCCCCGCTACATTACGCCAGGAAAACGCATCCGAAAAAATTAACTCCAATACGCCGGGTATTTTTTCCCAGTTCATTGCCATTACCACCAACGTTACACCAATGTATCCCAAGGCAAATACGGGTACAATAAACGCAGAAAATTTGGCAATGCGTTTTAGCCCGCCAAAAATAATGGCGCAGGTTAAAAAGGCTAACACGCCGCCTGTTACAGCGGGCGTAACTTGGAAAGAAGTCTGCAACGATTGCGCAATAGTGTTGGACTGTACCGAATTAAACACAAAGGCAAACGTTACCGTTATTAATACGGCAAAAGTGGTGCCCATCCAAGGTTTTCCCAAGGCGTTTTTCATATAATAGGCCGGGCCGCCAATAAAATGGGCGCCTTTTTTTATTTTATATACTTGTGCCAAGGTGCTTTCCGCAAAGGCGGAAGCGGCGCCTATAACGGCAATGGCCCACATCCAAAACACGGCACCGGGGCCGCCAACGGTAATGGCTATGGCAATGCCGGCTATGTTGCCCGTTCCTACGCGGGAGGCTGTGCTGATGGCAAAGGCTTGGAAAGAGGAAATGTGACCTTTCTGTTTGGAATAACCGGCCCGTTCCGTTAACAGCTGCCAAATTTCTTTAGGGCGGGCAAACTGCACAAAACGCGTTGCCACGGTAAAATACAAACCGCAAAATACCAATGCGGCCATTAATATGTAACCCAAAAAATGGTCGTTTAAAGCAGTGACCATTTGGGTAATGGTTGCAGTCATAACAACTCCTTATTTTAACTGGAGAATGATTGGGCAAATAAGCAAGCGGCTTAAAAGCACATATCTTATAGTATAGCAAGAATGGGAATTAAGTAGGGAGAATTTTTTTATGTTTTCCAACCCGTTTTTATTTTAACGCACAAAAGAAGCCAGGTTTTTCTTTAAACATTTAAAAGAACAATCCTGCATAAGCACGGCCAATATCCAAAGTATGATGAGCGGGCGGAGCAAACTTCCTGCATTTAAAACCATGGCATAGTGGCTCATATAATAAGTATGGGCCCACCAGTTCATAGGAATAAACAACAGTCCCAACAAAATGCACAGTTTGCCTGCATAAATGGGTGTTTCTTGGGCGCTAAACCATAGCAAGACGGGAAAAACCAAGTGTATGAGGGTATAGTCCGACGATACAAACGGAAACGCTATTTCTGCCAGCGTTAAAAGTAGTACGTTTTTCCAAAAAGATTGGCTAATAAATAATACGTACAAACAAATAACCCCAAACAAAACAAACATAAAAAGCAGGTATCCTAAAGCGTATTCTTTAGAAAAAACGGTAAAACTTTCCCACGTTAGCGGGTGCCCGCCTTGCAATGTTATAAAGGCCGGCACGCGTATTAAATTCATTAAAGAATGTGAAAATTGCAGCCCAAACGGACGCTGTTGATGATACAGTGCAAAATGGCCTAAATTGTTTTGTAAGTTTTCCCCCGCGCCCGTCATCCAATATCCTATACCAAACATAAGCAGGGTGAGTCCACAGGTGTATAGTAACTCTTTGTATTTTTTGTCCGCCGCAAATAAGACCAAAAACACAGCCGGGTAAAGCTTCATATTAATAGCCAACGCCAATAAGGCTCCGGCCGTTTTTAATTTTCCTTCTTGATAAGCCCAAATAAACAGCCCGCATACCATAAACAGCAGCATTTCTACATTCCCCCTGTTTAGCGTAAACCACAACGGGTAAGAACATAATGTAAAAATAGCTGCCCACACCGCTTTAAAAGGTATAGCGGGCATAAAACGGTACGCCATAAACCCATAAAAGGCCACAAACAAACTGGCTATACACCAAAAAGCCAGTTTCCAATTCAGGTATTTAAGGGGCAGCAACAGCAGCATAAAAAAAGGAAAATAATTCGGGCCGGATTGATTATATACGTCTAACCCCAGTTTGGTAAAAGAGGCTACATCGTAAAAATCGCTCAAGCGGTAACGCGGGTCAAACAAAAAAGTTACATTGGGGTAATAATCATTAGCTAAATACAAATTAACCGCCATTACTCCAAAAGCGCATAGCATTCCTACCAGTAAAACGGTGCAAAAAAGCGCTACGCGTTTTTGCGCGCACGAAAAATCTTGATAGGCTTTAACAATAAGGTGGAACATAACAGCTGTTAAACTTGTTTTTTGTAAATTAAACGCTTAAAATCTACCAGGGTTTATTGACCGGTATAACCGGTGGAAATTAAATTCTCGTACCCCTGTTTAAGCACGGGGTAGGCGGTTTGGGCGTCGTTTAAGTGGCGGGCCAAACTTTCCATCGGGCAAGAACCGGTTTTGGAGCGGTTTAAAATATAAGGTACTTGTTTATCATAAGTATAGGATATGTGATATTTTTCCAGTATCGGCACCGCTTCTTGAGAGAGCATCCCCGTATGCAGCGATTTTGCCCCCCCATAGGCCAATAATAAGGCAGAAGCCCGGCCGGTTACTTTATCATACATTTGGGCGTCTTTTAAATTCCCTTTTTGTAAGTGGGTGATGAGCGGCCCCAACCCGCGGCCGTTATAGGTTTCTATGTGTCCGTCCGGGAATACGGCCACCAAATCGTGCCCTTTGGCTAAAGTAAGCAGTTCTTGGTGGGTAAGTGCAGCCGGTTGAGTGGTGCAAGCGGTTGCAAGCAGTGCTGCGGTAAGGCATAAAAATAGTTTTTTCATTAGATCCCCCAACGTAAGTTTTAACGCTTATAGTATAGAATATGCGGGCAAGGATAGGCAATTTAAATGGAGGAAAAATGCTTTCTATTCAATATGATAGTTAATAAGCGAATGCAAAAACTTGGGAAGTTTGTATTGCTTCTGGGTGCGTAAATTATACAGATAAACCGTTTTGGGGGCTTCTTCATAAAGGAGAGATACAGGCAAGGCGTGGTTATTTACGTCCCAAGACAATCGGTGGGTGGTTATCAATAAGAATTTGGCTTGGGGAAATTCCTGCAGCTGTTGGTTGAGTATAGAACGGGAAAGATGAAAGTTAACCGGCTTGGTAATTAATGAGCTGCCCACTTCGTTTAACAGGGAATAGGATATGATATATTCATCAATATTTAAATTGATAAAGCGCTGACTGTCTATATAAAAAGGTACAGCGGCATTCCCCCCATTATGGTAAGCCTCCACCAAGCGGTTCAAAAAAGAGGCTGGAGCGGCATAGGAGCAAACGGGTTGCTTGGTCTGGGGGTCTTCCTTTACGGAAGACCCGGTATGAATACCAATAAGTTGGGCTTTATGGTTTAACACAGCACTGCCGCAGAGTCCTTGCCGGGTGTTTTTGTCAGCCAAGGGCATAGAGGTGCGGATGGAGTAGGGTAAAGCTTGCAAAACTTGGCGGTTATAAACGGGTAGAAGTCCATCCTTATTGTATCCGACTGAATAGACCTTTTTGTCGTGGTGGAGTGTTCCCAACGGGTAAGGGTTTAAAAAATATTCAGCCTCTTTGGGGAATTTAATAAGTACTACATCCATCATACTTGCCGGTGAGTAGGCCACAATCTCTGCCGGAATTTTTTTAATTTTTTTGTCCGGCAGAAAGAAAATAGCCTCAAATCGGCGTTCAATTCCGGGTACTCCTACGCTGGAGGATGCAATGGCATGGGCGGGCATAGCTCCGTAGATTTCTTTTTGGCCTTGGTAATAGGTATAGAATACGACGCCTGAAAATTTGATGCGGGAATCCTGTGTGGAAACAGCTTGGAATAAGCGGCCCCGCTGGGCATCGGTTTGGGGCGGGCGTTGTAGGTGTATTTTTTTAGCAAGCGCAGCGGAAATTTTAGGGTTAAGCGTTTTCTCTGCCCGTTGCAGGTTGGTACTGCTTAATATCCTAATTCCTGACTTCTTTACCGAATAACTAACCTTCCGGCTTAGAAGTTTGTTTCCTATTTTAGGGGAACAATAGCTTTGCAGTGGAAATAAAATAAACAAATTAATAAAAAAAATACCACAACATAACGCTTTCATGTTTTTATTTTATAAACCACAGGGCTATTCTACAAGAAGCAAAAGACCCGTAGGGCACTAGGTCTTTAGTCCTATTGATAGGTTAAATTTTGCGCATAGGGATGAGTATGCCCTCTTTGTATCCAATAAACAGGCCCGCCTTTTTAAAAAGGCGGGCCTGTGAAAACGGACACGTAAATTACAGGGCGTTTTCGTCCAGAATTTTCTTAAGCGTATCGGCCGATTTTTTAAGAGCGGCCACTTCTTCTTCATTTAATTGTAACGGAACGTGGGTTTCCACCCCTTGGCGGTTTACGATAGCCGGCATACTTAACGCTACGCCGCTGATGCCGTATTCCCCATTCATTAAGGCAGAAATGGGCAGAATGGATTTTTCGTTTCTTACAATAGCTTCACAAATACGCTTGACGGACATTGCAATGCCGTAATAAGTGGCTTTTTTGCGGGCAATGATTTCATACGCGCTGTTTTTTACTTCTTCAGCAATGCGTTTGGTGGCTTCCTGGTGGTTGAAATGGCCGCGCATTTCACAAAACTTATCCAGTTTTATGCCGGACACATTGGCACAGCTCCACGCTGCTATTTCGCTGTCGCCGTGTTCCCCAATGATGAACGCGTGTACGCTGCGGCTGTCCACATTTAAGTGCTGTCCTAAGTTGTATTTTAAGCGGGCGGTATCCAGCACCGTGCCGGAACCAAATACCCGGTTGGGGGCATAACCGCTTAATTTAATGGCAACAGAGGTTAAAATGTCCACCGGGTTGGCTACAATAAGCAAAATACCTTTAAAGTCACGCTTGGTAATTTCCGGAATGATGGATTTAAAAATAGCGATGTTCTTTTTTACCAAGTCCAGGCGGGTTTCGCCCGGTTTTTGATTGGCGCCTGCAGTAATGATAATCAAGCCGGCGTCTTTCAAATCATCATAATCCCCCGCATAGATGGACATCGGTTTAGCAAAAGGCACGCCGTGGCTGATGTCTAAGGCTTCGCCTTCGGCGCGGGCTTGGTCGCTGTCAATAAGCACCATTTCGGTAAAAAGCCCGCTTTGCATTAAGCTAAAGGCAGAAGCTGAGCCTACAAAGCCGCAGCCAATAACCCCCACTTTATTAAAATTGATGAATTCTTTTTCCATATCTTTTCTCCTGTTTACGGCGTACTAGATTGTATCAAATAAATATTATCTGCGTGCTGGAATATTTAGATTAGTATTAATAACGCATATAACTATAAAAAAATCCCCCGCTTCAAGCGGAGGATTTTGTTGTGTATAACCGACACTTAAAAGTAGAACCGGGCCGTAACTGCACCGCTAAGTCCGGAGCGATCAGAAACGACAACGTTTAACCCTTCATAGTCTTTTTCGGTCTTGGCAGAAAAGTTGTATTTGGCTTCCAAACCCAACGCAAACAACTGGCTAAAGCGGTATTCCGCCCCTGCCATTACGTGCGGGAAAACTTTGCTTTTGGAAAGGGTGAACTCTTCTTTATCAATACCCATTAAATTTTCTGCTTCATATTCCAGTTCAGAGTGAATGTAGGTAATACCGGCACCGGCAAAAAAGCTCCAGTTTTTAATGCCGTTATCTCTTTTATAATACACCGTTAACGGGATGGCGTAGGTGTTTTCGGTGGCGTCTTCTTTTAAGTTTAAGATTTGGCTTCTGGTTTCCAGTTCGTTTTCACCGTAAAAATCTATCCCCAATCTAACGCCCACTTTGTCATTGTCCGTTAAATTGTGTTCATATAAGCCTTCCAAACCAAAAAACTCATCCCCTTCGGTCAGGTCTTTGCTGGCAAATCCGTTGTTAAAACCATCATTTAAGGTTTTGGGGTCGTTTTCTCCCATACCCAGTTTAACGGTGGCACCCCAGTTATCGGCAAATGCCGCAGGGGAAATAAATAATGCAACAAGCACAGCTAATAATGCTTTTTTCATTCAGGTTATTCTCCTTTGGTATTATAGAACGACGCTCTATTTTACCATTTTTAAAAGGTTTTAGGGGCCTGTGCGGGTGTTGTTCTGAAAGAATGTATCGATAATTGCTATAATTACTATGTTTTATACAGATTATTTACAGAAATAAAGAGGAAAAAATGTTTGCTAATTTTAATCCGTGGCATCACGTTTCGCCCGGAGATAAAGGCTCTTTGCCTTATGTCGTAAACGGGATTATCGAAATTCCTAAAGGAACCCGTGCTAAATATGAACTGGATAAAGCAAGCGGTTTATTGCGTTTAGACCGCGTACTTTATTCTTCCGTGTATTATCCGGCTAACTATGGTTTTATTCCCCGTACTTTGGGCGAAGATAAAGACCCGTTGGATATTTTAATCCTTTCCCAGGCGGAAGTGGTTCCTATGTGTATTGTTCCGGCGCGTATTATTGGCGTTATGCGTATGTTGGATAACGGCGAGGCGGATGACAAAATCATCGGCGTTGCGCAGGGTGACCCTAATGTTAGCCACTATACGGATGTGGAACAACTGCCCGATCATTTAATATCCGAAACGATGAGCTTTTTTGAAGATTACAAAAAATTGGAAAACAAAACCGTGGTGGTGGAAAAAATATTTGACAAAAAAACCGCCATTAAAATCTTGCAGGAAGCTTTTGTGGCCTATGAGGAAAAATTTGTGACGTATAGTAATTTTTCCAAAC
Organism: uncultured Elusimicrobiales bacterium; assembly: GCA_944324095.1. Taxonomy (GTDB): domain Bacteria; phylum Elusimicrobiota; class Elusimicrobia; order Elusimicrobiales; family Elusimicrobiaceae; genus Avelusimicrobium. Next base: position 7,537 of record CALUUY010000023.1, read on the forward strand.
TGGCAGAACAATAGTCTTATAACCACTATTGAAAAATTTAAAATTATAGGTAAAATAAATGATATATACTTTTTAGGAGGAGCGGATGAAAAACAGTATAAAATGGATGCTTGTCAGTTTATTGTTTGTTGCCCCGGCTGCCTTTGCAGATGAAAATAGTGTTCTACGAGAAGCGTATGAGGATGTTAAAGCGCAGCATTCTGCAAATCTGGCGGCTAAGTCTGCCGTAAATACTGCTTATGTGGTGGCTGTTAAAGCGGTAGAACAAGCCAAACTGACTGTGCAAGCGGCTGTAAAGGCACAAGCTGATGCGGATGTTTCTGCAGCGGCAGCCGCAGATACTGCAATAAAAGCAAAACGTTCCGCGCAAGCTGCAACCAAAGCTAAATTGGATGCGGATGCTTCTGCCAAAGCGGCTGCTAAAGCCAAAGAAGCGGCTGAACGGGTGGCAAAATCGCTGTCGGAAGCCTCTTTACAAGCAGATCAAACGGCAGAAACTGCTAAAAGTGCTGCCAAAGGCGCCAGCTTGCAATGTAAAAATTCGGTGCAGATGTTAGCGTCAAAGGCAGAAGATACGGCTGCCAAAGTAAAACTTTCGTTACAGATAGCCTCTTCTGTTGCCAAGAATGAAGCTGCTAAAGCTAAAGAAGCAGCTGATGTGGCAGCCCTTTCCGCTGCAAACGCCAAAAAAGAAGCCGAAGTAACCGCTCAGGCGGCCGAACAAGCCGCGCTTAAAGCTAAGCTGGCAGCTGTTTCTGCGGCCAAATCTAAAGAGGCGGCCAATGTTGCCCTGCAATCCGCGAACGCTGCTGTAGCTAGAGCCAATGCGGCTGTGGCGGCAGAGGCCAAAGCACTAGCTCAAAAAATATCAAAAGAAGTAGCAAAAAGCGCAACAAAACCTTTTGTGCTGGACTAAACATTGATAGTGTTGTTTTGGTTAAAAGCTCCCCCTTTTTTGCAGGGGGAGTTTTTTATATGGGCAATTCTCAGGTATCTATGAAAAGTAAATACTCCGCTTGTAAGAGAGCTTTGGGAGATGTTTTATAATACAACCAACACGCACCTCTTTAAAGAGCGGGTGTTGGGTTGTAGTGTTAGAGTGCTTGTTTAAAGCCCGGGCATAAAATGTACAAACTGTATAGTAAAGTCTGGCATAAAATCTACATATTGAATGGTAAAATCAGGCATACTGTCCACAAATTTCCACTCCCCGCACGAATTTCCCTCAAAAACGGTCTCTTGAACCCGTAAATCTGGCATAAAATCTACACGCTGTACATAAAAATCAGGCATAAAATCCACCACTTTTACGCGGCCGTATAATCTAATACCTTGGTAGGTACAATCTGGCGCTATTTCTGCCGCAACACCGGTGGAAAATGTTCCTATAAAAAGCAGCCCAAAAAATAGTTTTTTCATTTTTTTTGTCCTTGTAAATAATGCAGCAATTGCTGGTTTAGCTGGTTTTGTAACGAGGCCGGCTCCAACACTTGTATATGAGGCAGCCAGTGTTTTATTTGCGGTAATACTTGCATAATATTGGCTGTTTTGCAGGAGATTACCAAGTCCCCCCCTTCGGTTTGTTTTTCTATTTTTTGATGGGGTAAAAATTCCACCTCTTTAAAATAACTTGCCACCGCTGCAGATACCAAACATTTTATTTCTAAGTCAGCTTGAGTATCAAACCAAATGTTGGGGCTTTCTTGCAGTTTGGCAGCAATTTCCAGCGGTTTAAAATATTCTTTTTGCGGCAAAACTTTAATAATTTTGCCTAAAGAAAATTTCATATAGGTATTTACGTCGTTTAATGTAATTAAATACCAAAACCCGTCAAACAAAGCTATTTTTAATGGTTTAATGTGGTTGCACCATACCCGTTTAGCCGCAGATTGGTAATATAGGTTGATAAACTGATGTTTTAATATGGCTTGCTCCAACGTATTAAGCTGGGCGGGTTGGATATTGTGATACATACGGGGCATTTTAACAAAATAAATTTCTTTTCCTGCCGGGCGGGCTGTTTTTTTCAGCAGGCGTTGATAACTGCCCGCCCATTGCGGGCCTAACGAATTGGCCAGCTGCCCCAAAAGTTTAAGTAAAGCTTCATCGCGTGCAGAAAGAGATAGCTTTTGTAAAGAAAACCCTTCCATTAAGCTGTAACGCCCCGCACCCATATTTGTGACTGGAAACCCGGCTTGGTCAATTTCCTGAATGTCTCTTTCCAGCGTGCGTACGCTAAAGCCCAGTTCTTTGGCTTCCACAGCCAAGTTGATACTTCCCCCCTCCAACTTATGGAGCAGATAAAGAATACGTGTAAATTTTTTAATATTGGCTGTTTTCATACCCATATCATAGCAAGTATTAGCATTTTATCCAACTATGCTATAATAAAATTAGGCGCATAGGCGCCGTACAATTTAAGAAGTGTTTTTATTATTTTAAGGAAGTCTGGCTTGGGGCCAGGCAGAGCTGAACCGGTAACGGACGGCACTTTGGAATCCTCAAAATAATCGTTCCTGCTTATTCTCTTTTGAGAATAGGCAAGCGGCGGTTACATGGGTTATTCCAAAGGCTCTGGTAACGCGCCGCTTTTTTTATGCCTGCTATTAGTTTACCACAAATGCGCGACAGCCCTGTTGTCGGCCTCCTTTTATATCATAGTTGAAAAGGAGATCAATATGAGTTTAGGAAATGATGGGCCCGGTTGTATTACTTTTCTTATTGCTATTCCGGTAATGCTGGTGTTGTCTGCAATCTTTCCGTTTTCCATTCCGGTGTTTATTGTAATTGGTATTGCCAAGCTTATTGAGGTGTGTGGAAAGGATATGATGGACGATTAAAGTGTAAAAAAGGTGTGACGGATAGCTATTGCCGTGTAGTATAAAAAATTTATGCTAGATGGGCGAACGGATGTTCTTGTACCAAAACTAAAATAGATAAATACGAAAAGGAGAGAAAGAATGTTTGAATCTAAACTAATAAAGGCGGGAACTCAATTAATGAAAGCTATGGATAAAACCACCAGTAAACATCTGCCTTATAAACTGGCCGAGATTATTAAATTTCATACAAAAGGGGCGGTGGCTTCTGCCTTGGCGTCTGCTTGGCTGCCGGGGGTAGGTTCCGGCGCGGCGCTGGTGGCGTGTGCGGGGTTTACTTGGGGGATGTATTTAAGGATTAATAAGGAACTTCATATTTCTCTTTCCAGTAATATTGTAAAAACGTTGGCCGGCGGCATCATTACCAATTTGGGGGCGTATGCGGTGTCTATGGTGGCGGGGGCGGCTTTGTCGGGGGTGATTTCGTTTATTCCCATTATCGGCAGTATCGGGGCGAGTGCCATTATGGCTGGGCTCTGTTATGCGGTTACTATTGTATCAGGCATTGTGTATTTAAATTTAATGACGGCCTTGTTTAAGGCTGGTAGAAACCCGGGCAACCTGTCTGCCTCGGAATTAAAAGATTGTGCAACGGAAATAATGGATGAAATGAACATCAGCGAGTTGTTGGACGAAGCCAAAGAGGCTTTTAGCGCGGCTAAAGAAGCCGGAGAGTTTGATGACGCTGAAGAAGACAGCTTTAAAATTTGTGAAAAATGCGGCGAGGCCGTTGATGCCGACAAAAGAATTTGCCCTTCGTGCGGAGCCAGATTAAAATAATTTCTAAATAAAAACTTACCAAGGAGGCCATACTATGAGCCAAATGATTAGTGTTGGAAAGGAATTAATTCGTATAAATCCCAATAATACTTGCCAAATTCAATACTCCACCTCAGCCGGACGAACGTGGTTGTTACGTTTTGGTAGCAACACGGCCGGAAATTTTATAGACTTAAGTTTAGTTGGAAATGAAATCATCGCCCTTACCAGTAAAGGCACCTATTATTCTACCAACCAAGGGCGTATGTGGATAAGAAGGAGTTGATTGTTTAAAACATTATAAACCTCCTTGCTTTGCTTTTCTTTTTCCCGCTTTGCACCCACCGCATAAACATCACTCACTCTTATAACGAACGTCTAGTATATTAATTATTGGAGTGTATAACAATGAGCAGAAGTTATCAAGAAACCATAGACAACAAAAGTTCGCAAACCGTCACCGGCTGTTTGCGTGGGGCGTTGGGGTTTTGCGTTAGTTTAAGCGGCAGTATCTTTGTTGGAATAATGAGTGGGATAAAAGCCGGGGTGTGGTTGGGTATAGTAAGTGCAGCGGGCGTATTTATTGTGCTAATTTCCATTAGCGTTTACTTAATGAATACGGCTAAAAAGTTGACGTTGGTGGATTGCTTGTTACCGTTACCGTTAGGGGTGATTTCTGCCGTGGCTTTTGCACCGGTGGGGTTAACGTTAGGGAGTGTGTTTTCTCCTGTTACTTGTTTAATGTCTGCTCTGTTTTTAACGGTTATGTTATTTATGTATAGAGCCGGACGGATAAGTGGTAGCTGGCTGATTATGCCGTTTTTGGTGTTTGTGTATGAGATGCTTCCCATCGAATTTCCAACTGACATTGATAATGCGTTAGCCTTTGGCGGCAACTTAACCAATACGGCCGCAGCCGTGCTGACTACTAATACAAGACGTTTTTTCTTGAAAGACGACTCCTATTCTGACTAGGAAAAACTTTAAATATATTTAAGGGGTTTTTGGTATATGAAATGTGATAAATGCCAACAAGAATTACCGGCCGGAGCCAAGTTTTGCCCTCAATGCGGGGCCAGTGTAAAGACTATGCCTGAAGTGTGCCCTTCCTGTGCGGCCAAGCTGCCTGGTGGGGCTATTTTTTGCCCTTCCTGTGGGCAGAAAGTAAGCGCTAGTGCTGAGGTTAAACCAGATGATGTGTATCCTTTAATGAGAAAAGTAATCCGTCTTGCAGAAGAAGCAAATGGGGCTGAACAAATAGAGGCCTGGATAAAGCAGGAACACGAAAAAAATCCCTCCGCCCCCACTTCCACAGTGATTCGGTGTTTGTATTTTATCAATCAAGAAAAACCGCAAGAAGCCCAAGAGCAAATTGATTTATTAATCAAGAACAGCGCGGATTATCCGTTTATTCATTTTTTGCAAAGCGGTGTATATTCACTGCAAGAAAAATACTCTTTGGCCCTAGAACAATACAAAATTATTTTGGAGCAGAAAGGGCTTTCTGAGGAGCTTAGAATAATTATTTATATCGGCCAGGCCCTGGCGTATTCCAATCTAAAAGACACAGAGCAAGCCGTAAACAGCGTGCAGGCGGGGCTAGCGTTATTGGCACATAATGTACGCATGGAGAAAGATGAACGCTGTGAGTTTTATTTTATAGGCAGTACCATTTATATGTCAAAAGAAGATTGGGAACAAGCCTATTGGTGTGCGCAAAAGGTATTGGAACTAAGTCCGGATGCTGTGGCGGCGCGGTATTTAAGAGCGTATAACGGATTTTTGTCTAATCATTTAGAAGAAGTTAGGGCGGATTGTGACGCGGTGTTAAATTCCCCGGACGCCAGTGAAGAAGATAAAGAAAATGTGCGTGATATTTTGGAGAAATTGGACGAAGATGGGGCTGATAATTCTAAATGGAATACTTTTATAACATCTTTATATAGTGTTTTTTGGGCTGATTTTGACTGCCTGTTAACCGATTTAAAAGAAGCCCAAAGTGCACGCCAACAGGGAGATTTTATTTCCCCCCGTAAGTTAAAACATATGGCCGAGGACGCGGTGGATAATGCGGCTAATTATTTGAAAAACCATTTTCCGGTTGAATTAACCCCTAATGCTTTGGAAGAAATAGAGCGTTTTCGGCAAGAACAAAGAGAAAGTTTTTTGACTCAGTTGGAAGAGATATCCACAGAATTGGAAGAATTAAAAGATGACTTGCCGGAAGGGGGGTTAGCCTCTGTGTTGGGTGGAGCCGTGGAAGGTTTTATTAAGGGCAGTACTATGGGCTGGCTGGGGGCAGCTGATGCCTTTCTGTCGGGCTCAAAAGAAGATAAAAAGAATAATAAACTAGTGGAAAAGTGGAATAACTCTTTAAAGGAGATGCTAGATTTATTCTGTAACACTTGGGGAGCGTATGTGGAGTTTGTGGATACCTTAGCAAAGCAGCTGGGGGTTGAAGTGGCCATAGAAGAAGGGATATTGGAAACTTATCTAAAAGAACAAAGAGGAGAATTCTGCCCGCTCCTTCCCCGGCTGCAAGCGGTTACGGAGGCTAAGGACAATTTTTATTGCCTTCCGGATATACCCGATGAAAAATTAGGTGCAGCAAAAAGGTCTTATGCTTTCTTGGAGGAAGGCGAAAAAATACTTTGTTTATTTGATTCCACTTTATTTGGCGGGGCAGATGACGGCGCTGTATTTACCGATAGAAGAGTACACTGGAAGGCAGGTATGTTTGATGACGCAGAAAAAGCCGCTTATAAAGACATTGAGTCTATATATCAGTTAAAAGACTGCATTCTTTTGGTGCTAACCAATGGAGAGGAGCTGCAGATGTCCTTTTCCGAAGATGAAAACAATGATATGTTGAGTGTTTTGACAAGCGTTCGGGATTTTTTTAAGGAAAATGACACGGATGAATAAGGAGAACAGTATGCCACAGGAAAAAATTTTAATGCACCGTATTTCTCATTGTGCGGCAGTTTCCTACCCGCTGTTAGAGTTGGGCTATGTAAGCATCGGTTGGTTGGAGTATGCCATTCATCAAGATTTGCCTGCCCAGTTGGATTCGCTCGATTTTGTTCGTTTTGTCAATCGGTTAGGGCACAATAAAAACCGCCACTGTTTAATTCGTTTTGTGCAGTTAAAACCGGGGGATTTGTTGGTCATTCCTCGCCCGGGGATTTTTAGTGTATATCGGGTTACTCAGTCCGCCCGGCCAATATGCCAGTTAAGTATTCCGGCCCATTTAAAAACCACAAATAACCAACCCATTGTACAAAATGACAGGAAGTTTCTAACGGTAAACGGCCGGGCGATAGATCTTGGCTTTTTTATCGGGGTGGAACCGGTGGCGGTGGGTATTCCTAGGCGCCAATATGCGGTCAGTTCACTTAACGCTAAATTAAAATATTTTGGAACCAATTTGGACATTACCCCCCTGGCCAAGGAGGTAACGGAAGCCGTTTCTAATTTTAAACAAAATAAACCCATTAATATTTATGAAAATATTATGGAAAAAGCGGCAGGTTTAATTTTAAATGAAATAAACACGTCTTTATCCCCTGCCCAGGTAGAAAAATTAGTAAAAGCGTATTTTGAGCGTATTAATGCAAGCGATGTAATGATTCCACCCAAAAACTCCCAAGAAAAAAAAGATTATGAAGATGCCGATGTGGTAGCCGTGTTTGATACATTAAAGACCGTCTTTTATGTACAAGTAAAAAAACACCGCGGGCAAACGGGCGACTGGGGCGTGGAGCAAATTTCCCACTATAAAGAATTAAAAGACTCATCCAGCGATTACACCACCATTGCTTGGCTGGTGTCCACAGCGGACGAGTTTAGTGAACGCGCCCGTCAGTTAGCCGAAGAAACCGGAGTCAGGCTCATTAACGGGTTGGAGTTTTCCAAAATGTTGCTTGATGTGGGAATGAGCACTTTAAACCAATTCATATAAAATATAAATGGTTTTATAAAGGGATTATGCCGAGGCTTTTTGACACACAAGGCCTCGGCTTTTTGCGTAATATTAAATATTGGATGTTTGGGGCGGTTCAAAGTACATTTTTTCCCCCATCTAGTTAGTGTATAGCGGGAGCATTATTGAAAAGAAACCGCTGTTTCTTTCTCGTGGGCTAATAGGTTTATGTGAGAGGGGTTTTCTATTCGCCCAATTGGCGTGTAGGAATAAGAGGTATTAAATGTTTTATAAAACAATACCAGGCAATCCGTTCCAAATAGCATAATGTCACCAGCCATTACTCGTCCTACACGTTTTGGGGCAGCTGGTAACGGGCGGGAGAGATAGTAATATTTTTCATTATTATTTAAGTCGTTCATTGTAATAGACAAGGGTGTCATTTCTTTAAATGCCTGGGCGGTTGGATTATTGTACAAGGCCAGCGTAAAAGAACGGTTATTGATGATTACTTTCATTTTGTTATTCCCCTCCAACGGGGTTGTATGTGCCGCCTGCCAAAACACGCAGGCGGCACACAAAACTCCTAAACATACGGATACTATAAAATAATGTAGCTTCATTATCTGAGGTTTTCCTGATAAAAAGAGGCAATTTTATCAAAGGGGATTTTAGACAAATTGTCATACAAATCCACGTGAGAAGCGCCGGGTATAATTAACAGTTCTTTATTGTTTCCAGTTAATTTTTTAAAGGCGTCTTCGCTAAAATAACGGCTGTGGGCCTTTTCTCCGTGAATGATGAGTATGGGAGTAACAATTTCATTACTATAAGCCAAAATGGGTTGATTAATAAGCGCCAGGCTTGAAGTTACCGTCCAATTCCCATTAGAATTAATCGAACGTTTATGAAAGCCTCTTGGCGTTTTATAATAATGCCAATAGTCTTGCACAAACTCAGGTTCTTGCCCGGTTAATTTTTCCGGCAAGCCCGGGGCTTTGGCATAGGTTTTGTTTTTGTAATCTTGGGTGCGCTGGGCGTTTAGTTGTTCTTTTAAAGCCAGGCGGGCCTTGGCGTCCATTGCGTCAAAATATCCGTGGGCAGAAACACGAGTCATATCGTACATAGTGGCTGTTACGGTGGCTTTGATGCGTGTGTCTATGGCGGCGGCGTTTAACGCAAACCCGCCAAAACCACAGATGCCTAATATTCCTATTTTATTGGGATCTACATCGGGGTACGTGGTTAAGAAATCTATTGCGGCGCTAAAGTCTTCTGTATTGATGTCGGGCGAGGCTATATGGCGCGGAGTGCCTTTGCTTTCCCCTGTATAAGAAGGGTCAAACGCTAGTGTAATAAATCCGCGTTCAGCCAAGGTTTGTGCGTACAGGCCGGAGGCTTGTTCTTTTACCGCTCCAAACGGGCCGGAAATGGCAATGGCGGGTAACTGTTGCCCCTTTTTAAGGGTTTTGGGTATGTATAAATCCCCTTTTAAAGTAATTCCATAACGGTTATGAAAGGTTACTTTTTTAACAGAAGTCTTATCGCTTTTGGGAAAAGTTTTATCCCATTTTTTTGCTTCCAGCATATTTATTCCTCCTAAAATAAACATTCCAGCTATAACAAGAGACAACGTATATTTCATCAGTTTTCCTCCTGGTAGATAGGTATGTATTTATTATAAAAGGTGGAGTTAACTCTAAGTCAAGTGTTTTTTGCAAAAGTAAGTATAGCGATACTGTGTTTGGGTGTGTATTAGAAAAGTATAATAGTATAAATACAGCAATAAAAAACCCCGCATTTGCGGGGTTTTTAAAGGCCTACGGAGAGGGAGGGATTCGAACCCTCGATACGGGAATTAACCCGTATAACGGTTTAGCAAACCGCCGCTTTCGGCCTCTCAGCCACCTCTCCAAAATTTGTTTATATTGTTTTTGCGTTTTGCAGTAACAACATAAATATTATAACAAAATTTTAGAAACTTTTCTTAAGTCCTTCATCTAACGAGGAAAATTGCTGCCCCGTCAGTGCCGTCCATTTTTTATTACTGCATATCCAATGCCCGGGTATAATGGCTTCGGTTACCTTGTCATAATTTAAAGCGGGCTCTATTCCAGTCATCCAGGCCGTGCATTCATAAATAAACGCGGCTGTTTTCATCAGCCATACCGGTGCATTGGGCATAAACGGCTTGTTAACGTGCATTGCTGCTGCCATACGCGTAATAAAATCCTGCCAGCCATATACGGCGTTTTCACATACAAAAAATACCTGTCCGCCCGTATCCGGGCGTTTATAGGCCGTTACCAGGGCGGCAGCTAAGTCATCTACGTGTACAAAACTAAAATATCCGTTACCGGATGTATTTACCATTAACCCGCGTTTTACCCACGCCGCTATTTTAGACACGCCCGAATCGTTCTTGCCATACACAATGGGTGGGCGGATAATCGTCCATTTGATGCCGGGTTTTAAGTTCCGCACCGCCAGTTCCCCCCCTAGTTTGGTGCGTCCGTAATCGGACACTGGGTTTGGGGTTTGTTCTTCTGTGCGGGGGTGGTCTTTATCCTCTGCATAGCCGCTGGCAGCCAAGCTGGAAACGTGTACAAAGGTTTCTAGGCCCGGGGTTTGATTGGCCGCTTGTACCACATTTTGCGTAGCGGTAACGTTAGCGTGTTCAAAATCAGCCCGGTTAAACCCAAAAATGGCGGCTGCTAAATGAAATACGCCTTGGCAGCCTTCCATTGCTTGTTTTAAACTTTCCACATCATCATAGTTTACCCGCACCACTTTTACAGCCGGGTTGGCCGGTTGGTGTTTGGGCATACGGCGGGAGGTTACACGTACATTGTAGCCTTCCAATAATAGTAAGTCCGTCAGCTTCCGGCCGATAAATCCGTTCCCGCCGGTAATGAGAATGGTGGGTTTCATAAGGTTATTCTACCTCGATTTCCAAGGTCTGCTCTATTTTTTTGGCGGCTTGCTTTTTAGCTTTTTCAGCCGCTTCTTTAATGGCTTCGTTGGTTTCTTCTATTTTTTCTTGGTTGTCTTCCAACTTTTGGTTCACAAAGTTTTCAGAGCGGGTGGCCCGGCGGCGTACAAAATCAAAATTAAACGTAAAGCGGTTTACGCCGGCTTTAATATCCGCCATAGTGGGGATTTCGCCGTATTTAAGTTTGTTGATGGGTGAGACATTGTCCTTTTGCGGAAAGTACCACAACAATGAAAACAACACCGCTGCCACAAATACAAGCGTAATAAACCGGCAAAAATTAGGGAAGTTATACAGCCCCAAAATATTGCTGATGACGGCCAAAATTAAAATAACACCCGTCCACATCACTAATGTAATACCGGCAAAGTAAAACCCTGCCGCATCATAATTGGGATACAATACCATTATCCCAAAATAGCACAACAGCATAATGCCAAAACGTTGCCAACCTGTCATAGTCTATTTCTCCTGTTTGAACTCTACCGCCACGGTCAGTTCGTCTTTTTCATAATACATGGGCAGCGGCGCAAAAGGCCCTGCGTTAATTACCGCGGAAGTGGCGGCAAAATCAAAGGTATCATCACCGGAGGAACGCTGCACTTCCACATTTTTTATTTTTCCGTCCCGCACAATGGAAAACGAAACTAAAGCTGAAAGTACATTACCTGCGGGGCGGCGTTTTTCCCATTCAATCCACATTGCATTACGAACCTGGGTAATGTACCAGGGATAGGGAAAGTTTGCAAAATCTGTTTGAATGTTCCCGCCTTGAAATTCCCCCTCTTTGCTGGCTTGGAGGGCGTCGTCTTTTTTGCCATTTTCGCCTTCATCTAATACGCTGGGTGCGGCCAAGGCAGGCTGTTTCTTTTTAGCGGGTTGTTTTTTGGTAGTAATTTCAGCCTTGGCCGAATAGGCTTTTTTAGCCGGCTTGGGGGCAGGTTTAGCTTGGCTGGCCGTATCTTTTATAACCGGGGTTTTTACTTCCGGTGCTTTGGGAGCCGGCGTTTTTACCGGGGCTTGTGCTTCTTGCCCGGTGGTAGCCACTACTTTGCCGCTACCTATAAAATCTATGGTATAGGTGGCAGAAACCTTTTTCCCGGCGGGTAACATCACCAGGAAAAGAAGCAAAAATAATAAGGCGTGCACCCCGCCCGAATAAGCCAGATAGCGGTTCATTAGCTTTTAGATAAAACCCCAATACCCAGTTTGGCCGCGCCCAATTTTTTGGCTGCGTCAAACACGTCCACCACCTGTTGTATGGGTACTTCTTTGTCGGCCTGTACCAAAATGGTTTTTTTATTGGCTTTGCCCATACGCAGGATTAATTCTTTTTCCAGGGCAGCGGCGGAAATTTTTTTATCTGCCACAATAATGGTGCCGTTTTTTAATACTTCTACGCGTATCACATCATCTTCCGCGGTGGTGTTAATGGCCTTGGCGCGCGGCAAATCCACACTAAGCTGCATTTGCACCAATAAAGGGCTCATTACCATAAAAATAATCAGCAGGATTAGGGTAATGTCAATAAACGGCACCATATTGATGTCCGCCATTACGGTTCTTTGTTTATGAGGCATTATTCGTGCACCTGGTTAAAGATAATTTCATCGGCAATGTTTTCCAACTCTTTAGCAAAGAAATTGGTTTTGCTTAAAAAATAGTTGTAGGCAATTACCGCTGGAATGGCTACAAACAACCCGGCCGCAGTATTGATAAGCGCTTCGGCAATACCGGCCGCTACCACAGAGGCCCCCGCCGTAGCGGCAGACGAAGACGCCAAATCCTTAAACGCGTGCATTACCCCAATTACCGTACCAAACAACCCGATAAACGGCGTTATGCTGCCTAAGGTGCCCAATACGGTTAAGCGGCTTTGCAGGCGGGTAATTTCCCAATCAATTACAGAATCGGCAATTTCTTTTTGTTCTGCTTTAGAGCGGTCTCTTTCCTGTAAAAGGCGTAAAATTAAGTTGGACGCCGGTGTATCTTGCGTAATTTCTTTACGGCAGGCGTCTTCCACTTTGGGGTAATTGTCCGAACGAAGCGGGTGGCGGCAATACGCAATTAACTTGCGGGATATTCCCACCGCACGGCGGAATTTTACCCAGCGTTCAAAAATAACAGACAATGAATAAACAGACAGCAAAATAAGCAACACCAGCACCGGCCCGCCGGCGGAAAATAATTCGCGCAAATTGGTCATATTGGAAAGTTCCATTTCTCTAATCTCCTTAACTTAACCTTTTATAAAAATTACAATAAAAATTTGTATCAAAATATTAGCCATTAACCCGGCGGCTACATCGTCAAACACCACACCAAAGGCGTTTTCCATCCGGTCAAATGTTTTTACGGCCCACGGCTTTAAGGTGTCAAATAGCCTAAACAACACAAATGCCGCCAATAAATACGGCCACTCGCGGGGTAAAAATAACACCGCCGTAAAATACCCGGCCATTTCATCTATTACAATTTTGGGGTTATCGTGCCCGGTATATCCTTTAAATTGTACTTTTTTGCATATATATACCGCAAATACCCAAAAAGCCAGCAGAAAAACTAAATACAACATATAGTCCTGCGGTAAAATAAATACAAACGGAACCGCTAGCAATGTACCTAAAAGACCGGCGCCGGTATTCTTTTTAAATTTAAAAACCAGGGGCGGCAAGTAGCTGATAAAAAAGCCCGTGGCTAACATACGAATTAATGTTTGCACGTGTCAATACTCCAAGATTTTTGCAAAAGTTCCCAGTTGTTTTTTAAATAAGAAACCGCACTTATCCAGGTAATGACTGCTGCAATAGCCGTCATTGCATAAGGTACCGTTCTTAACGTGTAAAATGTAACCACCAACCCCTGATGTGTTGCACCGTGCGTCAAATGCATTAAATGGTAAATGTCTAATACAAAAAAGATACACCCCACCGTGGTCATTTGAATAACGGTTTTAAATTTCCCCCACCGCTCAGCCGCCATCACTTTACCTTCCAGCGCGGCAATAACGCGAAGGGTGGAAATCATCAACTCTCTAAGCATAATAAAAAACACTGCCCAAATAGGCACGTCTAATTCCTTTATGCCCACAAAGGCAAACAGAGCCGCGCAGACTAAAATCTTGTCCACAAACGGATCTACAATCGCCCCAAACGGTGTGATGGTGTTTGTTTGGCGGGCAATTTTGCCGTCCACCCAGTCCGTAGAAGCAGCCACAATAAAAATCAGCGTGGCTACAAAACGCGCCCAAGCAAATGGCATTAAAATAAACAAAAACATCAATATGGACAAGCCGGCCCGGCTAAGGGTAATTTTATTGGCAAGCGTCATCATTTGTTCATAACCTCTTTAAATAAGTTTTTGGATATGTTTTTATTTTTTACGATATCTTTTAAATCGGCTTTGGTTTGCATTAAATCCGCCTCTATGATAATGGTTTGCGGAAAATATTGCACGGGGTCTAACAATAAATAAAGTTTATAATCCGCCCCTTTTTTAGGTGTAAGCTGTAAAATGATGCGTTCGGGCGAGGAAGAGAAAATGCTCACTTGGTGGGCGTCCAACAAGGCGGAATAATTGCCAAAATCAAATAAAGCTTTATTTGGCTGTCCATTTACCCAATCGGCCCAATTGGTGGAGGTAATAAGCTCGCCTTTAGCGTCTAAAATTTTTAACGTTTTTTTGTTGGTAACGGCGGACTGGTCTGTATTGCCTTCATCATCCAGCGTGTCTAAGCGGAGCAAATTGCCTTCTTTTTTGTAATACAGTTTGCCGTGGGAACGGCTGATGAGTACCCCGTCATAAGAAGAGGTTTGCTCAAAAGAGGTTTCCAACGTGTTTAATTGGGCATCCCAGGCACGCAGTTCTTTGATGGGGTCTTTTTTGGGGGCGGCGTCTTTTGGGGCCTCAGCAGCGGCCTGCTTAGGGGCAGGAGCCGCTTGTTTGGCTTGTAATACTGGTGCTGCACACAGCAGCAACCCCGCCAATAAGCATAAACTATTTGTAAACGGTTTCATAGGTTTCTTCCTTGTAATTATGGTCATACGGCGGGTTTTTTAATTCATCAATTCCCGCGTCTATTAGTTCATAATGGATTTCCCACCGGTTGGAACCTTCCGGTTTGGAAATATATCCTTTCATTTCCAAAACGCTCAAAATATTGGTGGCGCGGGCGCTGGAACCAAAATTGGCTTTGAGCAAATCTTGCGACACGCGGCGGCGTTCTTTGATGAGCTCCAAAGCTTGTAAAATTTCTTCCGCACTGGCGCCTAAGCCGCCTTCCGGGCGGGCGCCGGGCTGTTGTTCTGCCACAATTTGAACCGGGTAATCCGGCGCGCCTTGGGCGCGTAAAAAGTCCGCCACGGCGTTGATTTCTTTTTCAGACACATACGCCCCCTGGATACGCAAAGGGGTCTTGTCAGACGTGCTTTGATAGAGCATATCCCCCCGCCCCAGCAAGTCTTCAGCGCCGGTGCTGTCTAAAATAACCTTAGAGTCTATGGAGGACGCCACCTGTAAAGCAATGCGCGAAGGCAAGTTGGCTTTAATCACCCCCGTGATTACTTTTACAGAAGGGCGCTGCGTGCACAAAATTAAGTGAATCCCCAACGCGCGGCCCATTTGCGCCAAACGCTGGACGGAGTCTTCGATAGAGGCTTTGGTTTGCAGCATTAAATCGGCCATTTCATCAATGATGACAAAAATGTAAAACATTTTTTCTTCGCCGTTTTTCTCTGCCCACTGGTTGTAGCCTTCCATATTTTTTACTTTGGCCAGCTGCATAATTTTAAGGCGTTTTTCCATTACTTTTACCAGCATTTGCAGCGATTTTGCCGCCCCGGCTGCATCGGTTACCACGTCCACGTCATCGCAGGAGGTTTTAGGATCGTACAAATACGGAATGCCTTCATACAGCGTCAGTTCCACGCGTTTGGGGTCAATCATCAAAAATTTGGCCTCATCCGGGCGGAGTTTGTAAATAATGGACATAATAATGGAATGCAAACAAATGGATTTACCGCTGTTTGTAGCACCGGCAATTAAGATATGCGGCCATTTTTCTGCCACAGAACCAGCCGGTTCCCCATCGGCATAACGGCCCAAAGCTATAGGAATAGCCGCCTTGGAGTTGGCGTACACAGGGGACTGTAAAATTTCTTTCATTGTTACCATTACCGGGCGTTCGTTGGGAATTTCAAACCCAACGGCGTTTTTGCCCGGTATAGGAGCCTGTACACGTATAGCACGGGCTTCCATACTGGCTTGAATGTCCTGCGTGCGGGCCGTAATGGAGGCAATGGTTACACCCGGGTCGGGCTTGATTTCATAGCGGGTAACCACCGGCCCCGGGGAAACCCCTGTCACGCTGGCTTTAATATCAAAGTTTTTTAAGGTCTGTTCCAAGCGTTTTGTGGCTTGGGTGATTTCTTCATCCGTCGGGCCTACAATGCCGTTGTTGACGGGGTCGTTTAACAAATCCAAGGAGGGCAGACGGAAGGTTTTGGGGTCAAATTTAGGGCGTTCTGCATCCGGGTCAGCCGGGGCGGACGAAGCCTCTGCCTGCGCAGCAGGCGTATTTTGTTCCCGCAGTTGTTCGGGGCGGGGCAGTTTTATCATTTGGGCTACCGGGCGGCGAATTTCAGGCTTGGAGCGAGGCGCTTCATCCTCTTCCTCCTCTTCAGGCGTTTGTTTTAATAACGAGGCTTTTTTGTCCTTTTTGGATTGTTCTTTTACGGCTTGCTTACGGGCAGAACTTTTTTCTTTTAATTCCGCTCTCGGTTTCATCCATTCATTAAAGTGCTACCGGATAGCATCC
>CALUUY010000024.1 GCA_944324095.1 uncultured Elusimicrobiales bacterium
TCTGATTTTAACTAAGTTTTTGTTACAAAAAAATAAATAAAAAAAAAAAAAAACAAATCAAGCCCTTTTTAAAACCACGTGCCTCCAACAAAATTCTCGCACAAATAACGGCGGGAGAAGTATCAATATGCTAAAATGAAAATATGATAGGCTATTTAAGAGGAGAAGTGTTGGAAGTACGGGAGGACGGCGTCCTTCTGTTATGCGGGGGCGTGGGGTATGAAGTAAATATGGCCCACTCCAGCGTGCTGGAATTGGAAGAGGGAAAACAGATTTCCCTGTATATTGCCGAGTCCATCTCTCCTTACGACGGCACTGTGCTGTACGGATTTTTGACTAAAGAAGACAAAGAACTTTGGAGCCTATTTAAAACGGCTATTCCCAATACAGGCGCCAAAAAAGCATTGGAATTTTTAAACAAGGCGCTGCGCAGCGTGGCCGATTTTCATAAAGCCATCGTGTCCAAAGACCCTAAAATTTTAACCGGTATTTTTGGTTTTACGGCCAAAACGGCCGAGAAACTTATCGCGTCTTTAAAAGACAAAATGGATGCGGTTTCCATACAAGGTGAAAGCAAAATTAAAGTGCTGGACGACGCCCCTTATATGAGCGCCGTATTGGAAGCGCTGACGGCGTTGGGCTACTCGGCCACGGAATCCCGCCGCGCCATAGAAAAACTTTACACTGAGGGCATTAACCCAAGTGACCCTTTGGAACACATCATCAAAGAAGCCTTGCGGGTACTTAAAAAATGAGCAATCAAAACGATATTCTAGACGTTAAACAACTAACAGAAGAAGCCGGCGGGCTGGAAGCGGCCCTTCGCCCGGGCACGCTGGATGAATTTGTCGGACAAGACAAATTAAAATCCAACTTACGCGTGTTTATAGAGGCGGCCCGTTCCCGCAAAGAAGCCTTAGACCACTGCCTTTTTTACGCCCCGCCCGGGCTGGGCAAAACCACTTTGGCCAATATTTTAGCTAAAGAAATGGGTGTAAACATTAAAGTTACTTCCGGCCCGGTGCTGGCCCGCCCCGGGGATTTGGCTGCTATGCTTACCACCGAACTTTCCGACGGGGACATCTTGTTTATTGACGAAATACACCGCCTCAACCCCGCTGTGGAAGAAGCCCTCTACCCCGCTATGGAAGACTTTACCTTCTTCATTAATACCGGCAAAGGCCCCGGCTCCACTACTTTAAAACTGGCCGTACCCAAATTTACCTTAGTTGGCGCCACCACGCGTTCCGGCCTGCTTACCGGCCCGCTAAGAGACCGCTTTGGGATTGTGTTTAATTTGGGATTTTATGAAATTTCAGAAATTACGGACATCTTGGCCCGTTCCGCCGGTTTATTAAACATCGCAGCCGACCGCGCCGGCTTAACGGAACTGGCCAAACGTTCCCGCGGTACCCCGCGTATTGCCAACCGCCTGCTGCGCCGCGCGAGGGATTTTGCCCAAGTAAAAGGCCAAGGTATCATCACGCAGGAAATAGCCACCTTGGCAATGAATTCACTGGATATAGACGACGAAGGGCTAGACAGTGTTGATAAACGCATTTTGGAAGCGTTAATAGACCGTTTTAACGGCGGCCCGGTAGGCGTGGAAAACTTGGCTATTGCCGTATCGGAAGCCGTTGACACGCTGACAGACGCCATAGAGCCCTATTTAATTAAAGCCGGTTTTATTGCGCGTACGCCGCGCGGGCGCATTGCCACCCCCAAAGCCTACAAACATTTAAACCGTAAACCGGCCACGGACTTATTGTTTTAATTATGAAAAACAAACTGCTTTTTTTAGTTACAGTTGTATGCGGTTGTTTGTTATTTTCGGCCTGTGCTGCGCCTTCGGCGCGTAAAACAAGCACGCAGGCTACTTCCACCTCCTCCACTACGGTACGGGTGTTGCTGGCGGAAAAACAAAAATCAGCTTCTTTTAAACACTCCGGGTTGATTTATATTTACACCAAAGACCGCTCCAAAAAATACAAAATTTCCCAAGCCGGCACCGTGGCGGCCCGGGCGCTGGGTGCAGGAAAAATTCAAGTAGGAACCCTGCAAAGCAGCCAGCCTGTGATACTGGAACCGGCCCCCGGGAAAACCATTACTTTTAAAGGAAACGCCTACGCAGGAAAAATCTATCTTATTGCAGACGCAAGCGCATTTCACATAGTGGAATACGTACCGTTGGAAACGTATCTCTACGGTGTTTTACCTTACGAAATGAGCTATACTTGGCCCGCAGAAGCTTTAAAAGCGCAAGCCGTAGCCGCACGCACATTTACTTTAAAAAGTATGCAAACCACCGGCAAACGCTATTTTGATTTATACAGCGATGTACGCAGCCAAATGTATAAAGGTACGGGCAAAATATATCCGTCCGTTAAAACCGCGGTGGACAAAACCCGCGGGGAAGTGCTGGCTTACGACGGACAGCTTTTTTATACGTATTACCACGGAAACTGCGGCGGCGCTACCGATAGTGTAACCAGCTGGAACCCGGGCGCCAAAGCCATTAAGCCGCTTTCCGGCGCTAAATGCGGCTATGACAAACACGCCAAAAACTATTCCTGGCAGCAAACCGTTTCCCGCGCTAAGGCGGAAAGTTATGCGGCTTCGTTAGGATTAAAAGGAAAATTAAAATCCATTAAAGTTGCCCGAAAAACCGGCACCGGCCGCGCCACCAATATTACGGTGCGCACGCAAAAGGGAAGCAAGACGATAGCCTGTGGAAACTTTCGTATGGCGTTTGGTCTAAAAAGCTGTAAAATAACCAAGCTGTCCCTGCGTAAAAAAGATGTTTTATTTAAAGGGCGCGGCTCCGGCCACGGAGTGGGTATGTGCCAGGACGGTGCAAACGGTATGGCCAAGGCCGGCAAATCCTACAAACAAATTTTAAAAAAATATTATCCCGGGGCTAAGCTTACCCCGCTTAAGGACTTATAATTTATGGCATTTGAACGTTTTAAACAATTAGATTTAGACCCGCTGATTGCCAAGCAACCGGCCACCCCGCGCGACAGCGCCCGCCAAATGGTGCTACACCGCGATACCCATACCATAGAACACCGTATTTTTAGAGACATTCACGAATATTTAAACCCCGGCGACACCTTGGTAATGAACAACACCAAAGTATTCCCCGCAAAACTTTTTGCCCACAAACCCACAGGCGGCAAGGTGGAGATTTTGCTCGTTCGACCGACGGTAAACAGCCGCACCTGGGCTGTACTCACGCGCGATTATAAAGAAGGCATTACACTGGATTTTGGCGACGGGTTAAACGCCAAAGTTTTGGGCAAAACGGAAAATAACGAAGCCGTGCTTGAATTTAATACGGACGACATCCTCCCCTTTTGCAACACACACGGCCTTATGCCCCTTCCGCAATACATAGAAAAAGCCCGCAAACACAGCGGCCTTACCCCCAGCATAGCCACCGATAAGGAACGCTATCAAACCGTGTACGCCAAGTATGAAGGCTCCATCGCCGCGCCTACGGCGGGCTTTCACTTTACGCCGGAACTATTACAAAAAATAAAAGACAAAGGCGTCAACATTGCCTACATTACCTTGCACGTAGGCTGGGGCACATTTAAACCTCTGCGCGGGGAACCGCAAGAACACCATATGCTGGCGGAACTGGGCGAAATATCCCCGCAAACGGCCGAGCTGGTAAACCAAACCCACGCCAATGGCAAGCGGGTATTTTCCGTAGGCACCACCAGCACCCGCACGCTGGAAAGTTTTACGGACGACAACCGCCATACCCACAGCGGGAAAAAATGGACGGATTTATTTATCTACCCCGGCTATAAATTTAAAGCCATAGACTGCTTGATAACTAATTTTCACTTTCCGGACTCGACCCCTTTGTGTATGACGTCCGCCTTTGCGGGAGAAGATTTTATTTACGAAGCCTATCTTCAAGCGGTAGAAAAGAAATATCGTTTTTACTCGTTTGGAGACAGTATGATGATTTTATAATTTTTTAGTATAGTAACAATAAACCTGTCTAAAACAGACAAGCTTTTAAGGAGTTTTTATTAAAGGCGCAGCAACGCCTAACATTTACAATTTCACTATTTTTGGAACCGAACATTGTTTGGTGAGCTTTTAACTTAGTTAAAGGCATTCTTAACGTCCAGAAATAGTCGTTTGAGGTATAGAGAACTGGAACTGATCCCTCTGGTTTTTTATGCCAAATGTTTCCGTGTATATTTTTAATACTCGGAAGCTACGGCTATTATATTTTGGGTTACGTTAAGAAGCTCAAGTTTAATGGCCGTTTTTTATGGCCGGTCCTAAAAAAGTGAAGGATCAACATCACTATATTCTGGAGGCCATAATGAACACAAACGAACCCCTCATTCTTACCCAAAACTTATTTATTGCACAAGGCAGTCATAAACAATGTTACTTCCACCCGCAAGATAACAGCCGTTGCATTAAAGTAGCCTATAACCCCGCTGGAGAAAAAGACTTACACCGAGAAGTACGTTACCTAACCCACATTCTTAAAACCCGCGCTAGCCAAAGCGGCATTTTACCCCGATACCACGGCTCTGTACAGACGAGTAAAGGGCAAGGTTTTGTATTTGATGTGATTTATGATTTTGACGGACGAATTTCCACATCCCTTAGCTGTTTACTAAACGACCCTGCCTTTTTAGATTTACATTACCACGGTTTAAAATACGGCTTGATAGGGTTAAGAGAAACCTTATTCAAATACAATATTATCTCTATGGCTATATACCCGGAAAACATCCTCTGCCAAAAAATAAACCCTTATGATTTTAAATTGATGTTCATAAACGATATGGGCAGCGGCGCTTTTATTCCGTTAGAATACTACTGGGGCCCAGCCGCCCAGGCAAAAATTAAACGCCGTTGGAACCGTTTAGCACGATTTATAGCCAAGCGTCACTTATTGCAAAAAGCCCAATTATTGGCGCAGGAAATTGCGTGCTGAGATAGATAAGTGCATATATGGTAAAATATAAATATATGGCCCTTATTTCCCCTTTTCAAATTTTACATAAAGACCCTTCCTGCAAGGCCCGCACCGGTGTTTTGTACACTAAACACGGTGCTGTTCACACCCCGGTTTTTATGCCGGTTGCCACCCAAGGCAGCGTAAAAGCATTAACAGATGAAGATTTACGCCAAGTGGGGGCGGAATGCTTGCTTTCCAATACCTATCACTTATATTTGCGCCCCGGTACCCAAACGCTGGAAAAATTGGGCGGGCTGCATAAGTTTATGAATTGGGATAGAAGCATTTTGACGGACTCAGGCGGGTTTCAGGTGTATAGCCTGTCTAAATTTAGAAAAATTAAGGAAGAAGGCGTTACTTTCCAGTCCCACCACGACGGGAGCAAACACCTTTTCACGCCGGAAAACGTTATTGATTTTGAAAGTCAGATAGGCTCTGACATTTGGACGATGCTAGACGTATGCATACACGCAAAAAACCCTTCCAAGCACGACGCGCGCGAAGCACTGGACATTACCAAACGTTGGGCCGAACGCGCAGAAAAAGCCTATCATAAAAAAATTACCCAACAGCTTATTACCCAAAACCCGGACGGTTCCTTTACGGTGGGCAATTCCCTTTTATTTGGCATTATACAGGGTTCCATTTATCCAGATTTACGCAAAGAAGCCGCCGAACACATGGCCGCCCTTCAAACGCACGGCTATTGCATAGGAGGGCTTTCCTTGGGTGAAACGCTGGAACAAATGAACGCCGCCGTAAGCGCAGTAACCGATGTGCTGCCCGAAGGGAAACCGCGTTATTTTATGGGGTTGGGTACTCCTATAGAAATCTTAAACTCCATCGAACGCGGAGTGGATATGTTTGACTGTGTATGGCCTACCCGTGTGGCCCGCAACGGCCAGGTAATGACCAGCGAAGGTAAACTCAACATCAAAAATGCTGAGTTCCGCCTGCAGGAAGGCCCCTTAGACCCGCAATGTGACTGCTACACCTGCCGACATTATTCACGCGCTTACATTAGCCACCTTTTCCGCGCGGCAGAACTCACCAGCCACCGCCTGATTTCCATTCACAACATACGCTTCCTCATCCGCTTAATGGAACGGGCCAGACAAGCCATTAAAGAAGGCAAATTCTTGGAACTTAAACAAGAAGTGGTTGCTAAATATAAATAATATTACCCCGGGCTTTTTAGCCCGGGGTTTTTAATGTAAAAGAGGCACACAGTTTTCTCCCGCCAAACGCTTTTATTCCAACGCCCCCTTTCCGTTACTTTACTACCCTCTTACCACAGCCACTGCCCCGCAAGCCCAATAAAAAGGCCGAACCCCCCCTTTTTTTGCCATAAAAAACCCCGCCTGAAAAGGCAGGGTTGTAAAATAAAATGAAGGTTCTATTTATTGGGCCTGTTGGGCCTGATTTTTGGCGGAAGCCGGCGGCAATAAATAAAAAATCAAATACGTTTTAAACAGCTCCAGCGTAAACGCTAAAGAGATAAACACATATTTATATACGCTTAATTCCTGCACGCTTAGCTGGTGGGAAATGTAATACAGCCGCCCCAACAGCCTAAGAAGCGGGGCAAAAGTAAAATCGGCATTGCTCCACAACGCCAACACTGCCTGTAAAAGAGCCAACACAAATACAAACCGCTCTCTTAGCAAAATAAACACCACCTGGCCGGCATACAAAATAAAAAAGCCAAAATGCAGCCTAAGCAAAATACCATTGCTGACAATATCCTCCGCCAGCAACACCAAGTTAACCAACATACCAAACAGGCAGAAGACTAAAATTACTTTCAGCCATATATTAAGACGCCAAAAAGAAACAAATAATTTTCCCATAATCTATCTGTTTAACGATAAAGTTGATTTTTCACGGTGAACGTTAAGCGCAATTTGTATAAGCCCGTCCAAAATAGACGTATAGCTGCATCCGCTGGCCTCAAACAATTGCGGGAACAGGCTGGTATGGCTCATACCGGGCAATGTGTTAATTTCCGAAAAATAATACTTTCCGTCCTTCCCCAACAAAAAATCCGCCCGGGCCAACCCACAGGCGCGAAGCGCCGTAAATACGGTGCGTGCGTCTTGCTGCATACTTTGCTGCATAGAAAGGTCTATATCGGCCGGCACGCGCGTTTCGCAACCTCCCTGCACCAAGTATTTGGCTTCATAGTCAAAAAACTCATTAGCCAGCGTTTTTAACTCTCCGCAGGAAGAGGCCGCCACTTCTGTGCCTGCTCCATACAACGCACAAAATATTTCCCGTGCGCCGTCCACCCCTTTTTCTACCAGTACAAATTCATCAAAAGCCAGCGCCTTCGCTACCGCCTGATGTAAAGCAGATGCATCTTTTACTTTTGTAACCCCTACCGAAGACCCCAAGCTCATCGGCTTTACAAACACCGGGTATCCTTGCTCCAACGCCCACTGTTCCAAGGCTTGGCGGTCATAACTTTCCCCACGGCGGATTTTGCGATACGGCAACACAGCCACGCCGCATTCCTCAGCCAGTAGTTTGGTTACTTCTTTATCCATACCCATAGCAGACGCCAACACCCCACAACCCACATAAGGCGTATTTAAACTTTCCAACAGGCCCTGCACCACGCCGTCTTCTCCATTGGTTCCATGCAATACCGGGAAGAATACATCCGCTTTGAGTTTGGTTTTTCCGTCCGCACTCATCAAATTGCAATCCGGCAAAATAACGGGAGAAATTTGCTGATCCTGCGGGGTTTGTTCCCCACATTGTTTTTGCAAAAACCAATCTCCACCCCGGCTGATGAATATAGGCAACACGGTGTATTTATCCGCCTGAGCCGCCAACAACTGGCAAACCGTTTGCGCACTGTGGACGGAAACTTCGTGCTCGGTGGATTTACCGCCGTATAATACGGCAATTTTTAACGAGGACATAAATAAAAACTCCTTATAAAAAGCCTGACTTTCATCAGGCTTTTTTTAAAAACAGTTATTTGTCTTCCCGAAAGATAGACCATCTCATTCGGCCGATAAAACTGTCCGTCTTTTCCAAAAAGTCTTCCCCTGGGCCAAAATCATCCTGGGCTACCGGGGTGGCTACTTTTATTTCAGGCAAGTCTTCTTCTGTGCGCACTTTCGGGCGCAGAGTTTCGGTTACTTCCACCGGCACTTCCGTTATCGGCACCGCCTTAGGCGCCGGCGGAGGAACGGGGCTTGCCTGTTTTTGCACTTTTATAACGGGCGCTTCGGGCGGAAGCGGCTTATGCATTACCACAGGCGGCTTAGGCAAAGCCGACGTACGAGCGGCACGCAGGGTTTTATTGTCGGCAGAAAGCTGCTCCTTTTCGCGCTCTAATTCTTCTTTTTGTTTTAACAATAAATCTTTTTCTCTGGACAAGGTTTGCTTTTGCTCTTCCAACAAAGCGCGTTCCTTATCCCAATTATTTTTCTGCAAAGAGAGCAAATCTTTTTCCCGCGTAAGGAAAGATTGCTTTTGCTGAAGTTCTTGGTTTGCGACATTGAGTTCTTGCGTTTTGCGGGCCAGTTCTTCATTAACATGGCTTAAAGATTGCTGATTGCGAAGCAACGCTTCGTTATTTTCACGCAAGGCTTCTGCCTGGCGGGATAAATCTTCGTTAGAAGCCCGTAACTCGGCCGACTGGCGGACTAAATCTTCATTAGACGTTTGCAAAGAAGCCGCCTGACGGGATAAATCGTCATTGGCACTATGTAGTGCCGCCGCTTGGCGGGATAAGTCTTCGTTAGAGGTTTGCAACGCATTGCGCTCCCCGGTTAAGTGGGCGTTCTGCGCAGTAAGAACTTCTATTTTGTGTTTTAAATCTTCAATAACCGCATCGTTACGGTTGATTTTTTCCAACAGTTCTTTAAAATTGGCTTCCAACAGCTGCTTTTCCTGCAATACAGCTTCCAGCTGTTCCTGCACGCCGGCCAACTGGGCAGCCAATGCGTCCCGCTCTTCTTCCAAGGTGCGGATGCGCGCCCCGAAAACAGACATCTGCTGACGGGATTTGCCCTCATATTCGGTTTCCAAATCACTCAACGAGGCTTTTAAATCCTCCAGTTCTTTGGTTTTGGCTTCATAACGGGCAAGCAGTTCCTCTTTTTCAGAAGCGATATTATGCAATTTTAAATTTTCAGCCTTTAAGGATTCAATTTCCTCCACTTGCTTCATACAAACGTTGGAAATCTCGTGCAGTTGGTTTTCCAAACTGCTAACCTTTTGCTGATACTGCTGTTTAATGGAAATAATACGTCCTTCAAAATTAAAGGATTTAAAGCGTTCTTCGGCGGCGGTAAGCTGCTCGCGCAAAGAAAGGATTTCTTTGGCTTGCTCGGCCGATTTTTTAAGGGCTTCCATCTTTTCCTGCTGCACTTTTTTAATTTCTCTGTCCAACGCGCTGTTTACCGCTTTTAACTGAGAGGCTTTTTGGTGCAGGCTGGAAATAATGCGTTCTTTTTCTTCCCGTTCCTGGCGGGCTTTTTCTTCCTGCTGGGCACGGTAGGTTTCCGGCTCAAAGCTGGAGATTTCCGCCGCGTTTACAGACGGGAACACCGGGGCTTTGTCATCAAAGCCGCGGTTTACGTCGGTATCGGTATAGCCCAACACGCGCGCCGTTTGTGCACGGGAAAGGGTTTCCACGCTGGCTTTTAAACTGTTGATGGTTTCCGCTAAGCCGGAAACAAAAGAATCCCGGTCTTTTTGCTTTTCCATCTCCTCGCGGGTGCGGGCCAGTTCACTTAAAATTTTATCGTTTTGCGCGGCAGACGCTTCAAAGCGTTCTTCCAACTCCTGTATTTTTTCTTCCAGTTTTTCAAAGGAGCGGTTATACTGCGCTTGGCGGTTAGCGGCGTTTAATTGTTTTTTGCCGTCAAATTTTTCTTTGGCGGGCGAAGGTTCAGCCGCAGGGACATCCTGCAGACGGAAACGTTCCAAAAAATCAGAAAAATCGGTTTGCCCGTCAAATTCGGTATCAAAAGCCATTGTTAATCCCTAAGAAGAAAAGATGAACGTACAATAAATTTAATCACAATACGAGAAAAGTGTCAAGCCAAAAAACAGGCTTTTTTACCTCGGAGGCGGTTTTTTTATTTTTTATCCAGTTCCAGCAGTTTCTGCCGCACCAATCCCACCAAATAAAAAGACCCCGTACACACCACTTTCGGCGCCTTGGCGGCGGCTGTAAACGCGCGCCCCGGGTCTTTAAAAAAGCGTACCTTCACGCCTTTAGGCAAGGCAGACATAATATCGCTTTTTTGCGCCCCGCGCTTTACGCTGGGAACAGTAACAATAATGTCTTTAAAATGCGGGCAAAGCAAAGCCAATAATTTTTTATAGTCTTTGTCTTTCATAAACCCGCACAACAGCGTACTGCCCTGCATATACGGCGTTTTTTGCAAAAACTCCAAAAACAGTTCCACCGCTTGCGCATTGTGGGCGCCGTCTAACACAAAAGTATGCCCCGGGCGGCTGATCACTTCAAAACGCCCCGGCAGGCGCACGTGTTCAAAAGCGCGGCGTATGGCATCATCATCAATTTTTAAATAGTGAGCCAGCTGATACACCACACACGCGTTAATGCCTTGTCTTTGCCCCAACACGCCAAGCGGCCATTCCCGCCCGTCTTTAGCGCGCAAAACGGTTTGGTTGTGCACAAAATCAAAGGCGTATTCATAAAACGGTTCCCCCTCGGCAATAAAACGCAAGGGAGCGTTTTTCTCTTTGGCGGCTTTTTTTATTTCGTCCCGTGCGGACGGATTAACTGTACCCGAAAAACACGGAACCCCGGGCTTAATAATGCCGGCTTTTTCCCGCGCTATCTGCGAAAGGGACGACCCCAACAACTGCATATGGTCTAGCCCAATAGACGTAATCACACACGCCAGCGGATGGCAAACGTTGGTAGGGTCTTTTCGGCCCCCCAGGCCGGTTTCCAACACAGCGTATTGTACCCCCGCCCGCGCAAAATGACACAAAGCGGCCGCCGTAAGAATTTCAAAAAAATTAAGTTCCTGTTCTTCTTCCTGAAAAACCTGAAGCACCGCATCGGTAAATTCCTGCTTAGAAACAGGCACGCCGTTTACCTGTATGCGCTCGCACGGGTCACACAAATGTGGAGAAACAAACAATCCAGTTTTATACCCTGCTTCTTTTAACACCTGCGCCGTTAATACCGAAACAGAACCCTTCCCGTTGGTACCCGCCACGTGGATAATTTTAAACCGTTCCTGCGGGTTGCCCAAACGCTCCAATAAAGCACGCAGTCCGTCCAACCCGGCCCCGCAGCCAACGCCCGTTCGGGTTAAAATATAATCAAATACTATTTTAAAACTCATCTTTATCCGGATTATAACGGCGTATATCCGCTCCCAACGCTGTTAATTTCTGTTCCAAATTTTCATACCCGCGGTCTATGTGATACACGCGTTCAATCTCCGTAGTGCCTTGAGCCACTAACCCTGCTATAACCAAAGCCATTCCGCCCCGCAAGTCCGAAGCCATTACGTGCGCCCCGCTGAGGCTTTCCACCCCGTTAACGCGCGCGATGCTTTTTTCCGTTAAAATATCCGCCCCCATACGCACCAGTTCCGGCGCGTGCATAAAGCGGTTTTCAAAAATATCTTCATCAATCTCAGACGCGCCGTCACACAACGCCATCAGCGTCATCCACGGGGCCTGCAAATCCGTAGCAAAACCCGGGTACGGGGCCGTTTTCATACGCATAGGTTTTAAACGGCCTTCATACGGCAAAATGTGCACGCTGTGCTCGGTGACTTCTAAAGGCACACCCGCTTCGCGCAAATCTTCCAACAAAATGGAATTATGTTCCGGCACGCAGTCTTCCACCACCACGTCCCCACGGGTAGTGGCCGCGGCAATCATATAGGAACCAGACTCTATACGGTCCGCCACCACCCGGTGCTCTGCACCGTGCAAGGCGGGTTTGCCGTGCACCACCCAATTACCTTTGGCGTCGGCAGAAATATCAGCCCCCATTTTGCGCAAAAAGTCCACCACGTCGTCCACTTCCGGCTCTTTCGCAACGTTTTCTAATATCGTTTCCCCTTCAATTAAACAAGCGCACATCAGCAAATTCTGCGTAGCGCCTACACTAGGGAAACGAAGCACAATCTTAGCCGGTTGCAATTGTTGGGCGTGTAAAATAACGTTACCTTTTTCCATCACGGCGCTGGCGCCTAATTTTTCAAAACCTTTTAAGTGAATGTCCACCGGGCGCACCCCTATGGCACAACCGCCGGGAAGTGGGATCTCCGCCGTTTTAAACCGTGCAAGTAACGGCCCCGCTACCCAAAAACTGGCCCGCATCTGCTTAACCAGCTCATACGGCAGGCTGTTTTTAAGCGGGCCGTTGGCGGTAATGGTAACAGTGCCGTCTTTATATTCAATTTTTTTGCCTAAATACTCCAAAATTTTAAGGGTGGTGCGTACGTCGCGCAAATTAGGTACGTGGTGGATAATACAAGGTTCGTCCGTGAGTAATGTGGCTACTAAAATAGGAAGTGAAGCATTTTTACTGCCGCTGGTGTGCACGATGCCTTGCAATTTTTTTCCGCCTTGAATAATAAAACGATCCATACAATCTCCTCACTTATTTAAATGGTTAAATTTTATACCCTGTAACAAAACGCTCTATTCCAAATATATCTTTTTTTACGTCCGCCTTCCACCCTAACGCATTTAACAGAAGCGCCACTTGGGCCGGCTGGCCGGCGCATAACTCCATCCCTAGTTTACAACCGGGAGCGGCGTGCGTAGAAAGGCCTTCTAAAATTACACGAACGATTTTAAGCCCGTCCTCTCCACCGTCAAGCGCTAACAGCGGTTCCTGCTTTACTTCCCGCGCCAAAGACGCAATCTCCCCCGACGGTATATACGGCGGATTTGACACAATTAAATCAAACCGGCCTTCAATCTTTTCAAACACATTACTTTGCACAAACTGTATTTGTTTTTCTAACAGAAATGCCCGGGCATTTTCCCGCGCCACTTGCAGGGCCTTGGGGGACACATCGGCCGCTGTTATACGTGCATTTTTATACATCTGCGCCAGCGCCAGCGCCAGGCAGCCGCTTCCGGTACATAAATCCAACACGCTAATAGCCGCCTGAGGTTCAAAAGCCTGCCCGGCCCATTGGGCCAGTTCTTCCGTTTCCGGGCGGGGAATAAGCACGTCCGGCGTTACCCGTATGTCCAGCGAACAAAAAGGCTGAAACCCAATAATATAAGCTATCGGCTCGCCTTTTTCGTGGCGTTGTAATAACTCTTCAAAAAGGGATTGTTGGGCAGCGGGAACTTCTTCCTCTCCAAACGCTTCCAACCACGTGCGGGACACCCCCATCACGTGCGCCAGTAAAAACTGTGCATTAGCTAAAGGGTCTTCACTCCCGGCCTGTTGTAAACGGGCCTGTGCTTGCTGTAATAGGGCACGAACGGAAAGCAGGTTCATTCTAATTCTCCGCACACGGCCTAACGGATTGAAAGGGAATAGTTATACCTATCCGATAGGGTTCCACCCAAACAAGGGTTTGCTTTACCCTATACCAGTCTCTTGGCCGGGGCGTTTTTTGCCCGCCAAAAGCGTAAACTACCCCCCTGTCAGGGACGGCGTGTACATAAAAAGCCTGTTAGATTTGCAAATTCTTTAATTTCTGTTCCACGCGAAACGCACGCAAATCTTCCAAAATCGGCTCAATATTGCCTTGCATAATTTCGGTTAGGTTATGGTAAGATTTTTCGGTACGGTGATCCGTCACGCGGCTTTGAGGAAAGTTATACGTGCGTATTTTCTCGGCCCGGTCACCCGTACCTACCTGGGATTTACGCTCATCGTAAATTTCTTTATTTTGTTTTTCTTCTTCCATCTGGTACAGTTTGGCGCGAAGCATAGCCATCGCCTTTTCGCGGTTTTTACCCTGATGGCGCTCTTCCCGGCAGGACACCACCACCCCTGTGGGTTTGTGGATAATACGCACGGCGGTTTCCACCTTGTTCACGTTTTGACCACCGGCCCCGCCGGAGCGGCAGGTTTCCATAATTAAATCTTCGGGGCGGATTTCAATATCAATTTCTTCCGCTTCCGGCATAATGGCTACCGTAACGGTGGAGGTATGCACGCGGCCGGCGGTTTCCGTGTCGGGCACGCGCTGTACGCGGTGAGTGCCGGCTTCGCCCCGCAACCAAGAATAAGCCCCCTCCCCTTTAATAAACATACTCACGTATTTGCAGCCTTTTAAACCGGTGGGAGTAAATTCCAAAATTTCAGTCGTCCAGCCTTTGGTTTGCGCAAAATGCTGATAGACGCGTAAAAGTTCGTTGGCAAACAGGGCGGATTCGTCCCCCCCGGCGCCGGGGCGGATTTCTAAATAAATATTTTTAGAATCGTTTGGATCCGGCGGAATAACCAAAATGCGCAACTCTTTTTGCAGCTGAGGCAGCTTGGCTTCCAATTCCGCCAATTCTTCTGCCGCCATTTTGACGAGTTCTTTGTCTTCGCCGGCCTCGATAAGGGCACGGTCATCGGCTATGGCTTTTTCTGCCGCGTTAATTTCTTCCTCTTTCTCTATAATCGGGCGTAAAAACGCGTGGCGTTTTGATTTTTGCGCCAACTCCGTACTGGAAAGTTCACCGCTGGCTAAATCTGCCTCCAGCTGTTTAAATTCGGCAATATATTTAGAAGTATCCATAACCTGTCCTTTTGGAAAATATGTTTATCCCGTTTCTCCCCGTCGGGGAAAAACCGGATAAACAAAAGAGCAGACCCCCTAACGGAAGTCTGCTCTTTTTAAATTGCAAAGCTATTTTGCTTCAGCAGCTTCAGCTTTTTTTTCGGTTTTTTTAGCGGCGGCTTTTTTGGGAGCGGCAGCTTTCTTTACCACTTTTTTTACCAATTTGGCCTTAGCTTTTACTTCCGTTTTCGGTTTGCGAACTACGGTTTTACCCGCAGTAGCTGCAAAGCGTTTGTTGAATTTGTCCACACGGCCTTCCGTGTCCAACAATTTCTGTTTGCCGGTAAAGAACGGGTGGCAGGCAGAGCAAATATCCAGTTTTAAATTTTTGGTGGTGGAGCGGGTCAAAAACTTGTTACCGCAAGCGCAGACCACTTCCACAAAATCATATTGGGGGTGTATTTTTTCTTTCATTTTTTCATCTTCCTCTGAAAATCTTATAGTTTATTTTACCATATATTCGGCCTTTTGGGAAACAAAACCGTTTCCCACGCCGATAATTACGCTAAAAAGCGTTTACTTCCATCTGTTTAAAGAAATCCTTGTTGGATTTGGTGGCCGATAATTTTTCCAACAACAAATTCATCGCATCCACCGAACTTAACGGCGCCAACACTTTGCGCATAATCCACACTTTGTTTAGTTCGTCTTCACTAAGCAGCAGGTTTTCCTTGCGCGTAGAGCTGCGGTTAATGTCCACCGCCGGGAAAATGCGCCGTTCAGCCAGTTTTCTGTCCAAGCACAATTCGCTGTTGCCGGTTCCTTTAAACTCTTCAAAAATTACTTCGTCCATTTTGCTGCCCGTTTCCACCAAGGCGCTGGCAATAATGGTTAACGAACCGCCTTCTTCCAAATTGCGGGCCGCACCCAAAAAGCGTTTGGGTTTTTGTAAAGAGGTGGCTTCCAACCCGCCGGTAAGCACACGGCCGGAAGAAGGCGCCACCGTATTATAGGCGCGGGCCAAGCGGGTAATAGAGTCCAACAAAATCACCACATCTTTGCCTTGTTCGGCCAAGCGTTTGGCTTTTTCTATCACCATTTCCGCCACTTGAATATGGCGTTCGGGCGCTTCGTCAAACGTAGAGGCAATCACTTCCCCTTTTACGCTGCGGGCCATATCGGTTACTTCTTCAGGGCGTTCGTCAATCAACAATACCATCAACACCGCTTCTTTGTGATTGGTGGTAATAGAATTGGCAATAGCCTGCATAATCATCGTTTTACCGGTTTTAGGGGCGGCCACAATCAGCGCACGCTGTCCTTTGCCGATAGGCGCAATCATATCAATCACGCGCTGCGTATAGGAATTTTTATCCAATTCCAACACAAAACGTTCGTTAGGGTGCAGCGGAGTTAAGTTTTCAAACAACGGGCGGTTGTAAATTTGGGCCGATTCCACCCCGTTCACTTTTTGCACCTGCAGCATAGCAAAAAAGCGTTCATTGTCTTTGGGCGGGCGGATGAGGCCTTCAATCGTGTCGCCCTTTCTTAAACCAAAGCGTTTTATTTGAGAAGGAGAAACATAAATGTCTTCCGGGCCGGCTAAATAATTGTTTTCTTCGGAGCGCAAGAACCCAAACCCGTCTGGCAATATTTCCAGCACGCCTCCGCCGTACACAGAGCCGTTCTGCTTAGCTTGTATGGCTACAATTTTTCCGATAAGCGCCTGTTTGCGCAGGCCGGAAATGTCTTCAATATTGTAATTAACCGCCAGTTTGGTCAATTCCGCTACGCTTAATTTATTAAGCTCCCGCGCGTCCATAGGCTTAGCCCCGTTTGGCTGGCGCTTTTCCGGCGCGTGCATATACGGGGCAGCACCGTTGGACGTGCGCTGCATAGCGTGGCGCTGCGGCACAGAACGAACAGGCCCGTGTGAGACAGGGGCGTCTTCTTTTTTAGGCAAGTCTTTCGCCTCGGCCTTAGCGGCTTCTTTGGCGGGTTTAGCCGGTTTTTCCGGCAGTGGTTTTTCGTGCATTATTTCTTCTTCTTTTTGTTTAACCATAAATGTGATTAAGTGCACTCGCCAAGCGGCGCACTTTTTGCTCCAGATGTTGTTTTGTTGAATTGTTAATAATAATCAAATCAGCCAGTGCTGCTTTTTTTTCTTCCGGCAGCTGAGTTTTTAAACGGGCCCGGTACTGCGCCGGGCTAAGCCCTCTTTGTTTGAGCCTAACCGTTATATCCGCACCGGAACTGCGCACCAAAAGGGTCAAATCCGTATATTTATCCCAGCCGGCTTCAAACAGTAACGGCACCTCAAAAACGGCCACTTTGGCCCCGCTTTTGGCCAGGCGCTCACGTGCCTTTTTTAAAATGCGCGGGTGTAAAATTTGTTCCAAACGTTTACGCGCCTGGGCGTCTTTAAACACCTGCCCGGCTAAAAGGGCCGGTTCCCGGGTGCCAAAATTTTGTTCCAATATTTTCCCCACTTCACTAGAGGACAAAACCTCGTGAGTAATTTCATCGGCGCTAAGCGTAAACAGCCCACACTGTTTAAAGGTTTCCAACACAGCTGTTTTACCGCTGGCGATGGAGCCTGTTAAGCCCAACACAAATGGTTTTTGGGGTTTTTTCATAAAGGAAGCTTTTCCAAAGTGTACCAATTTTTACCGGCCTTGGCGCTGGCTAACAGCGGCACGCGCAGCTTAACGGCATTTTGCATTTTTTCTTTTACAAAAGAAGCTGCCGCCGTTAAACGTTCGGCCGGTACTTCAAAAATCAGTTCGTCATGCACCTGCATAACCATTTTAATGGGAGAGTTGCGCACTTCTTTAAAAATGTCCACCATCGCTTTTTTGATAATGTCGGCCGACCCGCCTTGCACAATGGTGTTAATGGCTGCACGCTGGGCAAAAGACGCCATAGACCCAACCCCCATATTAAACTCCGGCAAGTACCGGATGTGCCCCATCATCGTTTTAACATAACCATTTTGACGGGCAGCGGCCACGTTTTCATCAATCCAGCGGCGCACGCCTTGGTAATTCTTAAAATAATTGTCTATGTATTCTTTGGCTTCGCGCATAGGAATGGAAAGCGCCTGGGAAAGCCCCATAGGGCCCTGTCCATAAATAATACCAAAATTAATTGCTTTTGCACTAGAGCGCATTTGCTCGGTAACCATCAAAGGCATTACACCAAATATTTGCGCGGCGGTTTGAGTGTGAATGTCCCCCCCTTCTAAAAAGGACTGTACCAACACCGGGTCTTGGCTTTCGTGCGCCAAAACGCGCAGGTCTATTTGGGAATAGTCCACACTAAGCAGCATATTGCCTTCCCCCGCGCAAAACGCCGTGCGCAATAAACGCCCCTTTTGCGTGCGCACGGGGATATTTTGCAAATTGGGGCTGGAGCTGGAAAGACGGCCCGTTACCGTGCCGGTTTGATCCAGGTAAGAATGGACTTTGTTGTTTTCATCTGCCATTAAAAGCAGGTTGTCCACATAAGTGGTTTTTAATTTGCTGCTGGAGCGAAAGTCCAAAATCTGCTGCGCTACCGGATGAAGCGGGGCAATTTCCGCCAAGACTTCTTCGTCCGTAGAATACCCTGTTTTGGTTTTTTTAACCGGGGGAATTTTTAATTGCTCAAACAACAACAGCCCTAATTGTTTGGGAGAATTTACGTTTACCGCATACCCGGCCTGTGCGTCTATTTGCGCTTGCAAGGATTGCATTTCCTTTTCCAGCGTTTGCTGAAAATCTTTCAACCAAGCCGGGTCTATGCGCAGCCCTTGATGTTCCATATCCGCCAACACAGCCAGCAGTGGCAACTCCATCTGCTCAAACAGCTCATACATACCTGCTTGGCGTAAATCTTTTTCCAAATTATCCTTAAGCCCCCATATATAACGGTTGTATAAAGGAAGGCGGGTGCGGGCGTCTTCACCGGAAATTAAAACAGAAAAATAATGCGCGCAAGCGGCGGAAAAACTCAAATCTCCAGACGGGTCTAACAAATACCGGGCCAAGCGGGCATCAAAACAACGAATAAAATTACCCTGTAAATCAATCTCCGCTTCGCGCAAAGTAAATTTTAAATCATACCCTAGTTTTAAAACCGCATCGTTTAACACTAGTTGTTGCAGCTGGGCCTTTTCCCACGGGGGAACATCCGCCAACGCAAGAAGCGCCATTTCTTTTTCATTACAGGCAGCCAGCAACAGTTCGTCTTCCGTATGCAAAAATAAAGTGCCCGTCTGCGCGGCGCGCCCAAGAACTTGCCCCAAAGGCAAGAAAGAAACCTCTTCCTGTAAAGAAACGGTTTGCGGGGGCAAATCAAACGAAGTTAACAAATTTTTAAATTCATAGCGGGAAAATAAATCGGCTAGTTGCTTGGGCTGCGGAGTGTGGATTTGATAGTCTTGCAAATTAAACGGCATAGATAAATTACTGTCCAGCACTACCAGTTGTTTGGACAGAAGTCCGCTTTCCATATTATCCAGAATTTTTTTGGCAAGGGAGGGTTTTAAATCCGGGTTGTCATTTTTGGCAGCGCGGATGATGTCTTCCAAATGGCCAAACTTTTTAATCAGTTCCACCGCACTTTTAGGCCCCACCCCCATTATGCCGGGGATGTTGTCCGACGCGTCGCCCACAATGGCAAAATAATCGGGCAGGAAGTTGGTTTGCACCCCAAATTTTTCCACCGCCGCTTCCGGGCCTTTAAAGCCGTCTTTCCCGCCGGAAGGCCAGATGGAAATTTTATCGCTTAAAAATTGATAAACGTCTTTATCCGACGTAACTAACACGCTGGGAATATTTTCTTTTGCCGCGCTTTGGGCAATAAACGCCATTAAATCGTCCGCCTCTATTCCCTCCTGCGCCACAATGGGGAACCCCATCTCTTGCACCAAACTGCGCGCTAAATTTAATTGGCTGATGAGTGCATCATCCGGTTTTTTGCGGTTTGCTTTATATGTAGGCAACAACGCTTTTCTGCGGGCGCATCCGCCGGGAGAATCAAAACACACGGCCGCATAATGCGGCTTTTTTTCTTTTAAAAATTTTGTCAGCCAACGCACAAAACCATACAGGGCCCCCACCTCCTGCCCCGATGAAGTGGACAGCTTGGGCAAAGCGTGGTAATTGCGGTGTAAAAAGCCGTGAGCATCAATTAAAAAAAGAATGTTTTCTTCTGGCATAATTTTTAAAGGGAAAGAGTAAGGAAGATTTTTCTTCTTCCGCCCGCCCAACAGGCAGGCGGAAGAAATTAATAAAACCGACAAGCAACAACTATTGTATTAACGAGTTTAATTTTTCCTGCAACGCCGCCTTAGACTGTAAACCCACCGTTTGGGCAACAACCTGGCCGTCTTTAAAGAAAATAAGCGTAGGGATAGAAGCCACTTGATAGCGAGAAGCCGCATCCGGCGCTTCATCCACATTTAATTTGGCCACTTTTACTTTACCGGCATATTCGTTAGCCAGTTCTTCCACCACCGGGCCCAACATACGGCACGGCCCGCACCACGGAGCCCAAAAATCTACAAGCGCTACCCCTTTATACTGTAAAATCTCAGTTTCAAAATTGGCATCAGTTAATACCACTTCGCTCATAATAAATTCTCCTAAAAAGTAATATATACAAAGTATACTATAAACACAGGCTAGCAGACAAAGAAGGCTCTGTCAAGAATTTTCACCCCACTGCTTTAAAACCAAAAGAAATAAAGGGGCTTAGAATTATGTACAATGACATCAAGTCTATCTTGAGGAATTTGTTATGAAAGAAAAAACCATTTGTATCGTTACGCCAAACAGCCGCACTTATTACCACGCTGTGCCGCTGGCTAAAGAATATTTAGATAAAGACCACAACGTCATTAATGTCTCCGGGAAATTGCCCGACGGGCAAATTGAGCAAGTGGAAGTGAGCAACAAAACCGTTAAAACCCTTAAAAACGGCAAGATAGACGGCGTACTGGAAGTAATAAACCTGGAAGAAAATGTGGTAACTTTCAGCGAACTATACCAAGACGGCCACCTGATAGACGTTAAAGACCGCACCGAACACGGCCGCCATATTAAACCGGCTTTACTGGTGCCTAAAGCCTCGCTTTATCCGGGCACCGTGGTAAAAACCAGTAAAGGCAGCCGCTCCTTTTATGTTCAAGGTAAAGAAGTGGCCGAAGAAACCCTTTCTTCCAACGGAAGCACCTTGGAACTGCTTGGCCAAATACCGGATGGGCCCGTAAAAGAATTTAACGAAAACGACCAAGTAGTAATGGAAGCCGAATATAAAGACAATAAACTAAACGGAGAAATGGTGCGTTATAACGAAGAGGGAGAAATCATCTCCCGCGAAACTTTCAGCGGAGGAATGCTGCAAGGGGAGGCGCATTACTACCAGTACCGCCGCGGCCAAAAACTAAAGGCAGACTGTACGTACAAAAATTCACTGCTTCACGGCCCGCGTTTGGTGTATTATGAAGACGGAACCCTTAAGCTGGAAGAAAACTACCGCCACGGTAAATTAAGCGGGCAGCGTTCTTCTTATTATGAAAACGGAAAGTTGGAAAGCAGAGAAAACTTTTTAGACGGAAAACTATCGGGAGAGCGTACTGTATATTTCCCGACTGGCGGCCTTTGGTATAAAGAAAATTACAAAGCCGGCCGTTTGGAAGGGGAACGCTTTGGTTATTTTACAAATGACAAACTGCGCCTGGAAGAATTTTATGTGGACGGAATGCTGGAAGGACACCGTAAAATTTATTCTCAAGAAGGCGAAATGCTGACCGATGAAGAATACCACTGGGGCACTTTAACCCATAACACCGAACGGAGAAAACTCAATGCTAAGTAAACAATTCTGCCCTGCCAAAATAAATTTATTTTTGGAAGTAACCGGCAAACGCCCCAACGGCTACCACGAACTGGCCACCCTGTTTGCCAAGTTGGATTTTGGAGACGAAATTACCGTTGAAGCCTCCCCTGCCCCCCACACACATATTGAGCTGCACATCAGCGGCCCGCTGGGGGAACACCTGGAGGCCGACGCAACCAATATGGCCTACAAAGCCGCCAAAGGATTTTTAGAACAGTTTGGTTTAAGCGCCCACTGCCGTATTGAGTTAGAGAAAAAGATTCCTATGGGGGCCGGGCTTGGGGGTGGAAGCTCCGACGGGGCCGGCGTACTGCGTGCGTTATGCCAAATTTTTAATAAACCCCGCCAAGCGGTAATGGAGCTGGCTGCCCGTTTAGGGGCTGACGTACCCGTTTTTATGTATGACGAAACTTTTTTAAAAGGGGAAGGCATTGGGGAAATATTAACCCCTATTAGTGCCCCAGGCCCGCTGCCTTATGTGGTGCTGGTGTATCCGTGCACGGTAGTACCTACAAAAGACGTTTTTAGACGGTTACAACTGCCTGAAAAAAAAGAAGTCTTGACAAACTGCTCAAATTTAGATAAATTAATATCATACATAAGATGTGGTGATGAACTTACAACCTGGAAAGGTTACCTTTTTAACAGGTTGGAAAGTTGTGTATTTCCTTATGTAAGCTCTGTAAGAAATGCCAGAGAAGATATTTGTAAAACCAAGGCGGAGGCGGTATTAATGTCCGGTTCCGGTTCCACAGTGTTTGCGTTAGTAAATACAAAGGAACAAGCTAACGATTTGGTAAATAATATCAGAAATAAAGAAAGATTAGTATTCTTTTCGGCATTTCGGAGGGAGACGGATGAAAATAACGGAAATACGGATACATCTTATGGGGGAGGACCGTCTTAAGGCGTTTGCCAGCGTTACTTTTGACGATTCGTTCGTTGTAAGAAACATGAAAGTGGTTGAAGGGACTAAAGGCGTTTTTCTTTGTATGCCTTCCCGTAAACTACCGGATGGCACCCATAAAGACATGGTTCATCCCATCAACCAGGAATTCAGGCAGTACTTGGAAGAGAACGTTTTAAAAGCCTATCAGGCCGAACTAGCTAAGAATCCCACCGGGGCGACGCAACAGGATACCGTTCTCAAACAAGAGGCAGAGACTGACAACACGGGTAATTGACGAGCACTGAAAAGGGTTTTCAGAGCAGTTTAGAATAATATCTAAACGGTTGTGAAAAGTTTTAATTCCGGATAGTGAAATGGTATCACCACTGGTTTTGGTCCAGTTATTCTAGGTTCGAATCCTAGTCCGGAAACCATATAAACTGGGGTACCGCCAAACCAAATGGTTTGGCGGTATTTTTTTGCCCTTTTTATAAAAAATAAAACAGCTGGCAAAAAGTACCAACCGTTTTATTAAACTTATTTTATTTTTTATTCACTTCATCATACTGGGTATCCGTAACTGACAAATACGCCCCACACGCCATTATTAACAGGGCCGCCCAAAACAATAAAGGCGGAGTCTCTTTAAAAAAAGATACTAAGCCCATACGCCACAAACCCCAACCCCAAAGCTGCCGCCAAATATCCCCCGGTAGGGAGCGTTTCCCCCATAAAAATGCCAATACATAACGCACCCGCGCCGGCCCCAAACCTTTCACGGTAACCACTTCCAGCAGGTTTTTGTTGGAAAGCATCCTTGTACAATTGTTTTCTAACCCCCAACATACACACGCCCCCAACACATATAAAGACCCTTTTGAAAAAGCAAAAGCGGCTTCCCCCCGCCAACAAAGCATTATACTGGCTGTGGTAATTAACCCAATGGCGCCCCATAAACGTGCAGAAATGCGCTCTTTAAAAACAAACAAAGCAATGATAGCCGTAGCTACAATTTCAAAATTATTAATAAGGGCCACATTTTCAGCCGGGGTTTGCACAAGCCCCACCAGTAGCAGCACCGGGGCCGCAATATCCAGCCCCACCATACCCAAAGTATAGGGCAAGTC
>CALUUY010000025.1 GCA_944324095.1 uncultured Elusimicrobiales bacterium
GCCGCAGGTGCGGCTTGTACGGGGGCTTGGACCACGGGAGCCGCCGCCTGAGCAGGAGCCGCCACAGCAGAGCCTTCGCTGCCGGCATTGGCTAAAGCATATTTGATAATGGAGCGAATCGTCGGGTAATCTTTAAGCTGTACACCTTCCTGGCGCGCAATATGATACGTCTCGCGCATAATGGCAAACAGTTCAGCTTGTTTTACCGTATCAATACCCAAGTCCGCTTCCATATCCAAGTCCAAGTCCAGCATGTCTTGCGGGTAGCCCGTCTTTTCGGAAATGATGTTTAAGATGTTGGCTTGTACGTCTTCCTCTTTCAAAGAAGGCATAGCCGCGGCAGGAGCTGCTACAGCAGCAGGCTGGGCAGCCGGTTGCGCCGCAGGCGCTGCTTGTACAGGGGCTTGGGCCACGGGAGCCGCTGCTTGAGCAGGCGCCGTATGATGAATGGTGTTTACTTTATCTACAAACGCTTGGGAGCCTTCCATCACTAAGGACGGTTTTACCCCGTGTTTGTAATTGTCTTTTACGCGCAAGGTGTTCTGTACCACTTCCAACACTGGGGCTTGCTGGCCGGAAATTTCTTTCAGCCAAGCCTCGTGGCGGGCGGCGTCCACAATGCGGGGCTCTTTTACGTCCCACACTTTTTCTAATAAAGTCATACCTAATTGAGAACCAAATCCGGCCGCTAATCTAAGCGCATACTTAAAGTTGTAGTGGCCGCCTTTGCTAAGCGTAATGCCTTCCAATTCCGGATCGGCTTCTTTAAAGTTGGCAATGGGCGGAACCAAACCGGTATTTAAGCAGTGTACCGCGATGGCGTCTTCCAAACCGGCGCCCATAGAGTGGCCGGTAAAGCCTTTGGTATTGCTTACAATCACGCTGCTGACGTCTTTACCAAAAGTGGATTTAAGCGCATAAGCTTCCGCACTGGCAGAGCCGCCGCGGGCAGGCGTGTACGTTTCGTGAGAGATAAATACCAACTGTTTGGCTATATCGCTGCGGGAAACACCGCTTACACGTTCGGCTTCGGTTACCAAGTCGTTCATTACCTGGGCCACGTGGCCTACGTCCAAGCGGGTTACGTGGAAACCGCTGTTGCGGATTTCCGTCGCCAACACTTTAGCCAACGGTTTCATACCGCGTTTGGCAACTTCCTGCACGTCTTCCACAATCAAAGACACCGCACCCATACCCACAATCATACCATTGCGGCGGCGGTCAAACGGAAGGGCCGCTTTGGTTACATCGGCTTCCGTGGTGGCAGCGCCGGAGGCTAAGAAAGCGGTTAAAATCCATTCGGACACATTATCGTTGGTAATATCGTCGGCACTGATGACGATGACTCTCTTGGCGCGGCCCAATTTAATCCAGTCCTGCGCCATAGCAATAGCCTGCGCCGTAGAGGCACAAGCCGCACTCATAGCCGTGGCCGGCCCGCGGGCGCGAATCCACTGGCAGAAATGAGAGTGGGCGATAATAATGGTTTTTAAGATAAATTCAGACGTAAAAGCCTGCGGTTCCACTTCTTTATCTTTGAAGTTTTCGTTATACCAGGCTTCAATTTCCGCCTTTAAGGCCGGGTCTGCAATTTGAGCGATGAACTTATCGCAAAACGCGCGTACTTCTTTGGCGGTTTTGTTGTTAAGCAAACCCGCTACGCGTTTGGATAAATCCCCCATCATACTGTTGGCCACGGGGAAAGCAGACGTAAAAATAACGCCCGTATCATCAATCATATCCGCCGGCAAGCCCCAACGATCCGGCAAGTAGCCGCCCGTGGAGGTGGGTTTATAATAAAGTACCAGCGGAATACCGGCGTCTTTCAACGCCAAGATACCAGCGGCAATAGCCAACTGGAAGGAGCGATCCATAGAACGCACCCATTTGGCCGGCAGGCCAAATTCTTTTTCCGCATCAAACGAACCGCCCTTGGCCGCCAGTTTAATGGCCTGGCTGGGAGAGGTTAAGCGTTCAAAGCGGTGGTTGCCGTCTTTGGATTTAATGACAAATTCTACGTGTTTATCAATTTGTTTTTGCTGTATATCGGCAGAAACAGGTTCAATTAAGTTGCGGCCGGAGAGGATTTCATCCAATACCCCGTCGCGGAAGATGCGATCCCAGCTGCCGGGCCCGCCAGCGGCAATACCGCTGATGACCACTTCTTTATCGCAGCAGGTTTTGCCTTCTGCTTTTGCAGGCGCCGCCTGACAAGAGCAGGAAGAGCCCATCTCTTTTTCCACCGGGGTAGCCGTACCCGTTACCCAGTTTACAAAGGCCGGGTTGTAGGTGGAATGATCGCCATACATATCGGTTCCGTTCCAGTTTAAAGCAATACCGGAAGAGATTAAATTGGCAAACAAGTCGTTAAATTCACAAATACCGCCTTTTTTGGGGTGGTTGGAAGCCAAGACTTTAATGTCCTTTTTGTCCGCCAACGTGTTGGAAGCCAAAGCGGAAAGAACGCGTTTAGGGCCGCATTCTACAAACAAGCGCACACCGGAATCATAGGTAGTGTTAAGCTGTTTAATCCATTCCACAGAGTGGGAAATTTGAGTGACCATAAGGTCTTTGATTTTTTCCGGATCGCTGGGGTAAAATTCCGCCGTAACGTTGGTGGTAATAGGCATAGTGGGCGCGTGGAAAGTAAGCGTATCCAAGAACGCGCGGTACTGCGGCATAGCCGGGCGCACAATGGCAGAGTGGAAAGCGTGAGACACCGGGATTTGCACCGCCTGAATGCCCATATCGGTAAACATTTTAATGGCGTCATCAATAGATTTGCTGGCACCGGCAATAACCGTCTGCGTGGGGCAGTTTTTGTTGGCTACGGCTACATACCCGCTAAT
This sequence comes from uncultured Elusimicrobiales bacterium, assembly GCA_944324095.1. Taxonomy (GTDB): domain Bacteria; phylum Elusimicrobiota; class Elusimicrobia; order Elusimicrobiales; family Elusimicrobiaceae; genus Avelusimicrobium. The sequence continues at coordinate 2,850 of CALUUY010000025.1, forward strand.
GCGAGCCAATTCCGGCTCCACCCGTTCCACAGGAGCAGCGATGGAGGCCATCTTACCGTTGTCTTCCACTTTAATTTCAGACATTACCTTCCCGCGGGTGCACACGGCTTTTAAACCGTTTTCAAAATCAAAAATACCGGCAGCCACGGCGGCGGCATATTCGCCCAAGCTGTGGCCCATTACCACGTCCGGCTTAATGCCAAAAGAGGATAAAAGACGCATCATAGCAATATCGGCCGTCAATACGGCAGGCTGAGTCATTTCCGTCTTTTTGATGGCGGCTTCACGCACGGCAATTTGTTCTTTTGTTTCGCCGGGTTTGCTCCACAAGGTTTCCGTCAAAGTCTGGCCGATAATACCCATTAACAAGCGGTCGGCTTCGTCGAACGTATCCTGCACCACTTTGTATTTGGAGGCCAAGTCTTTCATCATGTCCACATACTGAGAACCTTGCCCCGGGAACATAAAGCACACTTTGGGTTTAATTTCCGTAGGAGTAAACGGATAGATACCTTTCATTTTTAAATATAAGGATTCCTGCTCCCATACGTCCTGCGTACCGGCAATTTTTTTGAAAAATTCAATTTTTTCTTTCAATTTGTCAGCAGATTCCACATTAATGGTAACGGCAAATTTCTGCGGTTTGACAATATGGTTTTTGTAAGAAATGCTGGGTAAGTAAGCCGGGTCATACTGAATGGCCACCACGGCTTTATCCAAAACGTCAAAAAGCTCCTGCTTGGTTGCGGCAGAGAAGGTTAAAACATCTCCCTGGATTTTCTCTCCCGGAACGTGAAGCGTATAGGAATTACTGCTGGTCATTGTTACATTCTCCTGTTTAATAGGGCTTACGGCTGCAGCGCAAACTTTGGGTTCTTCTTTTTTAAGCAGCGCATCATTCATTTCTTCCATAGCTACGTGGAAGTTGGTTCCGCCGAAACCAAAAGCGGAAACGTTGGCGCGGCGTACTTTATTGCTGGCCCAGTCTTCCGTTTTGGTAATCACGCGGAAGGGGCAGGTGGCCCAATCCACAATGGGGTTGGGGGTTTCAAAATTGATAGACGGCGGCAATACCTTATTATATAAGGCCAAAGAGGTCTTAATTAAGGAAGCAATACCCGCCGCGGCTTTAGCGTGGCCGATTTGGCTCTTTACACTGCCTAAACCAATGCTGCCGGGTTTGGCGTACGGAGCGAAAATTTCGTTCAAGGCGTTAAGCTCGGTAGCGTCACCCACGCGGGTGCCGGTGCCGTGCGCTTCCAAGAGGCCCACTTCGCCGGGAGTATAATCCAACTGTTCAAACGCTTTTTCCACCGCCAGCTTTTGGCCTTTGGGATTAGGCGCGGTGATACCTTTGCCTTTACCGTCGGAAGAGGCACCCACCGCACGGATGACGGCGTAAATTCTGTCCCCGTCTTTTACCGCGTCGGACAGGCGTTTCAAAATTACCATACCGGCACCTTCGGCCATTACGAAGCCGTTGGCACGGGCGTCAAACGGATAAGAACCCGTTTCAGACAAGGCACCGATTTTGCAAAACTTAATGTACGCAGAGGGAGACATCATCTGATCTACCCCGCCGGCTACGGCCATATCAAAGTTGCCCATACGCAAGCCGTTTACAGCTTGGTCGATAGCGGCTAAAGAAGTGGCGCAAGCCGCATCTACTGCAAAGTTCGTGCCGTGCAAATCAAACACGTTGGCTACGCGGCCCGGAATTACGTTGGCTAGTTCACCGGGCATAGAGTCTTCCGTAATCGGGATAAAACGTTCGCGCACGCCCGCGTCCATTTCATCCATCATTTTTTGGGCGTCAGCCGGGTTTAAGTGCTTGAAGGTTTCCGTATTTTTCAAAATTTCATATAAAAAGGGGCGGTTCAAACGGGTGTTGGACATCTCGTTTTTCATACCGCCCATAGAGTTACCGATAATAACAGCCGTACGGTTGTGGTCAAACTCTTTTTTATCATAGCCCGCATCTTCTAAAGCCATACGGGTGGTTTCCACCGCCAGGTGCTGTACCGTATCCATCTGTTTGGCTACTTGCGGAGGAATGCGGTATTTAATGGAATTGAATTTAAATGTTTCAGGAATGAAACCGCCGATTTTGGAATACGTCTTGTCTTCGGCCTTGTGGTCAGGACTGTAAAAGAGATTATAGTCCCAGTAGGATTTGGGGATTTCAGTAATGCAGTTTTTTCCTTCTTTAATGTTGTTCCAGAACTCGTCTTTATTTAAAGCTCCGGGCATAATAGCGCCTATGCCCACTATGGCAATAGGTTCAAGGTTTTTATTTTTCATTTGGTCTCCTAATCAATTGGTTCCCACAAAATACTATATAGGTATATGATATTAAATTTTGGGGCCCCGAAACAAATCAGGCAACCTTTTTTAAAAAAACACTTGCAAATTCTAAGCCGATATGTTAGATTTTTGCGCCCGCCGTTTTTATTTTGTTGTGATTTTTTGTCTTTCTCTCAACCAGTATTACCCAGCCCGGCTGCTGGACTTTCCCCCCTCAGCCGGAGGCGTTCCTGCTTATTAGAACAGCCCATTACCTGCTAAAAAGAGATTTATGTTCCCCCCTCTAAAACAAAAAGCTCCGCAAAACAAGCGGAGCTTTTGCAAAGACAAAAAGCAAAATTAAGCCTTCTTTTCTTCACCCACTTTTATGTTTTCAAGTTCTTCAATTAAACTTAATAAAGTAGGTTGCAGCTTGGTAATGTACTCCTGCTCAAAGGTAGCCAAGCGCTGTTCCAAGCGGCCCATCTGTTTGGTTATTTCCGCCAAGTTTTTGTCTTCGGCGGTTTTCATTTCTTCCAAACGGTAATGTAAATCCTTCACTTTTTCTTTCAAGTCTGCCATTTCTAAGGCAGAGGTGTTTTGCAAAGAACCTAAAATAGAAGAACGGGAAGGAAAGGAGGAAGGTTTTGAAACCGTCATCATCGTTAAGTCTTCCACAGGGGAGTCAAAATCCGTTTCTCCGGCCACAGCAGCGCGGTATTTTGCCGTAAACCAAAACAGCAATACAAAGCATACCACAAACCCGGCAGATAATAAAATTAATGTCTGTTCCATAAGTAGATATATCATATCATATTTTTAAGGCGCGTTCGTACGCTTTATTTGCGTATCACCACAAAACACGCCCCAAAAATAAGCACATACAATAATAAACTCCCCGCGGTGCGCACATACCCGCCAAAACCGGGGCCCCATAAATATACACACGCACCCAAGCACAAAAACGCTATTACGCCAATCGGGCTGAATTTTAGTTTCATTTATTACGTTTCCTTTTATTTAATTACCGTACCCGTTTGACCGGTCTGGTAAAATACAATGCGTATTTCCACCCCTTTGGCCTTAGCCAGGCGGACGGCATCCGGGTGGAGCACATTAGCGCCGTTTAACGCTAGCTTATACATTTCATCAAAATCCAACACTTCATAACGCTGGGCTTTTAAATCTTTGTTGGGATCAGCCGAGTACACGCCATCTACGTCTTTTACCATTTCTACGTGATGCGCCCCCAACTGGCTGGCTAAAAACACAGCAGAAACATCACTGCCACCGCGTTTTAAGGTAGTAATTTCCTTATTTTCGCCAATACCCTGAAAGCCGGCCACAATGGGAACATTGCCTTGCTGGATTTCTTTAACCAAGCGGTCGCCTTTTAAAGAAAGAATGTCCGCCCCGGTGTGGGTGTCTGTTGTAATAAGGCCAATTTGGCTGCCCGTTAACGAAACGGCAGGCACGTCCACCGCACGAAGCGCTATGGATAAAAGCGCCACGCTAACCCGTTCCCCGGTGGTAACCAGCATATCCAGTTCCCGTTTTTCCGGGTTGGGGGTAATGCTGTAAGCGTGGTCTAACAGCACATCCGTCAAATTCCCATTGGCAGACGCCACCACCACCGGTATAAACCCCGCTTCATAGCGGGATTTTATCAGCTGTGCAGCTTGCAGCAATTTTGGTTTATTGGCCAGCGTATTGCCGCCAAATTTCATAATACAAATCTGTTTCATAATCACCCTTTACAGCCATTGCGGCACACTTTGGCCGGATAGCATTTCCTCATAAGAAGTACGGCGGCGGACTACGCAGAATTCTTCTCCGTTTACCAACACCTCGGGCACCAGCGGGCGGAAATTGTAGATGGAAGACATCGCCGCCCCATACGCCCCAGCACACATTATAGCAAGTAGTTCGCCTTGTTGGACAGGTTCTATAATGCGGTCTTTGGCAAAAATGTCGCCCGATTCACATATCGGCCCCACCACATCCGCAATAATAGGTGCGGTGCCTCTGCGCGCTACCGGCAAAATGGTATGCCAAGCATCGTACATAGCCGGGCGTACTAAGTCGTTCATACCCGCGTCTATGATGATAAAATTTTTCTCCCCCATCTGTTTGGTATAAAGCACCTCGGCAACCAAAATTCCCATATTACCCGCTATACTGCGGCCGGGTTCCACAATAATGTGTTTGTGCAAATCGCCCAAAGTTTCCCGTACAACATCGGCATAAGCTTCGCAGGTTGGGGGCAGTTCCACATTGTAATTAATACCTAAACCGCCGCCCAAGTCTATATTCTCCAGCACAATGCCTTCTTTTTCCAAGTCACGCACCATTTGCGCAATTTTGGTAAAAGCAAAACGAAAGGGCTGTAAGTCTAACAATTGGGAACCAATATGCACCGCTATGCCCGCCAAGCGGATGCCCGGCATACGGGAAGCAGCCCGATAAAGGTGGTAGGCATCGTCCCAATCCACACCAAATTTATTTTCTTTTTTACCGGTAGTAATTTTAACGTGGGTCAGTGCGTCCACATCCGGGTTCACGCGGATAGCCACATTGGCTTTAAGCCCCAAATCAATAGCAATGCGGTTAATGGTTTCCACTTCGGCAACAGACTCGGCATTGATTTGTAATATTTGGTTTTTAATTGCCTGGGTTAACTCTTCCCGCGTTTTACCCACGCCGGAAAATACAATTTTATCCGCCGGTATGCCAGCTTTTAAGGCCACATACATCTCCCCCGCAGACACCACATCCGCCCCACAGCCCAAACGCGCCAACGTACGCAAAACGCCTAAATTGGGGTTAGCTTTTACGGAATAACATATTGTGTTGTTAAACTCTTTTAAAGCATTTTGATAGGCTTGGAAGTTACGGGCCAATTTGTCTGATGAATAACAATAAAAAGGGGTTCCCACTTCCTGAGCCAGTTTATGCAAAGAAACGCCTTCTGCAAAAAGTTCTTCGTTATGATAAGTAAAACACATATTTTCTCCTTGATATACAAAAACCCCCGCTTGTACTTAAGCGGGGGTTTTAACTAAACAATAAAATGGTTTTTTATTTTTCCGCTAAAGCACAAGCAAAACCGCAAGAGCACTTTTTGCTCTTGTTTTGTTTTACTGCGCGTTTAGCAAAAGAAATAATCAACATATTTTTAGTTTATTAAAAAAGAAATAAAAAAGCAAATTTATACATTCTACGTGCAAGGGGTATCCTTATAAAAACTGCTGCTCCCGTTACTTATACAAGTTTTAAAAACAACCCGGTTAAACGACCGCAAAAATATTCCCTTCTTGTTCAGCCTCGCCACGAAACAACCTCAAAAAATAAAATTATTTCCTATAGCATAAAATAAAAACCCCGCAGGTGACCCCCGGGGTTTTGCAAATGTTACAAAAAAAACTATTTCCAATCTTTACGTAATTTTTTAATAGCTTTTTTTAATTCCGGCTTTAACACAGGGTCCACCAAATCAATAAAAAGTTTTCCGTCCAGGTGGTCAACCTCGTGCTGGAAAGCCTTTGCTAATAAACCGCGCGCGCGCAACGTTTGGGGCTGGCCATGCTCGTCCAGAAAAGAAACGGTAACATCCGTAGCACGGGTTACCTCTGCCCATAAACCGGGCAAAGAAAGGCAGCCTTCTTCCTCCAGCTTTTCCCCCCGCATAGACAAAATTTGCGGGTTGATGATGACATAGCGCTTATATTTTTTTTCTTCTTTGGAAGAAGTATCCGGTATTAAAATAACCGCTAAGCGGTACGGCAGTCCAACCTGGTTAGCCGCTAAACCTACCCCATTTACAGAAAGGCAAGTTTCTTCCATATCTTTCAACAACTGCGGCAGCTGCGGCGCTATTTGGGCGTACTCTACCGGTTTTAGTTTTTGGCGCAAAATATCATCGCCGTATTTTACAATCTTAAGTGTTGCCATAAACTTTAGTACTTATGCTGCACACAGGAAGAAGTGGCTTTATCTAATTTTAAAATATAACTACTATTGTAATAATTACAGTGGATACAAGACCCGTCGGCCGCTATGCCTCTAACCAACACGTGATAGTCTGGATGTTGCAAATCCTCACAAGCAAAACTATAGCGGCAAATAACATCCCGTTTATTATTGCCATAAGTAATAACCTCCGTTCCCGGGCAAGAACAAGAGTTGGTAACAGCCTTGCCATCCACGCAATTTGGAAGAACTCCCCCCGGTGCTTTAAGCGCTAAAACCTTTACAGTTTTCCCCCCGCCACTTGATTTTTTTACGGTTTTACGGTCTTCCCACGCTAATGTTCCAGAAGTAACACCAGGATTAGGTATTGTATTTCCAGCTAATTTAACGCTACTCGTGACATTTAACTTACCGGTAATCTTGGCATAAACACTATTTAAATCTAAGCGATCGACTTGAGTTGTAATTTTATTAATACGGCTAGCCCGGTGAGCATCCGTTGAAGTAGGTTTAAACTTAGCCGCACCGCCACTAACGAATTGTAGCTTTAATGTCCCTGTTGAAATGTCATCAACACAATTTTCTAAAGAAGAAAAACACATATTAGGGAAATCCAGCGTAGGCTTACTTGGAAAATAGCCTCCCACATAGTTAGCAGTACCATCTTTGGCATTAAGGGTTTTAATATCATAAGCAAACTCTTCATTTCTGCCATAAATGGTTACCGTACCATTAGAACGAATCTGCATAGAAGAGGCAACAAAACCTCCTTTAAAAACGGCAGAATCAGATACGAGCAGACGTTCATACAACCCCAAACGGGCCGGATTAAAATTTACCGTTTGCACCACCTCCGCTTGCACAGGAAAAGCGGTTAAAACAAACAACAAACCCATCCATAATAAGTTTTTCATATTTAGTTTCCTTGGGGACAAAGCTTTTAAACCCAAACGGCCCCGCACTCCCCCGGTACGGTAGCTTTAACCGTCACTCTATCAAAAAAATCAACCGCAAGTCAAGCAGGCTTTCCGCCTGTTTTTAACCGGTAAACACGGGTTATTTAATGTTTAGGCTTTGCAAAAAATCCAATGCGTCCTGCCGGGTAAGCACTTTTCCTTCGGCCTGGGCTTCCGCCACTTGTTCTAACAAGGAGCCTATTTGCGGCCCCGGCGGTAAGTTTAAAACTTGCATTACGTCTTTACCGGTAATTAAACGGGAAGGATTCATTTTACGGGGTTGGTCAAAAAATTTGCTTAATAACAAAGACAATACCTGCATATGCCGCAATGTTTTACCGATATTGGCTGTTTTCTTGGCCCGCTCCAAACTCATCATACGTTCTGCACTGCGGGGCATAATACGCTTTAGCTGATAATCCGTTACATAGCTGGTATAGTCGGCCCAACACAATAATAATAACACAAGAGCGGCATCGCCCAAATCTCTAAAAAAGTGATAAGCGCCGCGGTCTGTTATCACATCGTTACTAGCCAAATTACTGGGGCGCAGATGTTGGCCGATTACAGCACACACCAAACGTATATCCGCCCGGCTGTAATGCAATTTCTCTAAAATAGTTTTAGCCATACGGGCCCCGCGCTCTTCGTGATAAAAAAAGCGTAGCCTATCCCCCATTTTTTTGGCGGTAGCCGGTTTGGCTACATCGTGCAGCAGGGCCGCCATTTTAAGAAGTGGTTTATTGGCGGCATACGGCGCCAGCTTTTTGGCATATTTGGGAAAAGCCTTGTCTAAATGCTCCAACAAATACTCCATCCGTTTAAATACAGCCAAGGTGTGTGAAAGCACTCCCCCCTCTCCATAATACACTTTGGCACAGCTGCGCTGGGCTTCCAAATCCGGGAATAGGGCTGTAAGCAAGCCGCAGTCATCCATTAACAACACATTGGGGTAGGCCTTAGAGGTACTAAACAGACGGGTTAATTCTTCTTGTATGCGCTCCCCGGCACTGCGCCAAATGAGAGAAGCATCCTTTTTTATTTGTTTTAATACATTGGGATCAATCGCAAAATTTAATTCGGCCGAACACCTAAAAACCCGTAACATACGCAAAGGGTCTTCTTTAAATACACGCGGGGAAGTAAGCCGTATTTGGCGCTCTTTTACGGCCTGCATTCCGGCCGAAAAATCTACTATTTTTGCCCGTTGCAAACCTTTTAATAAAATTTGGGTTTGTTTATTTTCTTTTTTTAGGCAAAATTGCACCGGCTGCGTAACGGGATAAGCCAGCGAATTAAATGTAAAATCCCGGCGGAGTAAATCTTCTTTAAGCGTTTTCCCCTGCCAGGCGCAGAGATCTATTTGCAACCCTTCTTTACGCGTTACTAACCGCCATACGCCAAATTCAGCATCCATCTCAAAAACGGCGGCATTCAATTTTTTACCCAAGGCTAACGCCACCGGTTTTACATCCTGCTTAGGAAGCGTGATGTCCACATCGCCAGACCATCTTTTTAACAAACTGTTACGCACCGCACCGCCCACATAATAGGCAGTGGGGGCAACTTCTTTTATAATGGCGGCAATATTTTGAATCATAAACTACAGTTCCGCCTCCGCTTTAGGTTGGCGTTCGGCCAGTTTGGCAACAGCGTCTTTGCGAAGCTCACGCTTTAATACTTTTTTAAGGGCATTTTTGGGAAGCTCGGCTACAAATTCAAAATCACGCGGGCGTTTGTAATTGTCCAAGTGTTGTTTTAAGAATAAGCGAAACTCGTTATCCGTTAATTGGGCCCCCTCTTTTTTAACGGCATAGCATTTTACAAATTCACCGCCGCGGCCATCCGGCACGCCGATAATGGCACATTCTTCAATAGCGGGGTGCTCGCAAATAACGGCTTCTACCTGGGCGGAAAATACTTTCAACCCTTTAATAATAATCATATCTTTCTTGCGGTCTTTAATGAATATAAACCCGTCGTTGTCTATTTCCACGATGTCGCCCGTTTTAAACCAGCCGTCCGGGGTAAAAGCATCTTGTGTGGCTTTGGGATTGTTGAAATAACCTTTAAAAACATTAGGCCCCTTAATACACAATTCGCCTTCTTTATTGCGGGGAAGTTCCTTGCCATCATCATCCAGCACAATCACGCTTACGCTGGGCAAAGCCGGCCCTACGGATTTAATTTTTTGCAGTTCTTCCGTATTTACACTCACCACCGGGCTGGTTTCTGTTAGGCCATATCCTTCCAATATCGGTACGCCGATTTTTTGTTCAAACCGGTCTTTTATTTCCTGCGTAAGCGGTGCCGCACCGGAAACCGCAAAACGTACATTTTTAAACGGCCAAAACTGTAAATACAACCGTTTAAAACCTTGAGCCTCTTTAGACAAAACACTATAAATCTGCGGAACGGCCAAAATAACAGTTACCTTCTCCGTACCCATCGCACTAAGCCAATGGCTGGCCGGCATAATATTGGCTACAATAACTACCTTTAAGTTAAGATACAACGGAATGACCACACACGTCGTCCACGCAAACGAATGGAACATCGGCAGCAGGCACAAAAAAACGTCCTCATCGGTAATTTTAAAAAGCTGCGCGCAAGAAATAACGTTGGAAGCCAAATTGCCGTGCGTAAGCATAGCCCCCTTGGGCAAGCCCGTAGTACCGGAAGTATAAAGAATAAAAGCTAAATCTTCCAAACCTGCGCAGGGGTTGGAGGTTTCATCGTGAAAGGTGGATTTTTCCAATTCTTGCCAAAATAAAAGCACGGCAGGATTGTCCTTTACAGAAGACGGGATTTCATCCGTAGAAAAAATGTATTTGATACTGGGCAAATTGGGCAGCACTTTTACATAATGGCGTATAAATTCCGCCTGTGTTACCACCGCTTTAGCACCGGAATCTTTTAAAATAAACTCCAGTTCTTCCGGCTTGGTAACCATAAAATTCATGGGTATGCAAACAGCCCCCAATTTGTACAACCCAAAGTTGGCTATCACCGTGTCTATGGAATTGCGGTGCGCTACGGCTACCCGGTCACCCTTGCGTATTCCGTGCTCAAAAAACATATCGGCGGCGCGGTCAACCTTCATCAGCAGTTCCGTATAAGTAACCGAACGTTTGGTTCCGGCTTCCACCAATGCTACCTTATCCGGAAAACGAAAAGCACTATCCGCCAGAGCGGTATATAAATCCTTGCGTCTAATCATACTCTACTCCTCCGCCACACGATGGGGTATTTTTATTGTAATAAATTAGCCTTGCCGCGGGTCTAAAATATCGCGGAAGGCATCCCCCAACAAATTCCAACCTAAAACAAAAAAGAAAATCGCCCCGCCCGGGATAAACACCGTATGCCAATACGCCAGCGTGTTTCCGCTGGTGCCCAATACCCAGTTGCGGGCCATAGCAATCAGCTGCCCCCAATCGGCCGTGCCGGGCTGAGCCCCTAACCCCAAAAAGGATAGCGAAGCCGCCGTGAGCACAATGTAGCCAATATCCAAACTGGCTACCACCACAGAAGGGTAAATGGAGTTGGGCAAAATGTGCCTAAGCATAATCCGCGGGCCGCGTGCCCCAAGCGCCCGGGCGGCAGTTACAAAATCCCGCTGTTTAACAGACAAAATGTCCCCCCGTACCAACCGGGCATACGAAGGCCAAGCCACCGCCGTTAGGGCTATCATCATATTTTTTATATCCGGCCCCAACATAGCCGCAATTACCATTGCCAACACTAAAGACGGCACCGCAAACACCACGTCTGTTAAGCGCATAATTACTTCGTCCGTCTTACCGCCAAAATACGCCGCCGTGGAACCTACAAACAGCCCAATTAAAAACGCAAAAAACGTAACGGTAATCCCTATTTTAAAGGCTAAACGCGTCCCCCATACTACTCCGTAAAACAAATCGTATTGTTGCTCGGTTGTACCAAACCAGTGGGAAGAACTGGGGGATTGCGGCTCTATGGCATAACTGCTTTGCGGCATTTGATAGGGATTACGCACATTATCGGCCGGAGCCAGTAACGGTGCAAACAAAGCCACCAGCGCAAAAAAACACACCAACAATAACCCCATTAAAGAAGTTTTGTTTCGGGCAAAACGTTTAAAAATCCGGTTTTGTAACATATCTTAATCCAGCCTAATACGCGGGTCCACCGCTGTATATAAAATATCTGAAAGTAAATTACCCAACACAAACAGCACCGCTACCATCAGCGAAAAACCCATAATCCCCGCAATGTCCAACTGCTGTGCAGCAATTACCCCAAAGCGCCCAATTCCGGGATATTCAAAAATGGTTTCCACAATCACCGTTCCCCCCAACAGGCGTATAAACTGTATGCTGGCCAGCGTAATAACCGGGATAACCGCATTCTTGCCCGCGTGTTTATAAGTTACCTGCCACGGAGCCAACCCCTTCGCACACGCCGTACGCACATAGTCTTTGCCCAGTTCTTCCAGCATACTGGAGCGCATCACCCGCACCATCAGTGCAAAAGAGCCGATACACAAAGTAACCGCCGGTAACACCAAGTGGGATAAAACATCCCAAAACACATGCAAATTAAAATTGAGTAGAGCGTCTATTAACAAAAATCCGGTATAGGAGTGGAAACTTCCCCCGTGTACAATCATATCCGTATATACCGAATACGCCCCCGGGGCAAACCATCCCAATTTGCCGTAAAATAACATTAACAGCAATAACCCCAGCACAAATATCGGCAAGGAAAACCCCCCCACCGAAAACACCCTGGCTAGTACGTCTTGCCATTTGTCCTTTTTAACGGCCGACACGCACCCAAACCACACCCCCAACAACACCACTAACACAATGGTCACCACCGCCAACTGCACCGTAGCCGGCAAATAGGCTTTTAAGGCCGCAGACACCGGCATATTGGCACTTTGGCTGTAACCCAAATCTCCTTTAATAGCATTGCCCAACCAGCGGCCATATTGTTTAAACATATTGTCACGCAGGCCGTATTTTTGGATAACTTCTTCCAGCGAGCCCATCTGGCGAGGGTCTTTAATATACAACGAAGCGCGCATCTCCGGGCTTAAACGCTGCGTGAGGAAGAAGAGCAAAAACGTTACCCCCAGCATCACCACGGGCAACAAAAGCAAACGGCGCAAAATATAGTTAAACATAATGCTCTTCTTCCTCTTTTATTCTTTTATTTTTTGTATTTCAGCACAGTGCCCAATACAATTTTAAAAGCCGTAAAGAACGGTTTTAATTCCAAATATTCAGACGTGGTATGGCATTTTTGCACGCCAATACCCAAGTTGGGCAAGGTAAACCCAAAACCGCTCAATACGTTAGCATCACACCCGCCGCCGGAGGCACAAACACGCAGTTTAACGCCTTGTTCTTTGGCGGCCTGAGTAATCAGTTTTACAATAGGCGCATTTTTGGGCACGCTTACCGCACCATACCGGCGCGCCGTAACAAACTTAATTTCCGGGCGTAAGGTTTTGCCATCCACCTTTTTCACAAACAGTTTGGCGGCTTTGTTAAAGCAGTCTTTCATATGCGCCAGTTGCTTATCCAGCTTGGCTTCTTTTAAACTGCGGGCTTCGCCTTTAATGTAAATTTCTTCCGTCACAATATTGCTGGCCGCGCCGCCTTTAATAATGGCAAAATTGGCCACGGTTTCTTTGTCTATGCGGCCCAGTTTCATTATGGAAAGCGCCTTGGCGGCTACTTCCAAGGCGGAGATGCCTTTTTCCGGGCAGACGCCCGCGTGGGCCGCCACGCCTTTAATCCACACTTCCACATCACTTACACAAGGGCCCTGCACTAAAAGTTCATCATATTCTTCATTATCTAAAATGAGGCCTTCGCGGCTTTTTAATTTTTTGTAATCCAAATTCTTCGCCCCGCGCATACCGCTTTCTTCCGTCAATGTAAATAAAATTTCCAAGGGAGCGTGCGGAAGTTTTTGTTCTTTTAACGTGGCCAACACTTCCAAAATAATGGCAATACCGGCTTTGTCGTCTCCGCCTAAAATGGTGGTGCCGTCGGAAGTTATACGGTCTTTTTTAATAACCGGCTTAATGCCTTTACCGGGGGTAACCGTATCCATATGGCAGGCCAAGATCATCGGTTGGCTTTTAACACTGCCTTTAAAGGAAGCGATAATATTGCCTTTGGCATTGGTGTCATATTTAGAGCCGGCATTGTCCACATACACGCTGGCGCCCAAGGCTTTTAACTTTTTAACCAGCAACTCCTGCATCGGCTTTTCATTAAAAGACTCACTGTCTGTACGAACCAACTCCACAAACGTGTCTATTAAACGTTTTTCATTTATTTGCATACTTCCTCCTATATGGCAAAAGAACTTTTTTTCTTTTTAAACGGCAACGCCGTGCAGGCACAAAAATGCCCGGGGCGTACTTCCTTTAACATAGGCGGTGTTTGCCCGCACTCGGCACATACATACCGGCAGCGCGAAGCGAACGGACACAAGTGCCCCTCCATATCCGCCCGCGCCGCCACAGAAACGGCCTGCCGTTTCTTTTGATGCACCGGATCCGGCACCGGAACGGCAGAAAACAACGCCTCCGTATATGGGTGCTGCGGATTGGAGAATAATTCCTCCCCGGGAGCATACTCCAAAATACGGCCTTTATACATAACGGCAATTTCATCGCACAGAAACCGCGCTACGGCAAAATCGTGCGTAACAAACAACATAGCCAGCCGCCGTTTTTGTTTAATTTCTTTTAACAAATTTAAAATCTGCGCCTGAACGGACACGTCCAACGCCGAAACCGGCTCATCAGCAATTAAAATTTTAGGGTCTAACGCCAACGCCCGCGCAATGGCAATACGCTGGCGCTGCCCGCCGGAAAATTCGTGCGGGTAACGGTTTAAATGCTCCACCGAAAGGCCTACTGATTTGATAAGCTCTTCCAACACTTTTTTGCGGGTGGACTTTTCTTTATACAAACCGTGAATGTCCAGCGGCTCGCTGATAATTTGCCGGATAGTCATACGCGGGTCCAAGCTGGAATACGGGTCTTGAAACACTACCTGCATAAAACGGCGGATTTTTTTAAACCCCGCCTTGGATAAATTACCCAAATCCTTCCCGTCCACTATTACCTGGCCGGAAGTGGGTTTTTCCAAACCTAACACAATTTTAGAAAGTGTCGTTTTCCCGCAGCCGGACTCTCCCACCAACCCCAAAACCCGGTCTTCCTTCAAAGCCAACGTCACGTCTTTTAATACGGGGGTCTCTTCTTTTTTGCCAAAGGACAAAAAGCGCTTACGTGTGTAAGTTTTACAAATATTTTTTATTTCAACCGGGTTCACGCTTTTTCCTCCAACAGCCAACAAGCGACTTTATGTCCGTCTTGTTCAAACAACGGGGGCCGCTCTTTAAAACATTTCTTTAATGCACGCGGGCAACGCGGAGCAAACGGGCAACCCGGGCATTCCTGCCCCGGCACCGGGGGGTTACCGGGTATAGCGGGCAGAAAATCCGCCTTTTGGCGTATGGACACCAACGAATGAAGCAACCCCTGGGTATAAGGATGGAGCGGTTTTTCAAAAATAGTATGTACAGGCGCCTGTTCCATACACAACCCGCCGTATAAAACCAACACTTCGTCAGCCACGTCTGCCACTAAAGCCAGGTTATGCGTAATAAACACGGCAGACATACCTGCCTGGGCTTGAAGTTCTTTAATTAAACGTAAAATTTGGGCTTGAATGGTTACATCCAGCGCGGTGGTAGGTTCATCGGCTATCAACACATCGGGCTCCAGGGCTAGCGCCATAGCAATCATTACCCGCTGGCACATACCGCCTGAAAATTGAAAAGGATACTGGTCGTACCGTTTGGCAGCGTCTGCAATACCCACTTTTTTAAGCAGCCGCACTGCCAGCGCCTTGGCACGAAGTTTAGAGATTTTACGATGGGCCAATATGGTTTCCGTCAGTTGTTCTCCAATGGTAAGCACCGGGTTGAGGCTGGACATAGGGTCCTGAAAAATCATAGAAATACGCGCCCCGCGCAATTTACGCAACGAGGAAGGAGATAAAGAAACCAAGTCCTTTCCGTCAAACAAAATTTTACCGCTGTCTATGTGCGCGGTGGGAGGCAACAAACGTAAAAGAGAAAGTGCGTGCACGGTTTTCCCGCTGCCGGATTCCCCCACTACGGCCAATACTTTGCCTTTAGCTAAAGAGTAGGACAAACCTTTAAGCACGGGTACGGTGCCTTCTTCGGTAGAGAACGAAACGTGCAAATCCTGCACGTCTAACACACAAGCGGGAGAAATCATCTTTTTATTATACCAATTTTACGCCACGCTATAAGAATAGAAAACCCCGCCTTTAAAAGCGGGGTTAAGAGAGAAGCGTTAATTGTCGGTCGGTTCCGGGCAGGCTTCTTGCCTTCCGTCAGAACAGCAATACTCCGCCAGTGTATCAATACCGCAAAAATCGGCACATAGCTCCTGCCCGGCGGTATTAATACCGTGGCAGGTTAAATCTTTGGCCTGGTAAAACTGCATTAGTTCGTACTCGTATTGTAACGAACCCTGGGCAGTATAGCGGCGTGCCGTAGCACTGGCTAAGCGGAAATCCGTTTCCGGCTCCAAAATAATGGCAAAACCGTTGCAATTGTCCCCGGTTACCACATTGCCTTTGGTATAATACACACTGCCTTGGGCCCCCTTCGGTACTACCGAAAGGCCCCGGTAATCCTGCGCGTATTTATTAAATTCCATATATTTATGGCGCTGGGTATCGGCCAAGGTTCCCAGTAAATTTTGAGCTTCAGCCATACGGCTGCGTTCCACGGCTTTAAAATACTGCGGCAGAGCCATCGCCGCCAATATGCCAATAATTAATACTACTACTAATAATTCTATTAAGGTAAAACCCTTTTTCATTTGTCCTCCAAGACCACTACTTCTTGTCAGTTTATCAAAATGACAAAGTAGCGTCAATTTGTGCCCGCGCGTAAAATGCCGTATTTTTGCTACACTATAAGATATGAAGAAACTGTCCCTCTTATTTTTGGGCTTCTTACTATGTGCTTGCGGCGGATACGCCACCAAGCCCGTTACGCTGCCGGACGGATTTACCGTTCAAGCACGTATTGCTGATACGCCTGAAAAAATAGAAAAAGGGCTGATGTTTGTAACCAAACTGCCCGAAGGGGACGGGATGCTCTTTTTAATGGATAAAGAAGAAGAACAAGCCTTCTGGATGAAAAACACCCTAATCGATTTGGACATTATTTTTATAGGGGCAGACCAAACCGTCAACCAAGCGCACGAATACGTACCCCATTCCTATACTTACACGCCGGACGCGGAAGTAGCGGTGGTATATGGTTTTGGCAAATACGTGCTGGAGTTGCCGGCCGGCTCCATTTCCCGCCACGGGATAAAAGAAGGCAGCAAAATTACATTTACGGCAGGCGGCCAATGAAACGTTTTTTAGTCTTTATCATAACGTTATGTTGCGCGGTGCAGCCTCTTTTGGCAAAAGAGGCCGCTTTTGCCGAGCTGGAAAAACGCACCCAAGACTATTTAGTGGGGCTTATTAATATAGACACCTCTGAACCACAACCCAACGAACTGCAAGCCGCCCGCTTTATTTACAAACAACTTAATAAATACAGCATTGATTGGGACATTTTAATCCCCAGCAAAAACCGCGCCAACCTGCTTGCTCGCTTAAAAGGCAGCAACCCGGATTTAAAACCTTTGTTGTTAATTTCCCATTTAGACACCGCTTCCGCTGCCGATAACTGGACTTACCCCCCCTATAAAGCCACCTTGGACGACGGCAAGATTTACGGCCTTGGCGCCACAGACGCCAAAAACTACACAGCCGTTTACTTAGCCCTCTTTACCTGGCTTAAAGAACAGCAGGTGCCGCTGGAAAGAGACGTTATTTTTTTGGCCACTTCCGGCGAGGAAGTAGGCAGCGCCACCGGCCTTAAATGGCTGGCTAACAACCACTGGGACAAAATAAACCCGGGCTTTGCATTAAACGAAGGCGGCGGAATTATTGTGGATAAAGACGGTGTATCCATTGTGTTTGCCGAGGCGTCCACCAAAATGTATATGGACATTAAAGTCACCGCCTACGGGGTGCCGACGCATTCTTCTATGCCTACGGACAATAATGCCGTATATCGCCTGTCACAGGCGCTGTCCAAAATAGCGGCCTACAACCCGCCCGCCCGTATGACGCCCACCGCCCTTAAATTTTTTAAAACCATCGCCCCGCTGCAAGACGAAGACGGCCGCACTACTATGCATTTTTTACTTTCCGGCAACGAAAAAAACCGCCAAATGGCGGCTGAAATTGTAACGATAGACCCGTTCTTCCGCTCTCAATTAAAAGACACCATTAACCCCACCGTCATTTCTAGCGGGAACGACACCGGCACTTCCGGTGCCGAAGCCAGCGCCATTTTAAATGCCCGCCTCTTGCCCGGAACCGACCCGGACGCCTTCTTTGAAGATTTAAAAGCTTTGTTTGAAGGGGACGAAAGCATCAGCCTGGAAATTATGGAAAAACCTCAAATGCCGTTTCCGGAGCCGATGGACGGTTCGGACGAACTTTTTGCCTCTATTGAAAAAGCCGGCAACCGCTTGGTGCCGCACTCCATTACCGTGCCGGGGATGAGCCCCGCTTCGGGAGACAGTGAATTTTTACGCCGCTTAGGCGTCATTACCTACGGCTTGGGCCCCAATATGGACCCTACCGGCGAAAACCGCACCCACGGTGCCGATGAGTTTATTTCTATAAAAGATTTAACGGATCAACTTAAATTCATCGGTACCGTAGTGTATGACTTTGCCGCCGGGCAGGAATTTCCCATAGAAACCAAACCCGCCGCAAAAAAATAAAGGACATTATGCAAACACAAAACACACAAACGCTGCAACAACTGCGCACCTTCGCACGCGCTGAACTGACCGAAAGCCGCATCTACCGCTTGCTGGCCAAACGGGAAAAGAATCCCGAAAACCGCCAGGTACTGGAGCAAATTGCACAGGAAGAAGAAAAACATTATGAACTTATACACAAAGAAAGCGGAGTAACCGCTCAGCCGGACGAATTAAAAATTTTTGTCTATAGTGTTTTAGCCCGCGTATTGGGGCTGACGTTTGCCGTTAAATTAATGGAAAACGGCGAACACGGCGCTGTAAAAAATTATGCGGCTTTCACTCAATACCCCACTATCTGCGAACTAGCCAAGGAAGAGGACGCCCACGAACAAAAATTAATAGCCCTTATTAACGAAGAACGCCTGGCGTATATGGGGTCTGTGGTGTTGGGATTGTCGGACGCGCTGGTGGAATTTACCGGTGCGCTGGCCGGCTTCACTTTTGCATTAAGAGACCCTAAATTAATAGCCCTTACCGGCGCTATAACAGGGATAGCGGCGGCGTTGTCTATGGCATCGTCGGAATATTTATCGTCCAAATCGGAAGAGGGCGGCAAACACCCCGTAAAAGCGGCGTTATATACAGGCTCGGCCTATGTAATTACCGTAGCGGCGTTAGTCAGCCCGTTTGCGTTTATGCACAATGTGCTGGCGGCGTTGGGAGTGATGTTGGGCGCGGCGCTGGTGCTGATTGCGGCTTTTTCTTTTTATTACTCCGTAGCACGGGGCGAAAATTTCCGCCGCCGTTTTGTGGAAATGGCCTGCCTGAGCTTTGGTGTAGCTGGGGTGAGCTTTTTAATTGGTTACCTGCTTAAAACGCTTACCGGTATTGAGGCGTAAAAACCCGTAACGAACCGCCCCAAAAAACAGTTTATACAAAGCAAAAACCCCGGAGCTTATGCCCCGGGGTTTTGTTTAACTGAATTTGTTATTAGTTTCCGCTCATATTGGTAGGAGCCGCACAAGTCGTGCCACCATCATTACAGCAAGTACCGCCAGCCGCTATCACGTTATCAACACCGCAGAAATCAGCACACAATTCTCCGCCAGCAGCATTCGTAGCATTGCACTGAACTTTATCGTTATAATAATAACGAGATAAAGAGTACTGATACTGAAGAGCATTGCTGGCCGAGCGGGTGGCCGTAGCAATACCATCACCAATATCATCCCCAGCCAAAGTGATTTTAAAACCGTTACCAGTGTTTCCCTTGGTATAATAGGTCGAACCAGTAGCGCCTTTCGGGGCAACGTCCAAGCTGGTAAAGTTTTTCGTAAATTTATTCAACTGCAAATATTTACGGCGTTGAGCTTGGGCAATATTGGCAAGCAGCGTGTCCGCTTCCGTCATACGGGAGCGTTCCACCGCTTTGAAGTATTGCGGCATAGCCATTGCGGCTAAAATACCGATGATGAGTACCACCACCAGTAATTCAATCAGGGTGAAACCCTTATTTGTTTTAATCATAATTTTCCTCCTTACAGGAATAAACAACAAGGTGGGCCGAAAAAGGGAACTGTAGGAATTTTTATATAACCTTTCCCGGCCCTTATTGGCACTGTATCAAAAAAAAAAAACAAGTCAACCCTTTTTACGGCCCTCCAAAAAACAAACACCTAAAAACGGCTTTTTTGCCCCATAAAACACAATTCCCAAAAACTTAAAATTTTATAAACTTCAAGTAAAAAAATTGTTGTGTTTGATTTTTTGGAACACAAAAAAACGCCGGAGTTTTTAACTTAGGCGTTCATAAATCATAACAGACAAACAAAAACCCCGGAGTTTACGCCCCGGGGTTTTGTTTAACTGAATTTGTTATTAGTCGCCAGCACCGCCACCAGCAGGACCACTCATCGGATCCGGAGCGGCACAAGTCTCGCCACCATCATTGCAGCAAGTGCCACGAGCCCTTATCTCTCTATCAACACCGCAGAAATCAGCGCACAATTCGCCGCCCGCATCATTGCCTGCCGTGCACTGGACATTATCATTTTGATAATATCTGGATAAGGTATAGCTATACTGTAACCCTGTGGCAGTTGCTGCCGCATCGCTGGAGCTGGCAACTCTTTCTGCAGTAGCTTCGCCACCAGAAAAAGTTGTATCGGTACCCAAAGTTATCTTAAACCCATTGCCATGTGCCCCAGTAGTGGGATCACCTTTGGTAAAATAGGCGGATCCGCTAGACCCTTTGGGAGATACGTCCAAAGACGTAAAATTCTTTACAAACGTATTCGTTTGCAAGAATTTACGGCGTTGAGCTTGAGCAATGCTGGCAAGCAGCGTGTCCGCTTCCGTCATACGGGAGCGTTCCACCGCTTTGAAGTATTGCGGCATAGCCATTGCGGCT
>CALUUY010000026.1 GCA_944324095.1 uncultured Elusimicrobiales bacterium
TTTACATGATGTACTTGTAATAACATTAATAGGGGTTGTTTTGTTTTTTTTTTTTTGATAAATTTGATTAGAAATCAAATTTAATCAAAAAAGGAGTAGAGAATGAAAAACGTCACAGCGAGCCGATTTGGCGGGTTTACGCTTATTGAGCTGTTAGTAGTAGTATTAATAATTGGTATATTGGCCAGTGTAGCATTGCCGCAATATGAAAAAGCGGTAGAAAAAGCGCGCGCGGCCAATGCGTTTCAAATCATTAAATCCATTAATGATGCCCAAAAAATCGCTAATTTAGAAAAAGGCACAACAAATATGGTATATCCCTTTGAAGAATTATCGGTTTCTTTTACAGACAAAAATGGCAATACCGCTACAGGTTTTATTTTTGAAGGAAAAGATTTCTCTTTTAGATCTGGACTTACTGCTCCTACTTATAGTAGTACTCCTTACTGTTGTGCAGAAAATCCAGCAGGGGCAGCGGTATATTCTGATTCTAGAGGAAAGTATTGGTTGGTTATCAACCAGGGGCGCAAAGGATGTGCAGCTTTAGAGGGATCAACTAAAGGACAGGAAATATGCAAAAGTATCGTAGGAAGTAATACTGTGGATAGTTCTATGTGTATGACCAGTGATACTTGCTATATGGAATAGTTGCTTTGACTGCTTAAATAAAACACCCCCGCTGTTAACAGCGGGGGCGTTTTTATAAGGGCAATGGATGTATTAATGTACGCCGTGCATCCACTTTTTAATGCCTTTCATAGAAAGCATCAAAATGCCGGATACTAACAGCGGCACAATCACCAACCACAGGAAAAACTGCACGTTGCTGATTTTTTGGAAATAGCCGGAATACACTCCAGCCAGCTTGTTGGCTGCCGCGTTGGACAAAAACCATATCCCCATCAGCAGCGAAACCAGCCTTGCCGGTGCCAATTTGGTTACCATAGATTTGCCCACGGGGGAAATGCACAGTTCGCTAAACGTATGGAACAAATAAGTAAACGCCAAATAGAATAAGCTTATTTTAGCGTTTCCTACTAATGCAAACGCCCCCAACACCATTACGGCAAAACCAATAGCCAGCAACCATAAGGAAATAACAAATTTGGCCGGGGTGGAAGGCTCTTTGCCTTTTTTGGCCAGCGCCAGCCAAATTTTAGAAAATACCGGTGCAAAGATGACAATGTACAACGGGTTTAAAGATTGAAACCAGTTGGCGGGTATTTCCCAGGTTTTGCCAAACAAATGGATGACGCGGTCTGTATATTCATAAGCAAACAGGTTTAAAGCAGCCCCTGCCTGTTCAAACGCGGCCCAAAAGAAGATGGCAAAAAACGCCATAATGCCGATAACGGCAATTTGTTGTTTTTCGGCCTTGGTGAGCGGTTGGGTGCCTTCGGATTTTTTACCCTTTTTATTGCGTGTATAACACACATATACAATCGCCAAGATGGCAAACAATATCCAAGCTAAAGCGTGTAAGCCGGTTAAATACAGGGCTACCAACGCGGCGGAGGCGGTTAAAGCCCAAATGGCCGGGTCTTTATAAAAAACAGGTTTATTAACGGGTATAGCGCCAATTCCGGGCATAAATTTTTTGTATCCCAGTAAAAATACCACTAAGCCCATAATCATCCCGGCCCCGGCAATCCAGAAGGCGGCTGCGTAATTATCCGCCAGAGCAAAAGAGCCTACGGCCAGCGGGCCAAAGAAGGCCCCAATGTTGACGCTCATATAGAATATGGTAAAGCCGCCGTCTCTGCGGGGGTCGTTCTTTTCATACAGTTGGCCCACAATAGCGGTGATATTGGGTTTAAAAAACCCGTTGCCCAATATAATACATCCCATAGCGATGTAGAGCATAGCCATACTGGGCACACTCATAGCAAACATCCCTCCGGCCATAAATAAGCCGCCTATTACAATGGCCCATTTTTGCCCTAAGTATCTATCTGCCAAAAATCCGCCCAGCAGTGTGGATAAATAAACCAAGCTGGTAAAGGTGCCGTAGAGGTTAGAAGCGTCCTCTTTTCCCATTTCCAACAGATACACCATATACAGAATTAATATACTGCGCATGGCGTAGTAGCTAAAGCGTTCCCACATTTCTGTAGCAAAAACCAGCCACAAAGCGGTGGGTTGCTTGTCCGATATTGCTTTTGCAGGCATTAAACCTCCCCTAAAAGGATTAATTTTTCAATAAAAATATACTTTAGCAAATTTTTAGCTTTCCCGTGCATAATTGCATATAGGGCGATTTTAAGGCCTAAAATTGCTACAATATGGTAACAGCGCCTTGCCGTTTTGCCGGGCGCGCGAAAGGATTTTTTTGTTTTAAGAGGTTTTATGCCCACAGCCGAAAATTTGTTGGAAGAAAAACTGCCTCCCCAAGCGCTAGACGCGGAAATGGCGGTTTTGGGGTCTATGCTTATGGAAGCCGAAGCGGTGGAAACCGCCTTGGAAATCCTCAAGCCGGAACATTTTTATAAAGATGCTCATAAAAAGATTTTTGCCGCTATGAAAGACCTGGCCGAGAAAGGCCAAGCCGTGGATTTAGTTACCTTAACCGAGGCGTTAAAAACTTCCGGTTTGTTAGCCAAGCTGGGGGGGGAATTGTATTTAACGCAGTTAGTGGATAAAGTGTCCACCGCGGCCCACGTGGAGCATTATGCCAAAATCGTTTATAAAAAATTTGTAATACGAGACTTAATCCGCACCTCCACGGCTTTGGTGCAAAAGTGTTACCAGGAAACCGACGAACCCCAGCAGTTGATAGACGAAGCAGCTGACCAAATTTACAAATTAGGCCAAAAGCAAAAACTGACGGGTTTCGTTTCCACCAAAGACATGGCGCCCGAAGTGCTGGAAATGATAGAAAACGCCGCCAAGAACAAAAGCCCCATACAGGGGGTTCCTACCGGGTTGACGGAATTTGATTATAAGACGGGTGGGTTTCGTAAGTCGGATTTAATTATTTTGGGGGCGCGCCCCAGCCAGGGTAAAACGGCTTTGGCGCTGAATATGGCGCATTATGCGTGTGTGAATAAAGGAATACCGGTGGCGATATTTTCGCTGGAAATGGGGCGGCACTCTTTGTTTGAACGTATGTTGGGTGCGGCTTCTATGACGGAAATCCATAAACTGCGCAACGGGTATTATGACCGCAGTAAATGGGGTGATTTGTTGCGGGAGTATAGCAAATTAGCCGAGGCTCCTATGTTTATAGATGATACCTCCGGCATTAGCATTACGGAAATTCGTATGCGTGCACGCCGTTTAGCCAGCGAGCTAGCCAAACAAGGTAAGGAGCTGGGGCTAATTGTGATAGACTATTTACAATTGATTCGCGGTTCCGGGCGTACGGAAAGCCGCCAGCAGGAAGTATCAGAAATTTCCCGCCAGTTAAAAGATTTGGCCCGTACGTTAAATGTACCGGTGTTGGCGCTTTCGCAGTTAAGCCGTAAAAATGAAGATAAAACCCGCCAAGACAACAAGCCCCAACTTTCGGACTTGCGCGAATCCGGCTCCATTGAGCAAGACGCCGACGTGGTGGCCCTTATCCACCGGGAAGGTTATTATAAGCGCGATGATGAAAGCCTTAAACGCAAAGCCACGCTTATTATTGCCAAACAGCGCAACGGCCCGGTGGGCGATATTGATTTGAATTTTATTGGCGAATATACGCTATTTACCAACCCGGCGCCGGAAAATATTTCTATGCCTCCGGGTATGGAAATGGATTCTATGCCCATACCGGAGTGACGACTGTGTCCTTTCCTTTCTTGCGCCCCACTTGGGCAGAAGTAGATTTAACCAAATTTAAAGCCAACCTGTTAAAAATACGGGAGATGGTGGGGCCGGATGTTAAAATTTTGGCCATTTTGAAAGCCAATGCTTATGGGCACGGCGCGGTGGAGTTAGGTAAATTTGCGCAGGAAAATTATTTGTGCCAGTTTGCGGGGGTCGCTTCGGTAGAAGAAGGTATGGAGCTGCGCCAGGCCGGGCTGGAAATGCCCATTTTGGTATTGGGCAGCATTTACCCGTTTGAAGCTTTTGAATATGCCATAAAAAACCGGCTGGCGGTAACTATTGCCAGTATGGACGCGGCCCGCGCAGTGGCGGATATAGCGGGCAAGTTGGGTATGAAAGCCCTCTGCCACGTTAAACAGGATACGGGTATGGGGCGTATTGGTACCCGCCGCGGCGGGGTAATGCCTATTTTGGAATTTTTGGATAAAAACCCAAATGTGATTTTGGACGGACTTTATACCCATTTATCCAGCGCCGATTGCGACCCCGACTATACGGAAGAACAAATCGGCTATTTCCGCGATACGCTTACCGGCGTTAAATTGCACGGTATTCATATTAATACGTGTCATTTATCCGCTACTCCGGGTATGATGCGCCGCCCGGATACATTTTTGGATATGGTTCGCCCCGGCCACGCAGAACTAGGGTTGGAAGACGGGTTTGAACCGGTATTGTCTTTAAAAACGCGCATTGTGTACGTAAAAGACGTGGCCGCAGGAACCAGCATTAGTTATGGGCGTAGTTTTATTTCGTCCAAACCTATGCGTGTGGCCACAATCCCGCTTGGTTATGGGGACGGATTTTTAAGAGCGTTGTCCAATAAAGCGCAAGTATTGGTGCGCGGGCAGCGTTGCCGCGTGTTGGGCAACATCACAATGGATATGTGTATGGTGGACATTACCGACGTGCCAGGTGCTACTGTGGGAGACGAAGTGGTTGCCGCTGGCCGCCAAGGCGGGCAGGAAATCCGCTTTAAAGAATTGGCCGGCCTAGCTGGCACCATTGATTATGAGCTTACCACTTTAATCACATCCCGCGTACCGAGGTTTTATAAAAAATAATGTTTACATTAATTGGTAAAAAAATAGACAATTTGCTTACGCAAACCGGAGGCGCGGCGGAGATGATACGTTCGGCGCTCTTTTGGTTGGGGCACTCCAGCTTTGAGTTTAAACAAACGGTACAGCAAAGTGTGAGTATAGGGGTGGAATCTTTTGGCGTAACGGCGCTTACCAGCTTGTTTACGGGTATGGTGTTGGCGTTGCAAGCCGGTAACACTATTGGCAACATTTTTGGGGAGCCGATTTTTGTGGGCACGATTGTCTCTTTTTCATTAATCCGCGAATTAGGCCCCGTGCTGACCGGGGTAGTTATTTCCGGGCGTGCGGGTGCGGCGGTAACGGCACACATAGGCACAATGGCGGTTACCGAACAGCTGGACGCTTTATATACTTTAGGCACTAATCCCACCCGGTATTTGGTTATTCCGCGGTTGTTTGCGTTTGTGTTTACTATGCCGGTTTTGACGGTATTTTCCAACGTGTTTGGGGTAGTTGGGGGATATTTGGTGGCGGCGTATGCTTTGGGGGTGCCGGGGGAAGTGTATTTTACGGATATTACCACTTTTATGGGCGTAAAAGATTTTATGCACGGTTTTATTAAATCTTTTATTTTTGCATTTATGATAGCCACCGTTTGTTGTTATAAAGGCATCAGCACGCGGGGCGGCGCGGAGGGGGTGGGTAAATCCACCACCGGCGCAGTGGTAACCACTATTGTGCTTATTTTGGTGTTGGACTATTTTTTAACGGCCATTTTAACCGCGTTTGGTATTTAATATGATTGAAATTATTGATTTAAAAAAGAATTTTGGCCCGAAACAGGTATTAAAAGACGTCAACTTAACCATAGATGACGGCAAAGTGACTTGTATTTTAGGGGGTTCTGGTTCGGGCAAAAGCACGCTGATTAAATGCCTGGTGCGGCTGATAGAACCCAGCGGCGGGAAAATTTTGGTGGATGGAAAGGATGTAACCAAAATAACCAGCGAAGTAAAACTGGCCGCTGTGCGGCGGCATTTTGGGTATTTGTTTCAGGACGGGGCCTTGTTTGACTCTATGACTGTGGGGGAAAATGTTTCCTTTGGCCTTAAATATTTAACGGACGTGCCGGAGGCCGATTATGCCCGCGTAGTAAAAGAAAAATTGGCCTTGGTGGGGCTTAAAGACGTGGAACATTTAAACCCCAGTGAACTTTCCGGCGGTATGCGCAAGCGTGTTTCGCTGGCGAGGGTGCTGGCGGTAAACCCAAAATGTATTTTATATGATGAGCCTACCACCGGGTTAGACCCCATTATGTCTGACATTATTAGCGAGCTGATTTTGGATTTAAAAAAGAAATTGGGTGTTACGTCGGTCGTCATTACGCACGATATGAACTCGGCCTTTAAGATTGCCGATAAAATAGCCTTTTTGCACGAAGGCCGCATCTTAATGCAGGGCACGGCCCAGCAGTTTAGGCAGACGGATAACCCCTATGTAAAACAATTTGTAAGCGGCAGCAGCCACGGGCCTATACAAATGAAAATTATGAAGGATTAGCCGGTCATTTTAAATTATTAAAAGGTAGAATGAAATTATGAAACCAGAAACCAAGTTAGGTTTGTTTACAGTAGTGGGGATAGCGGTGTTGGGGTTCTCGCTTTATTTTTTAGGCGGGTTTTCCGTAACGCGCAGTTATGATGTTAATGTTAAATTTCAGGATGTGTCCGGCCTGCCGGTAAAAGCACCGGTTAAATTATCCGGGGTGGAAGTGGGCAAAGTAAAAGAAATTAAAATACAAGACGGCGCCGTGGTGGTGGTAGCGTCTATCAACGAAGGTATTCCCTTGTATAAAGGGGCGCGTTTTAGCGTGGTGATGACGGGTATTATAGGCACCAAATATTTAAAAGTAGTGCAGGGGGATGAAGCCTCCGGTTTGATTAAAGCCGGTTCTGTGGTGGACGGGACGGACGAAGTTCCTATGGACGTGATGATTGCCCAAACAATGGCCAGCATAAAAGAATTGGTGGACAGCGTACACCAACAGGGAAAATTTGGCGAAAATTTAAACGCCTCTTTACAGGAAGTACGCCAACTTTCGGCCAATTTAAACCAGATGGTGTCTTCTATGCGGCCGTATTTAAACAATTCAGTGCAAAATTTAAGCCATATCAGCGATCAGCTTAAAGACGTGGTAGCCAAGGCCGATAATGTGATGACTAGCCTAGATAATGGAGAGGGCGTCATTGGCAGTTTAATTAAAGATCCGGAAATGAAATCTGACGTAAAAGAAAGCGTTACTAAATTGAAAGAGACGATGACGGAAGTAAAAACTTTTGTGGGTAAAATGAGCCGCTTTCGCATTTATTGGGATTATGATTTCTTTTATATGCCTTCTTCTCAAGTGGCCAGCAGCGATTTGGCTTTGGAAATTTATCCGTCCAGCGGGTACACTTTTTACCGTGCGGGTATAGCCAATATCGGCAACGAAGATGACACCCCCGCCAAAGGCGATTATTTGGAACGCAACAAGATAGACCTGCGCTTTGGGTTGTATAACCGTTGGGCATCTGTGTCTGCGGGTCTTATCCGCGGGGCGGGCGGCGTGGCTATGGAGTTGCGCCCGTTCTATGAACAGGACTTTTTAAACCGCTTTACCGGTACGGTGGAACTGACCGACTGGGGCCGCGACCGCGTAATTAACGAGCGCCTGTTTAATAAACCGAATTTGACCTACGGGGTGGATTTCCGCTTTAACCGGTATTTCTCTGTGGGCGCTTGGATGCGCGATGCGTTGGAAACGAACGACTTTGCCGTAAAAGCCAACATTTCGTTTAACGACCAGGATATTTCTTCTTTCTTTGGTATGGCCACGTTGGCCCGTTAGGAGTGAATATGAAATTTAAAACCGTGTTTGTTTGTCAAAAATGCGGATATGAAGCCCCCAAATGGTCGGGCCAGTGCCCCGAATGTGGGGAATGGAATACGTTGGCCGAAGAAGTAAAACAGCAGGAAAGTAAAAAAGAAAAACGCGCCCGCTCGTTTACGGATTTTTCTTCAGAGATTATCAAACTTTCTGAAAGCCGCTGCGTGCCGGAAACCCGCATCCCCACCGCTATTGGGGAGTTTGACCGCCTGCTTGGCGGCGGGCTTGTGAAAGGGCAAATTACGCTTTTAGCCGGGGCCCCTGGCATAGGTAAAAGTACGCTTATGCTGCAGGTGGCGGCTTCGTTAGCGCAAAAGATGAAGGTGCTCTATATTTCCGGCGAGGAAAGCATTAACCAAATTTCCGGCCGGGCGCAGCGCTTGGGTGTAAACAGCGAAAATATTTTCCTGCATTGTGAAACCGATATACAAAAAATAGTTCAAGCCGTGGAGCAGGTGTCTCCGGACGTGTTGGTGTTGGACTCTATCCAAACCGTTTTCCACCCGGAGTTTACTTCCTCCGCCGGTACAGTGGGTCAAGTGCGCGAATGCGCCAGCGAATTGGTGCGTTTGTGCAAACCCAAAGGTATTATTACTTTTGTATTAGGCCACGTTACTAAAGACGGTGAACTGGCCGGCCCTAAAGTGCTGGAGCATATGGTGGACAGCGTGCTCTATTTTGATACGGAGAAAGACAATGTGCTGCGTTTGCTGCGCCCGCATAAAAACCGTTTTGGCTCCACTGGGGAAATTGGCCTTTTTAAAATGACCGGGCACGGGCTGGAAGGCGTGGAAAACGCCAGCGAATATTTTGCCCAAACCTCTAAAGAACGCGCTTTAAAAGGACGCGCCTATTCCTTGGCCTTGGAAGGCAGCCGCCCCTTGCTTACCGAGGTGCAGGCTTTGGTTAGCCCCACGCATTATCCGTATCCGCGGCGTGTGGCTACGGGGATAGATTTAAACCGCTGTTTAATGCTGTTTGCCGCGTTGGAAAAACACATCGGGCTGGCGCTGGATAATAAAGACATTTTTGTCAGCCTGGCTGGCGGCGTAAAATTAAAAGACCCTGCCTTGGATTTGGCTGTTTGTGCGGCGGTTATCAGTTCCTGTAAAGACATCCCCATCGCACACGATAGTTTGTTTATGGCCGAAGTGGGTATTTTAGGCCAAGCCGCCAAAGTGCCGCTTTTGGATAAACGGCTGGAAGAAGCGCGGCGGCTGGGGTTTAAAAAAGCCTATACGGCGCCGTTGTCCCGCGCGGAAAAACAAAACCTTAAGGAATTAAATGTGCTGGAATTAATGGACTTAAATGATTTGGCTTTGCGTTTGCGTTAACGCTTTTGCACTTTAGATAAGGTTGATAAATTTAACCCCCCGCTGCGTATGAGCGGGGGGTTAATGTTGTTGGGGAAATTGATAAGCGCGTGATGAAAAAATAATTTTTCTGCCTGTATGTTTTAGTAAGAACGCTGGTTACAAGGCAGGCAAAGCGCTAAAAAACCCCGGCTGTGCCGGGGTTTTTAATGTGCTTAATAGGTAGGGATGTTGTATTCTTTGGCTAGTGCGTTATAACGGTCAATTACTTTACGTATAAAGTCCCGCTTTTGCACGTAACTACCGGGGAAGAACGCCCCTTTAAAGCCGGCTATTACCACATTTTTAAGCTCTTTGGGTGACAAGTCTATATTGCGCACCAAAAGTTCCAGCTCTTTGGTAACAGTGGTGTTGGAAACCAATCGGTTGTCTGTATTAATGCTGATAGGCAAACCGCGGGCAATCATCTCTTTAACCGGGTGGTCTTTAACGGATTTAATCTCCGGCAAGGTTTGCAGATTGCTGGTTAAGCAGACTTCCACCCCAATGCGTTCGCTGGCGATGTAGTCGGCCAGGCTGTCCACATAGGCTTGTTTGTCTTTCACTTTTTTGTCTTTAATCATTTCTTTGGAAAACAAGTGTGTGCCGTGGCCTATGCGGTTGGCGTAACAATCCGTAATAGCTTGAAAGATGGATTCCGGCCCGTAGGCTTCGCCGGAGTGTACGGTTTTGCGCATAAAATATTTATGCACATAGCGGTAGGCTTCTACGTGGTCAGACGCTGGATAACCGGCTTCTTCACCGGCTAAGTCAAACCCCACAATGGGCAGTTGTTCTTCTTTTACCAGGCGCACCACCATTTTGGCTAGTTCCAAAGAAGCAATATTAAAAATTTCCGTCTTGCTGGATTGTGCCAACGCTTTCATCAGTACCCCGTAGTAAGGGGACATAAAAGCATTAAAGTTACGCATAGCACAAGCAATAATACCGCAATGAAATTCCAAATCCTTCCCGCTTTTCACATCGGGCGATTCATTGTGCTCTTTGCGCGCCCGTTCCAACCCGCGCGCCACTGCGCGCACCGCGTCTTGGGCGGAAAGTTTATCGTTAGCGTGTAGTTGCGGGGCAAAACGTACTTCCAAATAGCGTACACCTTCGGCCAAGCAGTCTTGCGCCAGCTCATAGGAAACGCGCTCTATATTTTGCGCGTTTTGCATCACTGCTCCCGTATAGCTGAAACCTTTTAAATATTCCACCAAAGAGGCATACTTGTCTTTATACACTAACTTGCGCATACCTTCCGGCGTATAGGCAGGCAGCTCCACCCCTTCTTGTTGGGCCAGCTCTATTAAGGTGGATAAACGAAGTGAGCCGTCCAAATGTACGTGTAAGTCCGCCTTGGGCAGCCGTTGTAAAAATTCTGCGGGCACTTGTTTCATATTCATGGTTTCTTCTCCGCTTTTTGGCCTTGCGGGGTGTCTTTTACCAAATACCCCAGCTGGGCGATAGCGTCGCGCAGTTCGTCCGATTTTTTGTAATCTTTGGCTGCGCGGGCGCGGGCGCGCTCTTCCAGCAGGTTTTGTACTTCCTGGGGCAGAGCGAGCGGTTCTTCTTTCTTTTCTTTAAACAAATCCAACGCTAAAATGCCGTCTGCAAAGCGCAGAAAAGCCAATTTTTGCGCAGCGGACATTTCCGCACTGCGTACGCCTTCCCACACTACGGCCAAGGCTTTGGGGGCGTTTAAATCGTCTTCCATAGCGGCGGCAAATTTGTCTTTCCAGGTTTGGCAGGCGCCGGAGGCATCTTCTTGCCCTTTGGCTTCGGTTAAAATGCTGCGGCTTAAGGTGCGCAGGTTTTCCAAGCTTTTGGCGGCGGCGTCTAAACTTTCAAAAGTAAACTCCAACTGGGTGCGATAATGCGCGGTTAAGCATAAGTAACGGTAGGCCAGCGGGTCATAACCTTTTTCTTTTAACGTGGCCAAAGTAACAAAGGTTCCGCCGGATTTGGACATCTTGCCCGAGCGCAAGATCAAAAATTCCCCGTGTACCCAATAATTCACGTATTTTTGGCCGGTGGCGGCTTCGCTTTGGGCGATTTCGTTGGTGTGGTGTATGGTTACGTGGTCAATCCCGCCGCAGTGAATGTCTAGCGTGTGCCCCAGGTACTTCATAGCCATAGAAGAGCATTCTATATGCCACCCCGGGAAACCCACGCCCCACGGGCTGTCCCATTCCATTTGGCGCTTTTTGTCTTTGGGAGAAAACTTCCATAAAGCAAAATCCGTCGGGTTGCGTTTTTCATCGCTCATTTCCACACGGGCACCGCCTTGCAGGCCGCTGATGCGCGCGTGCCCGACCAGTGCGTCGTAACGGTCAAATTTAGAGGTATCGTAATAAATACCGTCGCTGGTGCGGTACGTATAGCCTTTTTCTTCCAGCGTTTTTACCAGGTTTATCATTTCCTGAATATGCTGGGTAGCGCGGCTGATAACCGTGGGACGGGTGCAGTTTAAAGCATCAAAATCCGCCCAAAATTTTTCTTCGTAAAATTTGGCAATATCCCACGCGCTTTTTCCTTCGCGTGCGGCGCCTACTTCCATTTTGTCTTCGCCGTCGTCCTGGTCGGACACCAAGTGCCCCACATCTGTCACGTTCATCACGTGTTTTAACGGGTAATGTAAACGGATAGTACGCGCCAATAAGTCTTCAAAAATATAGGTGCGTAAATTACCTATATGGGCGTAGTTATAAACGGTCGGCCCGCAGCAATACATAGTAACCTGCTGCGGGTTTTGGGGGGTAAAAGTGTCTTTATGGCGGGTTGCTGTATTATATAAAAACATAATTAATGGGCCTCCGTTAGTAAGGAGTCATAATTGGACGCCAACTCCCGGAAAAATTTATTGCAGGTTTTTTGCCCTACGCTATTGGCGGAAGATTCCGCTAACATACAGCTTACTTCTATGTCTGAAAGCGGGTTTACCGCCCCCACGCTGGATACAGAATACGTAAACCCGGCCGCATTATAAGCTTTTAAGGCTTGGGCATAGGCACGGGTTAACGCCTGTTGGAAAACTTTCATTTCTTTGGAAGAAGCTTTGCCCCCCAGCTGAAATTTCTTTTTGGCTACCGGCACCACCACGTCTCCGTATGTGTCATAGGCGGAGGCGGGCAGTACGGCTGTAAAATCTTCGTCGCTAGACAGATTGTCCGTTGCCATTAAAACGTCCCCGGAAGGGGTGTTTTCATCTAACACGCTGGGCGCATCTAACGGGCCGGAAGGCAGTTCGTAACGGTTTTCATAATCCGTGTACATACTGTAATCTAAACCTTGTTTGATGGTTTTGGAAGAGCGGTAATCCATTGTACCGCTACAGGCCGTTAATACCCCCGCGCAAAATAATAAAATAAACGGTTTTAAGTTCATCTGGTTTACTCCTTTATTTTTAAAGTGGCCACGGCTTGGCACATAGCGGCCTGTCCTTGGCCGATCTCGCCTACGTGTTCGTGGCTTTTGGATTTAAAGCTGACGTTTTTAACGTCCATTTCAAAAATACGCGCTAAAGACGCCCGAACCGCTTCATAATGCGGTTTAATTTTGGGCTCTTGGGTGATAATAGTGGCGTCTATATGCACAATTTGGGCTTGTTTCTGGCGGACGATTTCCAATGTTTTTTTGGCAATGTCCACACTGCAAATACCCTTAATAGTGGGGTCAGTGGGGGGGAATAAAATGCCTATTTCACCTTCGCATAAGGCGCCTAAAACAGCATCGCAAATGGCGTGAAGCACCAAGTCCCCGTCGCTATGGCCCACAAAGCCTTTATCGTGCGGAATTTCCACCCCGCCTATAAACATTTTTAAACCCGGTTCCATACGGTGTAAATCAAACCCGAACCCGGTGCGGTAATAAAAAGATTGTTGCATAAGCGCCTCGGCAAAAATTAAATCTTCCGGAGTGGTTATTTTGTTGTTTGCATAATCGGACGGAACCACCCGCACCTGAACCCCCAGCTTTTCCACTAGTTGGGATTCGTCCGTCGCGTCTTTTTCCTGCCCGTATTTTTCCAATGCTTCCGTTAGCAGTTCTCTGCGGTAGCACTGCGGCGTTTGCGCCGCCCACAGCACTTGGCGGTTTAACGTATGGCAGACGGTAAAATTTTGACATTCTTTAATGGTGTCTTTTACCGGTACGGCTAGTACCGCCGCCCCGTGCGTTTTGGCTTCTTGTAAGCAGCGGGAAATAAAAACAGGCTTTACGAGCGGGCGTGCCCCGTCGTGTACGGCCACCACCGGCAACTGAGCGGAAGTTTTCTCAACACCGTTTATAACAGATTCTAAGCGCGTGCTTCCCGGCAGGGCAAATATTAACCCCTCAAAATTTTTTTGCAGGGCTGCTTGATTTTCTGGGGTGGTAACCACCACCACTTGGGCAATTTGCGGCGTGGATAAAAACGCACGCACGGTATGAAACAAAACAGGCTCCGCCCCCAAAGGCAGCATTTGTTTGGGGCGGCCCATTCTGCTGCCGGTTCCTCCCGCTACAATTACTGCTGAAGCAAAGCCCGTCTGGTTAGTCATTCACAAATCCTATTTGGTTCTGGCAAAAATCATACGGCCAGAAGACGTTTGCAAAATGGAATAGACCGACACTTCCGCCCGTTTGCCAATGTATTTGCGTCCGTCTTCCACCACTACCATTGTTCCGTCGTCCAAGTAGCCGATGCCTTGTTCTTTTTCTTTTCCGTCTTTCATAATAAACAAAGACATTGTTTCCCCGGGCAGCACTACCGGTTTTAAAGCGGTGGCCAAGTCGGCAATGTTTAAAACGGTTACGTCGTACAAAGAGCCTACTTTGTTAACGTTAAAATCCAGCGTTACCACTTCCGCCCCTAAACTTTGGGCCAGTTTTACAATGCGCTCCACATTATCCTGCGCTTTGGGGGTTTTGTTGGTAATGCGGACGTTAATGGATTTTAATTCCTGCAAGCGGGCGGCTACATCTAACCCGCCGCGGCCTTTGGCGCGTTCCAACGGGTCTTTGCTGGCGGCCATTTTGTTTAATTCTTCTATTACAAAAATGGGCAGTACAATGATGCCGGACAGAAAATTAATTTCGCACAAATACAAAATGCGCCCGTCTAATAAGGCAGATAAATCCGCCACTTTCAAATGGCTGCCACGGTACGAAAGGCCTTCTAAATCCTGCGATTTAAAAATGCTTACCAGTACGCCAAAAATTAACAGTCCAATTTCTACATTGCTTTCATAGCGGCCCCAAAAGTTGGCTACGGTGTCGCTGGCAAATTTCATCAAACCGTAATCAAAAAATACATACAACATATAACCCAGCAATAAGCCGGAACAGGCAATCATCAATTTTACCAGGCGCAAGCGTTTGAATAACACCTCGCCAGCCAGGACGATCGCCCCGCACAAAAGCCCGCCCAGCAGGCTCATCATATCTTTATCAATAAAGTTATAAGTTAAGAAAGGAAAAGCTACTAAAGTAGAAATCCTAAAAATCCAAATAGGCATAAGGCCTCCACAATAAATTAAAGGGCAAAAGCCCCGTATATACATTTTAGCACTTTCCCGGCGTTTTCTGCTTGTTTTTTACGAGTAAAAGGCCCGTTTTTTTATCTGGGGGTAAAATCCTGATAAAAAACACATTGTGTTTGCTAAAATTTGCTTTCAAATGCGTCCTAATAACCGTAAAACGGATGCTGTGAGGGGAAAAAATAGTGAACCTATTTTGGAGCCGGAGTTGGGCCAAAGATTAATAAACACAAGCGTTTTTTTACAGGATTTGTTTGTAGGCACACTTGGGGGCTCTAGCGCCCGTTGTGCTATGCTTGCCACTACACACATACACAACAAGGCAAAAAAGCGCCCTCGGTTAAGAGGGCGCTTGGAGAATTATGCATCTTGATAATCTTTTAACATCTTGGTGCGGCTGGGGTGGCGCAGCTTGCGGATGGCTTTTGCTTCTATCTGGCGCACACGTTCACGCGTGACGTTAAACATTTTACCCACTTCTTCCAAGGTGCGGGGATAGCCGGAGTCTATACCAAAACGAAGGCTGATGATTTTGGCTTCCCGTTCGGACAGGGTTGCCAGCACTTCGGCCACTTCCTGCTTGCGCAGGAAATCCACCGCGGATGTGGTGGGGTTGGGCCCTGTCTTATCTTCAATAAAATCTTCCAGGTTGGAGTCTTCGTCCTCGCCAATAGGGGTAGAAAGTGAAATGGGGTCTTGCATAATTTTTAACACGCTTTTCACTTTTTCTACCGACAAGCGCAACGTTTTTGAATAATCTTCCAACGTCGGTTCGCGCCCGTGTTCCTGCCGGAACTTGTTGGTTACTTTGGTTAGCTTAGACACCAACTCTTTCATATGCACCGGTATGCGGATAGTGTTGGCCTGGTCTGCAATGGCGCGGTTGATGCTTTGGCGTATCCACCAAGTGGCGTAGGTGGAAAATTTAAAACCGCGTTTGTATTCAAATTTTTCCACGGCTTTCATAAGCCCCAGCCCGCCTTCCTGAATTAAGTCCGACAATTCCAAATTGGAATTAACGTGTTTCTTGGCAATAGACACCACCAAACGCAGGTTGGCTTTAATTAGTTTTAATTTGTCCTGCAAAATCATGTCTTCAAAAAACACAATGCGGTCATTAAACGCCAAAAATTCTTTTTCCGTCATAGGCAGCAAGTCCACCATTTGGCTGTGGCGGCGGCGTACGCCTTCTATATTGTCCAGCGCGCGCTGCAGTTCTTCCAAAGAAAATTTGGTCGCTTTTTTAAACTCTTTTTCCGTCATTTTGCCGGAAGTGTATTTGGTTACCAATTTTTTGATTTCCGCATACGGGCCAAAATATTCGTCAAAGCGTTGCATATCGGCGCGGGTTTCGGTTAAGCGGGCGGCTAGGTTTTTAATTTTGTTGGTCAAACGTTTAATTTTGTTTTGGTTTAAGTTTAATTTGGTGATGGTGGCTACCACTTCTTTTTGTTTGGCTTCCAACAGTTCAATGTTTTTGTTGCGTTTTTTGTCGGTTAAATCACCGTCGCGAAGTTCTTTCATCAGTTTGGTGATTTCCTGCTCCCGCTTGCCAATAAACTGGGCCGCATCTTTTAATTTTTTGCGCATATTATTTAATTCGCGCGTGGTGCGTTTGCCGCGGGGCATAAGCTCTTTGGTGGTCATTTCTTCCTGGTCAACTAGTTCTTCCCAGTTGCAAATTTCACGCATTGTGATGGGGGATTCCAACACCAGTTTGCGAAGTTCTTTTTCCCGTTCGCGAATGTTGCGCGCCAGGGTGATTTCTTCGTCGCGCGAAAGAAGCGGCACCTTGCCCATTTCGGACAGATACATACGAATAGAGTTGGAAATATCCGGGCTGGAGGAGAAATCCTCGCTATAAGCCTCTTTGTCGGCCATAGATACTTCTTTAAATTTTTTCTGGTCTAAAAGTTGTATGCCTTCTTCGCTCAGTGCGTCGCGAATATCGTCGCTGTCTTCGGCGCTTAAGTCAGCCTCGGCCATAGAGCGGTTCAAGTCTTCCAAAGAAAGCACCCCGCTCTCTTTACCCTCTTCAATTAAATCTTTTAAGGCTTTATTTGCATTTGCCATAGTTTCGCGTTACCTCTAATTAGTTTTTAACTTCTTTTGCAACTGCATATATAACTGCACCATATCCGGCGGCACGTTACCGGCGCCCAGCGTTTTCATTTTATGCTGTAAGGCTGCCAGTTGTTTTTGCAGGCCGGCTTTTGCTATTTTGGCGGCGCACTCCGCAATATCGCGCTCGGGTGAAAAGTCCTGCGGAATATCCGTTAAGGACAATTTTATTATTTCGTTCTTCAGCCCGGGGGCGTTTTGAATGGTTTGCTCTATCATAGAGCCGGACGCCGGGTTCTCCCGGTACGCTTTTTGCAGTGCGGCAAACAGCTCCCACATACGGGCGTCCTCAAAATCGGTTTTTGTCAAATACTCGCAGGATTTGGCATACAGCGGGTAACGCAGCAGCCAAGTAATTAAATCCGTTTCGGCCGGGTTTGCTGCCGGCTGCTTTTTAGGCGCCGCCGGCGTGTGCTTGACCCCATACTTGGGCGCGGCGGTTTTTTGATGTAAGCGCTCTATTACCAGCGTTTCATCTACGCCTGTTTGTTCGGCCACGTATTTAATCCATTCCCGCCGTACAATCTCGTCGGGCTGTTTGGCTACTGTTTCCACCAGTTCAGAAACAATGGCCGTTTTATCCTGCGGTTTTAATGGCTGCGGATACAAATCCAGCTGCAGCCGGGTATGAAATTCTATTAAATCTTGTGCGCTATCTAACACTTTTTCAAAGGCTTCTTTGCCGTATTTGGCGATGTATTCGTCCGGGTCAAGCCCGTCGGCCAAAGCCGCTACTTTTACAAAAAGCCCGTTTTCTATCAGTATCAGCGCCCCGCGCAGCGCCGCGCGTATGCCGGCGGCGTCCGGGTCAAACAATACAATAACGTCCTGCGTGTAACGTTTTAACAGCTTGGCGTGATCGGCCGTTAAACTGGTGCCCAGCGGGGCCACCGTGTTTTGCACCCCTGCTTGGTGGCAGGCAATCACGTCCATATATCCTTCTAAAAGTACCGCCCGGCCGTTTTTGCGTATAGCCGGCCCGGCAAAATTAAGCCCATATAAAATGCGGCTTTTGGAAAATAAAATAGTGTCCGGGGAGTTTAAATATTTGGGTTCCCCATTGTCCAACACGCGCCCGCCAAAGCCTACGGTTTCCCCGCGTTGGTTGATGATGGGGAACATAAGCCTTCCGCGGTAATAATCCCGCGCCCCGTATGGGGTTTGCACACAAAGACCGGCTGTTTTTAAGGCCGCGTCTGTATAACCGTTGGCACGGGCATACTGGCATAGGCCGGTGGATTCATTTTTAGCAAAGCCCAGTTCAAATTTTTCGGCGGTTTCTTTGGTCAGGTTGCGGCCTTTGATGTATTGGCGAATTTTTTCCCCGCCGGGGCCCGTTAAATTACGGTGATAAAATTGTTTGGCAAAGTCCAATGTTTTGCGGGCTTCTATGCGGCGCTTTTCTTCCAGCGACAGCTGCCCCGCAGGCTGATACTCCACGCCGGCCAAATCGGCCAGTTTGCGAAGAGCCTCGTTAAAAGTTAAATTTTCCATTTTCATCAGGAAGGCAAAAATATCGCCCCCTTCCTGACAGCCGAAACAATAAAAAAGACCCTTCTCGCTGCTGCAAGTAAAAGAAGGAGTTTTTTCTTTATGGAACGGACAACAGGCTTTCCACGTTTTACCTGCACGTTTTAAACCCGGCACATACTGACGGATAAACTCCGCAATGTCCAGCCGTTCTTTAATTGTTTCTACGATATTGTTGTTCATCAAACGCCCACGCTAATTGATTGGTAAAGCCAAATAAGGCAATAGCTCTTTACTGAATAGTATCGAGCTATTGCCTGTTAAATGTCAATCATTAAAAGCGTCTGCGTTTGGTGCGTCTGGCTCTGCGCTGCGCTTCTTGGGATTTTAATTTTCTCTTCACGCTCGGGGGCATGTAAGTTTCACGTCTTTTGATTTCTTTCAAGATACCGTTTTTCTCACATTCTCTTTTAAAGCGTTTGAGGGCTTCTTCCAAGTGTTCAGCGTCTCTCACTTTAACAAAAACCATTTACTTTTTCACCACCTTCTACGGTTACATAGCTAAAAATGGGCGAGGATTTTCTCCTCTCCTATATTATATAAAATTTTGCTTTAATTTCCAGCCCTCAGCCTGCCGGCCAATTAAACCGGCGCCCGGCCATTAAGTGGAAATGCAGATGATCCACACTCTGCCCCGCCCCTTTTCCGTTATTGGTTACCAGGCGGAAGTCTTTCAAATTAAACTGTTTGGCCAGTTTTTTTGCAGTTAGCAGGAGTTTGCCCAATAAAAGGGCGTGTTTTTCGTCTGCTTCGTCTAGGCGGGCAATGTGTTCCCGTGGGATGATGAGCAGATGGGTGGGGGCCTGAGGGTTTAGGTCTTTAAAGGCCACCACGTCTTCGTCTTCATAAATCAGTTGGCTTTTGATGGAGCCGTCGGCAATGCCGCAAAATATGCAATTCATATTTTCATTATACATATTTTCCAATAAATTAAGAGCTGTTTTATTTGCCGATTGCTTTGTTTTTTATATAATGGCATTTGTAAGGAGTGTGAGGGAAGACTGCTTATGAAAAAAGAATGCGGGTTCACGTTAATAGAGTTGTTAGTAGTGGTTTTGATAATAGGGATACTGGCAGCGGTTGCTTTGCCGCAGTATGAGCGCGCGGTAGAAAAGAGC
Source organism: uncultured Elusimicrobiales bacterium (assembly GCA_944324095.1). Lineage (GTDB taxonomy): Bacteria > Elusimicrobiota > Elusimicrobia > Elusimicrobiales > Elusimicrobiaceae > Avelusimicrobium. The sequence continues at coordinate 19,420 of CALUUY010000026.1, forward strand.
CGGGCGGTGGAAGCGTTTACTTTATTAAGTTCTTTACAGAAAGCGATGGAAGTTTATACTTTAGCGAATGGCAGTTGTGCTTCCAGTTTGGACGAATTGGATATACAAATCCCAGAAAATACTTATTATAACTATGTAATGAGTGGTTGTGGCCTTTTTGCAAGACATCCTACAAAAAATCTATTTTTTGAGTTTCATCCTAATATCAGTACTTGGAAAGGATCTCAATTTTGCTCCGCCCCTGTTTCCGATGATGAACTAAATAATCTTTGTAAATCTTTAGGCCCTTCTGTTGTAGATCATGTCAACGCCAACAGAAATTATTACAAGCTCAATTAAATGATTTTTTGTCTTTAGTTAAAAGAGCATTGTGTTTTTACAAAGAGCCCTTGCGTGTATGCGCGGGGGCTCAAAAATTGGTATTATATACCTATATTGTATTTTGGAGACAAAACAAACATGGCAAAAAACGACCTGACAACCAGAAACCTGATGTTGGATAGTTTGAAGCAATATGCTAAAAACCGCATCTCGCACGAATTTATCCGCGAGCATGACGCCAAAAATGAAATTCCTTTAGACATTTTGAAAGAGATGTACGACCGCGACACCCTGGGCGTACATCTTTTGCTCATTCCGGAAGAATACAACGGTTTGGGCGGCCAGACCACTGAAATTTACCGCGTTTGCGAACAGCTGGCCCGTATTGATTTGGGTATCGCCACGGGCGTATTCGCCACTTTCTTGGGAAGCGACCCCATCAACGTAGGCGGCACCCCGGAACAGAAAGCCAAATGGTTTAAGAAAATTGCCGATGAAAATAAACTGGTAGCTTACGGTGCTACGGAAGCGGACGCCGGTTCTGACTTGGTGTCCTTGCGTACCCGTGCCGAACGTGTGGAAAAAGACGGTAAAATTGTGGGTTACAAAATTACCGGCAGCAAGATGTGGATTTCCAACGGCGGCGTGGCTGATATTTACACCGTGTTGGCTTTGGCTCCCGGCGGCCCCAGCTGGTTTATTGTAGAAAAAGGCACCCCCGGTTTTACGCAGGACGCGCACGAAGACAAACACGGCATCCGCTTGTCTAACACAGCGGGGCTGGCGTTTGATGAAGTGTATGTGCCGGCTGAGAATTTAATTGGTTTAGAAGAAGGCAAAGGCTTCTTGCAGGCGCAGGCCGTATTCGGCTACACCCGCTTGATGGTGGCTGCGTTTGGTTTGGGCGCCGGTGAAGAAGCCGTGGAAACCGCCTTGGTATATGCGCAACAGCGTATCCAAGCCGGTGGCCCCTTGGCTGAAAAACAGGGCTTTATGCTTAAGCTTATCACCCCGCACTATGTGCGCTTTGAAGCGGCCCGCGCTTATATAGACTGGACGGCTAAACAATTGGAAGTAAACAACCACGGTTTGGCTACCGAAGGTGCCATCGCTAAATTGTATGCCACCGAATCGGGCAACAAAGCGGCCGAAGACGCCATCCAGGCCATGGGCGGTTTTGGTTACACCAAAGAATTTGCCGTAGAAAAAATTAAACGCGACGTTAAAATCACCTGCATTTACGAAGGCACCAGCGAAGTGTTGGAAATGACCATCTTCCGCGGGCGCTGGCAAGAACATTTAAAAAGCCGCGGCCAGTACTACATCAAACAGGCGGAAGAGTTTGAAGCCATTCACGCCAAGAACCCCAACGTGGGTGCCGACAGCGTAGCCTTGGGTTTCCGTGCGTTGGCCCGCGTGTTGGAAGACTGCCGCGCGCAGAAATTAACCCGCCATCAATATATTACCTTTATGTTGGGTGATTTGATTTCCGAAGCGGAAGTGGCCGCTGTATTCAGCCGCCAATGCGCCGAAGGTAAAGTGACCGAAGGCAGCCGCTTTGATCTGAACACCCTGTGCACGATGGCGCGCGTAAACGCCCGCTTGAGCGCGTTTAAAATTGCCACAGACGGTATGAAACTGATCTTGGGTGTTGGCGCCGCCAGTGCGCAGGATCTTTCTGCCGGCGTAAACTTGGTTGGCATTGAAGAAAAAATGACCGGCCTGATAACGGACGAAGACGCCGTTTCCGCTAAACTTAGAGAAACTTTTAAAGCATAAGGATAGAACCCCATGAACATTATTGTATGTATTAAACAAGTTCCCGATTCCACCCAAGTAAAAGTGGATCCGAAAACCGGCACCTTAATCCGCGCCGGCGTACCCAGCATTTTAAACCCGTATGACCATTACGCTTTGGAAAAAGCGTTGGCCATTAAAGCCAAAACGGGTGCCAAAGTGACGGTATTATCCATGGGGCCTGCCCAAGCGGTGGCGGTGCTTCGGTTGGCTTTGGCTTTAGGGGCGGACGAAGGCGTCTTGCTTTCCAGCCGCGCTTTTGCCGGTTCCGATACTTGGGCCACTTCTTACGCGCTGGCTATGGCTGTTAAAAAAATCGGCCAGTTTGATATGATTTTGTGCGGCCAGATGGCCATTGACGGTGACACCGCCCAAACCGGCCCTGGTATTGCGTTCCATTTGGGCATTCCGCAAATTACGTTTTGCGAAAGCGTGGACAGCGACGGCACCCACGCTGTGGTAAAGAAACTGATTGAAGGCGGCCACCAAATTATGGAAGCCGACTTGCCGGTTTTGATTACTATGACGATGCCTGTGGATTATGCGCCTAAATATCCGTCCTTTATGGCGGCGCACAAAGCGCAGGATAAAAAGGTTTATACCTGGACGGAAGTGGACGTAAATGCCGACCCGCATAAACTGGGGTTGGAAGGTTCCCCTACGCGTGTGTCGCGCATTTTCCCGCCGGCTGCGCGTCAAAAAGGCGAGATGTTCAGCGGTTCTGCCGAAGAAATGGCAGCCAAATTTGTTGAAATTTTGAAAAAGGAGAGTTTTATCAAATGATT